>FXLX01000455.1 GCA_900180385.1 uncultured Candidatus Thioglobus sp. | reverse complement strand
TTAATATATTGTTGTCAGCATTTAGATCAGGTTACAGCTGTCAAGACACTCTAATTAGAATAATTGAAGATTGGAAGAATCTGTTAGATAATAACCAATATGTCGCTGCCATCTTAATGGACTTATCAAAGGCCTTTGACTGCCTTCCCCATAACCTTTTACTATTGAAATTAGAAAACTATGGTGTATCAGAAAATTCTTTAAAATTATTACAAAGCTATCTTACTGGAAGAAAACAGTGTGTTAAAATAGGGTCTGTTTGTAGTTCTTTTCTTGATATATACAAAGGAGTGCCCCAAAGATCCATTCTGGGGCCTGTGATGTTTAATATCTTTATAAATGATATTTTTGATTTTGTAAACCTTGTTAAAAGTCCTACTTGTTTTACTAAAGGTGCCCCTGCAACTCTTAATGATGTTATTTTGACAAATCGATCAACTTTCTGTCAAAATATACAAAACTTTAATTGTGGCTTGAGCGACGTTCATAACATTATATCGGTTCAAATCAAAGGAACAATTCCTAGAATAAATAAAAAGTGTGTAGAATATAGGAGCTTTAAAAACTTCGACCAAGAATTTTTTTTAAATGATTTAGAGCAAAAAAATTTAAACTCAATTGTTGACAAGTGTGATAATGTAAATTCAGCATATGAGAATTTTGAATCAGAATTTATTTCTGTAATTAATAAACATGCCCCAATGAAAAAGAAAAAACCTGTAGATAAACCAGTCCCATTCATGAATAAAAATCTCAAAAGAGCAATCTACAAAAAAAGAATGTCATATAATAAGTACAAC
>FXLX01000454.1 GCA_900180385.1 uncultured Candidatus Thioglobus sp. | reverse complement strand
AGTACTCTCGTTAAACCGTTACCAATATTATTGGGCTTTTTCCATACGGACTCTTTTACGTCTGTGTAACGGCGTCAATATCGCTCCGAAATACGGCCTTCTGGGTCTAATGCCATGCTGTCGAAGCCGGTTGTGGACTGTTTGTGAGCTGATTCTTCGCAATCCAGGTATTCCGGCTGCAGTGGTTGATGCGGCAACGGTTCGATTCCGTAGATGAAAGACCCGGATGTACCGATCTTGCCCAGGAGTAGCTATGCGAGGTCTTCCACTCCTTTGGTAGTCATTCGTTGAACCAGTTTGTTGGAATCTGTTCCATAGCCTGGAAATGGTGCTCTGGTTAACATTCAGAGTTCGTGCTACCTGATTTTGGGACTCTCCGGCTTGGAGACGACCGATAGCGATTTCGAGTGGCAGGGTCTAACCTTGGCATGGTAGAATATCAACTTAGTAATAAAAGTCAAGCTTCAAACCTGTTCCTTTTATACCCTTTAGTTTAACCACAAAATGCCCGTGAAAAACGTTACCGAATTTTCGGTGCGATACATGGGATATTCATTTTTCAGAGGCGCTGTGCACATGTGGCAGAGAGCCAAATCTAATGAACAGGCATTTAAAATTTGAAACTTACCTTTAAAAGATCAATGATTAAATTCCCCATTTAATTTTACCTGGTTAATAGTGACAACCGGAACCTTTTAACCGTAATGGAAGCGGGAGGTTTGGCGCCGTAAAATCTGATTCAACCCACCATTTCTTTGGAAATGCCTGTACCAATTCAGGGCCATTGCGTTTTTTCCCAGT
>FXLX01000453.1 GCA_900180385.1 uncultured Candidatus Thioglobus sp. | reverse complement strand
TCATCATGGACAGTTTGATTTCTCTTATTGCGAATAAACCGCATCGGTGGTGTAATGGTTAGCGTGCTCGCCTCGAGTGCGGTAGATCGTGGGTTCGAGCCCCGGTCAGGTCAAACCAAAGACTATAAAATTGGTATTTGTTGCTTCTCCGCTAAGCATGCAGCATTAAGGAGAAAGAGCAAAGACTGGTTGGCTCGGAATCAGGATAATGTGTCGGAGTGGAGCGACATGTCTACCTGAGGACTGTTGTTTCAGTGAGCTAGCACTATAAAAATCCAACTAAGCATGTTGGTCTAGTACAAAGTGGACCTCATCATCATCTCATTGAAAATTAACTTGTTCTCGCCATGATATAGCTGAAAAATTGCTGAGTTGGCGTTAAACAACAATCACTCGTATAATACGTGTCCGGATTTCAAGAACCTTATGCAAGAAAGTTCAACAGTTTAATTATTGCTTCTGATTCGCGGATTTGTCCCGATAAGATTGATTCCTTAAAAAGTAAACCTTCAAAGAGATAAGTTGCATTTTAATGCTTGGTGCTTTAACCATTCATATGATTTTCTTCTATCATCATATGTAGCACTATCATGTAATTTAATCAACACCGCCCAAATATATTTTGTATTTAGTGTAGAGGTTGTTAAATAGCTTGTATTACCGTTGAAATGAAACAGTACACTTCTTGTTTCGTGACGGTCAGTTTTATTCGGCCCGTGGTGGAGGAAACCGGAGTTCCCTGAAAAAACCACCGACCTGCCGCAAGTCACTGACAAACTTTATCATATAGAAATCGCATTAGT
>FXLX01000451.1 GCA_900180385.1 uncultured Candidatus Thioglobus sp. | reverse complement strand
AAATATACATGCCCAACCCATGGTTAATTAAGAAATAATTCATGGCAGCCGTAGATTTGTGCTCATTTAACCATGGGTTGGGCATTTATATTCGATTATTTTTTCCCGAGCGCTAGCGAGGGATAAAATACGAATATAAATGCCCAACCCATGGTTAAATGTACACAAATCTACGGCTGCCATGAATTATTTCTTTTCTAATATGACAAATACGGTAATTTTTATGACCCTAGGCGACCTTAGAATCCGCCACACAACGGCTGTTCCGTTTAGCCCCCTTCACATATGAATACGAATATTGGTTGTTTACGTCGTCAAAATTTCACGTGGGAGGTGGCCGGAACATCCGTCGGGGAAAACCCCAGATGAGTGCGTTTTCATCGCATATTTGTGTATACATGTAAACAAAGTAATATAATGTGTAGTTGTTGTGTATGACCTCACGGAAACGGCCTTGTAGGCTTTTATTCATTACAAATACAAATACAAATACAAATACAAATATTTTATTGGCACAAACACAATTACAAGGCCCAAAGTGAAGTTACAGTTCATGTCTATGAATAGAAAACACAATAATATGACACTATTATGAATACTGAATAATCTCATTTCTAAGAGTTAGACAATTATTAATGTAAGAGCAAGTTACTCTTAATACTTTTAATGAATTACTATTCATACAAAATTTGAGCATTTGATTCTCAGATAAATGATTTTTTTTGTAGTGAACATAATAAGCAAAAACAACAACTCAATTTCATAAATCATATTCTCTCCAATAATATAGTATCACAATAATAAA
>FXLX01000450.1 GCA_900180385.1 uncultured Candidatus Thioglobus sp. | reverse complement strand
TACATGGTCAAAATGCATGTTATGTAATATTTTGAAATATTGCTCCCAAACACTGGATATACATGGACAGAGGGTATTGCAACTCATTTTATTTTTATTTATGACTTTATAATTATTGGGAATATGTTATTGAATGTGTTTTTGCAGTAGAAGGGCATATAATATTGAAAATATGGTTGATATTAAGAATTTTAAAAATTTCATCATGCACCAGTTTGTTGACTCCAAATATAGAATATGGCGATATCATGATTGGATTTTTTTCAATCCTACAATTTTTTCCTGGTAAATTTTGATAGTTTCAGTTAGAATACATGTACAATGTACTCATAGAATAATATAAGGCTATAGAGAGCAGTTTTAATTGAAAATTATGTAGTAAAAACCTGATAATTTAAGTGATCCCAGAAAAATTATTTTCACTGCTTAGCATTTTCTGTAAATTTTTCAAATTGTCAATTTGGATTTCATGTTTTAGAGTATTATTTGGCTGTAACAGTACATTTGAACATCCAGCTTACTTAAACAGTGGGAAAAAATGATGTGGAAGCATATTTTTATTGAGTTTTGGGGGAAATTATAGTTTTGTACCATAAGAAATTCCAAAACTTGAATATCAATAAATCATATTTTTGCATATTTGATGGAATTAGAAGGAATTTCAACTGTAGATCTATATACAAAAACTTATTTCATGCCTTAAACTACATAATTTATGGGGTTAAAGCATGAATTAACAAAATTAAGAATGATGTGAACTCATTTTATGGGACGAAAAAAGGGGGGGCTAAATGCAAACATTTCAT
>FXLX01000449.1 GCA_900180385.1 uncultured Candidatus Thioglobus sp. | reverse complement strand
TTTTCTTTGATATATACTGATCAAAAGATTGATACTTCTTAATCTTATTTTTTAACTCAATTGTATTTGTGTTTGCTTCATTGAGTTTGCATTTGTAAATATAGTTTTTTGTAAGTATTATCAATAAATTCAGCAATAAACTTTCATCTTTACAGCCAAGGAAAATGTTTTCTTTGTTCAAAACAAAATTAACAAAATATAGTTTAAATCTGTTCGAAATAAATTGCCACAATCGATAAGATATAGGACAATCAAAGAACAAATGTTCAATGGTTTCATCATTTGCTTTACAAAAGGTACATAAGTGTGTATCTTTTAATTTTATTTTATACAAAAATGAATTCGTAGCTATAATCCTATGCAGAAATTTAAACTGAAAGTTTCTCAAATAGGTGTCTCTGCATGATCTTTTCATAATTACAAAATATTCTGACCAATCAGTAATCTCTATATCCAACAATTTTTCCCATTTCAAAAATTTGTCAGTTGGATTTTGGACAATATTATCTATAAGACTTCTGTATATAAATTTAGCTTTTTTATTAGATACAATTTTTTTTACAAAAGTAGCAGTTGTACCATGTGTATCAAAATGAATATCTAAAAGGTTTTCTTTTAAGCAATCTTTGAAAGCTTTCGGAATTCTAGCAATCAATCTATAAAACATCAGGAAATTGTTAGTTTCTAATTTCTCTTGAATTTGCTCAAAACTATAAAATTGCTTATTTTCATGATTAATAAGATCACTCACAAACTGCACACCTCTGTTTTTCCATAATAAGAAATATGGAAAATCATCTAAAGAAGA
>FXLX01000448.1 GCA_900180385.1 uncultured Candidatus Thioglobus sp. | reverse complement strand
AAGAGATAAGCTTCCAATAACAAAATCTACAATAGAAAATGCTACTTTTTGGTCTATATTTTTAAGTGCTACAGAAAAAACTCAACAGCCATTTTTAAGTAGAACTATCAAAAAAACTAATATTTCAAAAGTTTCTATTCAAGGTCTGATAAAAGAGTTTTTATCTAATGAATCTAGAAATGTTGAAAAAGGAGTAATTTTTAATTTTTTAGATAATATTAATGAGTTTTTAACAAAAAATATAGAGGTCAATAGCCTAAGAAGTATCCTGCATTATCATGGACAACAGAACACATATTACATAAATAGTGTTTATGCAAATAGTAATTTAGATGTGGTTTTGAGAAGAACGCTTGAGTGCTTAGGTGATATTATTATTAAAAACTTATCAGATATTGAAAATATTAAACTAAAAATAATATTTCATTATTACAGTGAAATAGTGAAATAGTGAAATAGTGAAATAGTGAAAGGATATTCAAATATTGAAAATTTATCACCACTAATTAAAAGGCTTGAAAAACGAATATTAGATTTAGAAAAAGTTTTAACAATAAAGGACGATGATTCAAATGAAAATAAAAATGAAAAGAATTTAACAGTTGTTTCTTTGCGAAATGTTAATATAGATATTCGTAAAATGTTACCAATGCTTTTAGTGAAAGAGTTGTATGATAAGAAGAAAAAAGACAACAATAAAAGCCATTCATTACACATAATCGTAGATGAAGCACATAATATCCTTTCCAGTAATTCTGATAGAGAAAGCAAGGAGTGGAAAGACTATCGCCTTGAAACTTTTGAAGAA
>FXLX01000447.1 GCA_900180385.1 uncultured Candidatus Thioglobus sp. | reverse complement strand
CCGGCTACATACCAAAATATGCGTGGAACACCATTACACGCAAACAAACACAAATAATGCAAATAAGAAACGAATCCTCCTACAAACAACCGGAGGCAAAGATGATGTTAATTAAAAACGATGCCTATGTAAGGAAATCGTATTTTATTTCATTAACGAACTAATATGGATTAGGCACAGCCTACAGGCGAGCATCGCATCTACGCATAGACATGTACATGTATTTTACTAGTCTATGATTATGAGTCAAACGTCTAATATGAGACAGGTGCCATACTACCTGTAGTGCCCAGGGGCGGATCCAGGATTTTGTGTTAGGGGGGACGAAAGTCGGCGAGGGGTCTGGGGACCGCTTAAGGTCTCCAGCGGGTCCAGGGCTATGCCCTGGTAGGGGGCTCCGGGGACACAGCCCCCGGAAGCTCCTGGGTTTTGAGTATTTAGGAAGCTTTTCCGTCAACAATTTTGAAGCATTTTGTGAATGTGATGAAGTGTATTAAAACGCATGAATCTTCTCCAAAAAGTTTCAAATAGTTTCTAAGCAGTGAGTGTAAATTAAAGGGAGATGTCACTTGAAATTATCTATCTGGAGCTGTGACTCCCCTGATTTCCTTATCACGCCGGGTATTCGTATACTCGGAACAGGTGCGGACACTTTGAACTCGGTGCAAGCTAGTTATTTTGAACGTTTTCATTGGCCAATTTTGAATTTTTGGACACTACAGACCGTGGAGCATGACGGCAACGGAACACGGAACAGCATGCTCCGCGGTCTGTAGTGTCCAAAAATTCAAAATTGACCAACCAAAACGTT
>FXLX01000446.1 GCA_900180385.1 uncultured Candidatus Thioglobus sp. | reverse complement strand
CGATCGTTCAAGAAAGGGCACTGAGACTAGGTTCTCCGGTTACGTGGCATTAGTCCGAAGGTTCGTTAGTCCGAAGGTCCATTAGTCCGAAGGTTCGTTAGTCCGAAGGTCCATTAGTCCGAAGGTCCGTTAGTCCGAAGGTCCGTTTGTCCTAATGTCGGCCACCCATACGTTTGAACTCTGTTATTTCTGGTTTGAATAAACGTATATATTCAACCCGTATTAGTTTAATATTATTTTATTGCAAATAAAACAGCAATGGGATTGGACAAAAAGTTATCACAACTTATGGACTGTCCTCTCCCTACAAATAATACACATATAATAATGTCAACAAAAATAGCACATACACAAATATAAATAATATTTAACACAATATAGTGAAACATGGGAAATAAATTGATGTTGATGTAGACCAGATGACCGACCACTGATTAGAATCTTTTTGTTTGTCTAATATATGCTCGAACTTTATTGAAGATCATACAATTTTCACTTATATTTATTTCATCGCTTCCAAAGAGTAATGTTTCTATATTTTTGGGGGTTTCTCTTAAGTTTCTAAAAAGACAATCTCTTTCGTTTTGGTATAATGGACATTCCATTAGATAATGAATTGAATCTTCATACGGTGCACCACATAGACATATTAGATCATTTGTAATGTTTATGCGATATAAATCAGAATTCAATGAGCTACATTGATGTCGTAGTCTAGCATGGAGTATGCTTAGTTTTCTGGACCCTTCACCATAATACTCCGGAGATTTAACAGTTTTTTTCTTTAATTCTAGATTTAAAACATGATATATT
>FXLX01000445.1 GCA_900180385.1 uncultured Candidatus Thioglobus sp. | reverse complement strand
TGGTTGTTGCATATTTTCTCCACTTGTCATTTATGAAAATGTCGATATCGTGCACATGTTTATTGAAATCTATCGTATCCGTTATTAAGTATTTTGAAAGTGATTTTCTTGGAAAGTAATCCATTACGGTTTATAGAAACTTTAATTTCGTTCATTAGAGCTTTTGTTTATTGTTTATATATGCCCGGCTTAAAATAAAACTATTTGTATTTGTTTTTCGTAAACAAACAACAATGGCGCCATTTTGGTAAGGGGACGCAATGCGGTACTGTGCTACGGGAAATGTTGACCAAACTTTTTGTCCGAAGCTACTTTCAACAAAACGAACTTTTGATTTATTTTTTCTCATTTCTGTGACATAAAATCATAGTTCTCATATCAAATATGTTCATATATGCGAAGATTGCAATTCAAAATTCGTTGAAATGCACGTAGACGCTTCAGATATTTATCCATCCGCATTGGTATTTTATACTCGACACCGGGTTAATATTACGATCTATCGAACTGTTTATTTACATACAGACATGTGTTTACAAACGTTAACACATATCCAATTAAAAAATAAACTTTGAACTACAGTAGCTTTCCTCCATTGTTGCAATCTGATTTGAGGTCTGGCAAATAATAATTACAGCCTTTACTTTCTTCAGTTTTTGACTATCAGTGGCAATTTACGTTTGTGCTATATTTTCATTCCCTAGCTATATATAGTTGGACCGTTGAGCAAATTGGCAGAGACATCTTTCTTCTGCTGAAGATTCACAAATACACAAATATGAGTTATTACAATTTGTGTGGTATTAGATTACAGC
>FXLX01000444.1 GCA_900180385.1 uncultured Candidatus Thioglobus sp. | reverse complement strand
ATAATTCGTAGCACTATTACTTTGAATACTTAGTGGCTACTGCTAGCTACCAAGGAATCCAATACATTCACAAGCATATATAAACATAGAGATAACACATAATATCATAATATTAAGTCTTCAGATAAGACTATAATCACATCAGTTAGATAATAATATCATATTGTTTATAATGTTTACTATCATTTTGGGGACATAATAATTAGATAAGATTATTATTATCATTTGGAAGTTTTTGCCAGTTACTTGAGGAAAGTTAAATAATTTTAAAGAATTTGGTTTTAATTTACAAAGATTATTAAACCCTCAATGCTTTAATCTTAGTTTCCCCCAAAGAATATGGGCTTGGGTTGATAAAAAGAAAAAAGCATGTACATAGTAATTAAGATATAATTAACCGATTGCAGTACATGGAATTTTGATAAATTCCATCACAAAAACGAGTAAATTTCTTTGATCTTTGGTTCATAGACAATAAAAGAACATGGAGTTTGTTTTCATTCATTATCATTCTCACAATGGGGACAGACCACTGTGCAGATTGCTCCAGAAAAGTAAATTCAAGACAACACACACTTACACAATCACCTGATAATCAAATCATTTAATCTAATTAAAAGTGATTTGGGTGTCATAAACCAATTAAAACACCAATAATTACTTGGCTTCACTAAGTTACCTGTACTAATTTGATTTATTCATAAATCTAAAAAGTAATTATCACAAATTTAAAAAAAATTAAAAAAAATAAACGCACAATAAAAAACAACTAAATAAAGAATCTTGCAATACATCTTTTGTATGGTAGTTTTACT
>FXLX01000443.1 GCA_900180385.1 uncultured Candidatus Thioglobus sp. | reverse complement strand
TTAACTCCCTTTTTTGTCTATTTTCTTGTATAATTTTACTTGTATCTTTTTTATTTGGAATGTGACCCACCAATTTTTGAATTTCATCTTTTTAAGAAACATTTGAACCATTCAATGGAGACCATTCACCCAAATTTACTCAACAGGTGTCGCTCGAGTACCAACGGTGGTTAGCGGAGCGTTTTATTATCGCTTAGACGTTTGTAACCTATGTAAACTATTATTTCAAACACAATTTCTATCTAATTATCCAACAATAATTATTTTTTATTTGTATAACAATATTCCTCAAGTTAACAACAAATGCATCATAAGTTGTAACCATCTTCTGACATCTTACTAAATTACTAAAGTGATCACGTCATTACGTTGAAATAAGACAAGGACAACGTTGCAATCATATCTGGGTCACGGGCACCTGTTACTAACTGTGAATGCGAATATAAAATAAAATTGAATACATTCTTATTAATTTTTTCTTATGTTCTCCATGAGCAAAAATCAATATTTTCAATAATTTTGTAATTAGTAAATACGCATAGCATACGTACAATATAACTGTTGAATGAGGAAACTATAGTACACGTGTACGTACGTTGTTAAACAAAGTTTGATATTTGTTCACATTCTTTGTATTTCCCTTTTTAAAAGATTTTCATGTTGGTTTCCTAGTTTTGTTGTATCGTGATTTTCTACTTTCATGGTAAATAATCGTTTATTAATGGTTAGAATCAAATAATTTCGATCAATTTCACGTACATTAATTATTCTTGGCGAATTTTATGTATGTACTGTTCTGTTCCGGATTCCAACCACA
>FXLX01000442.1 GCA_900180385.1 uncultured Candidatus Thioglobus sp. | reverse complement strand
CTGGGATTTTTTTGCTTAACAAACACTTCAAAATAGTCTTAGACTTGTCATTTACTCTTTACGAAATACTGAAAGAGTCCCTTTTGGTACGACACAAAAGAGACGATCTCTGAGAAAGGGATTAGAAAACATAAAAGCACATCTGAAATTAAGTTTTGTGAGGGACAAGTACATTCCATTAAAAAGAGAATACATAAAATCATTAAACGGACGTTCTAATGTACAACTGATGGTCGCAAAATACGGAGTGTAACCTCAAATATATACCAATTATTATGGAATATTGAAAACTCCAATCAACTACCGCAACAACTTAAGCATACGCGTACCAAATTCTACATCTATGTAATTCCAGAATACCGTGTTCCATGGCTCGACATATACAAGTACCCTTTACCAGATGGGGGTCTCCTTAGAGATTTTAACCAAGTGGTATACTGTAGAGGAATAAACAGTCTTGTTAGTGTAGAAATTCCAAAGATTGGTACTTACACAATGTAGGGATACATACACGCATCAGAAACAAAAAAATAATATAATATCATAAAAGATCATCTAACAAATGTTTTATGCATATTACATGTAGGAAAAAACGTACGGGTTAAACTAGAAAAAAAATCATTATTTCCTGCAATTTCGGTACTTTGTTGTTTTATACCTTAATTTCTAGTAACACTACTTTAAGATACATGTTTGCACAAGGACGGAAGGACGGACGGACGAACGCAGACCATTACTATGTCACTCCGTCGCTTCGCGGCGGGGACAAAAAGGGTATACGGGTTGAATATATACTCCCACATACTGCCAATTAATAC
>FXLX01000441.1 GCA_900180385.1 uncultured Candidatus Thioglobus sp. | reverse complement strand
CAAAACAAATTCAAATCGATTTGAACCCACCACCTTCAACGAAATGAAACCTCCAAAAAGGCAGAGGAAACAATCTGCAAAATCACAGATGACACAAGGATCGGGACCAAAACGACAAAAAACTTCAAACAGACAGCAGAGACAAGAAACAGAGTGGTACCACGTAGTAACACCAGAACTTTTACCGACATACAAACACACAATGATGGTAACAATCGTCAGAATGACACGAGCATGAACGCACCGACACCGTCTACATCAGGATGGCCCGGAAGAAACCCTTCACACACTCAGACCATGCATGATGCACGGACACATGACCACATCAGTGCGGAAAGTTCAGGCGAAACCCTTCGCCATACACAAGTTAGTGGCACCGAGACTCGTCCAGTGGAGCCAGCACAAAATACAGACTATGAATTGATTTACCAAAGGGCAGCCGTTTCACAACCGAGCATGCAAAATGATGTCTCCATGGCGCCTATCAGTACTAGAGCACAGTATAATGCAGATCCACGCAGCCAGTCCAATGGTACGTTACAACAAGGTACAACTTTAGAGTTTTCTGGGGGTTCTCGGGGTTTGATGGGAATGAGTGTTGTACATGAGAGCCAAATGCCAACATTTACACCTAGTTTCACTGACCCGATTAGCGCTCACATTCCATTAAAAATTAAGGAAAAAATTTGGGCAGGGGAATATATTGATTTGTATGTCCTCCTAAAGTCGGTCCGAGAGCTCTCAACTGACTCTCAACTTAGCGGCGACCTTTCCATAAAGGGTGGTCAGTTGACAGTCATACAGCCAAAAATCGCAGC
>FXLX01000440.1 GCA_900180385.1 uncultured Candidatus Thioglobus sp. | reverse complement strand
GTTGTTGGTTGACGATATCTATTTGTGCCCCTTGTTCTAGCATCACCTGGTAGTAAGTAGGATGGTGCATTGATGTCAATGAGGTCATGTGTGATCTTGTAGAACATGACTAGCCGTGATGTGAACCGGCGATATTCTAGGGGGTCCCATTTGAGGTGGTTTATCATCGCTGTTACACAACCTGGAGTGCGGTCATAAAAGTTACCGCTAACAAATCTGGCGGCTCTTCGCTGGACCCCCTCGAGTGATCTGATGTGGACCTGATGGTGTGGGTCCCATACTGTGCCTGCATATACTAATGTCGGTCTCACCATGGTGATATAGGCGGTTGACTTAACATTTGATTTGCATCCACGGAGGTTTCTCTGTAAAAAGCCCAAGGTCCTACTGGCTTTGCCTTTGATGTTGGTTATATGTTGGGTCCAGTTCAGCTTGTTGTTGATAGTAACTCCTAGATATTTGCTGTTTTCCATTACTTCCAGTATGTGATCATGTAACTTATAACTGTGTGTGATGGGATTACGTTTGTTGGTTACATGAATGACATTACATTTTTGCTGATGGAACTTCATCCGCCATGTTTCTTCCCATTGCTGTAGTGATGTTAGGTCCTTCTGTAAGGCTGCTGCATCTTCATCATTTCGGATATGTCTGTACAACAGACAGTCGTCTGCGAAGAGTCAAACATCAGATGTAGTGTGTTCTGGCAAGTCATTTATGAAGGTTAAAAACAGCAATGGACTTATCACAGTACCTTGTGGGACTCCGGATATAACGTCTGCGCAGGAGGATGTAACACGTCTAATACGACTTTCTGCGT
>FXLX01000439.1 GCA_900180385.1 uncultured Candidatus Thioglobus sp. | reverse complement strand
GGACATATCATGAAAAGCTCGATTCTGATTGGATGTACATGTAATAACAGAAAAATTCTTAATTTAACTGACTTGTTTTCTTAATATAACTGACCGTTTCATAATATAACCAAGGATTTATATAGTAGAACGACCTCAACTCAATGGAAGAATGGGAGAATAGATGGCAGATGGCCTTCCATCCAGAAAAGTGTGTGGTGATACGAGTTTCCAACAAGCGTAAACCTATCAACGCTCGGCATATCATCCACGGACACATGCTCCAAGAAGTCGACTCCAGCAAATATCTTGGAGTTACCATCAGTAAAGACCTACGATGGGATGATCACATCAACACCATCACTGCCAAGGCCAATAGAACACTGGGTTTCCTAAGACGAAATATGAGAGGTTGCAAATCTTCAGCCAGAGCAGCAGCATATCAAGGACTAGTAAGACCAACCTTGGAATATGCCTGCTCAACATGGGACCCATGGAACTCAGGAAACATCCAACAAGTCGAGAAAGTACAAAGCCAGATTTGTAACCAGGAATTACCACGACCGACATCCTGGTAGCGTGACACCGATGGTCCAACAACTACAATGGGAGCCTCTGCAGGTTAGAAGAGTAAAGATCAGACTAGTCCACCTGTACAAGATCCAACATGGACTATCCCTGCACAGACTTACTTAGTGGCTGGTGACACCAGAACCAGAGAAGAGCACAAGTTTCGTCCCCCAAACGTGAGGAAAGACGTCTACAAATATTCATTCTTCCCATGAACCATCCTCATACGGCTGTGTAATAACTGCTTGTAATTCTCGAACTAAAGAATAGT
>FXLX01000438.1 GCA_900180385.1 uncultured Candidatus Thioglobus sp. | reverse complement strand
ACATGAAGCATATGATATATATGTATACATGTATAGTAGGAAATCAATGATAACTGTAACAAATGAAGTGTTTAAATGTTTTTTCAAAAACACAAAAATACTTTCCCGATCCCTTCAATGATTCATTTAAAGACGGGTGAGGGTATTCCCTCAGTATTATTATTATTTGTAACCAAATGCATTATCCTACACAGAATTCAATATCATGTATCACGTTTTGAACACCAAAACATTCTCTGTATCCTTGCTGAGACCCCCTTCATGGTATTAAGACGCTATATAATGCTAATCCGCTCATTCTCCAAGGGTAGACCTATATTACAGATTTTTTATTTACAAAAATCGCCAATGCTTGAAAATAGCGTTTGTCATTGTTGGTGGTTATGAAGAATAAATGCGTAAAAGAACAAACCCACTAAACAGCTATATTCCTAAAATTTGAGTTACCCAAAAGCAAGTGATAAAAATACCTATTTTGGATGTTTAACTGAAAAGGAAACAACTTTTAATTAAAACTAAGAACGTTTAACTAACAACTTAGTAAAGTAAAAATAAACGAAGTGTCGAAAGAGCATATCATTGGAAGATAAAAATATATTATTCTGTTTTATTTTTAAGAACTTGGAGAAATGGTATATTATTTCAACCAAATATTACTATTTTTGACATTTATATGAAGGGAAAAACGTGTATACATGTACATTTAAAACTATCCCATTTCTAAAGAAGATCATAAATAATGAATAAATAGCATTCATAACTCGACAAAGTTGTCACAATTATTGGGCGATTTAACTGAAGATGAGGTTAGCCAAGTTAAAG
>FXLX01000437.1 GCA_900180385.1 uncultured Candidatus Thioglobus sp. | reverse complement strand
AAAGGAAGCGAAAGAAAATAAACAAAGGTACATCTAGTTTATACTAAAAAGTAGGGATGGCAACGAGTACCCGGTTAACCGGGTACTCGCTCGAACATCCGATTATCGAATACCAAAATCGGTATTCGGTTACTCGGAAAACTTTTTTTTATGAAAATAATGATAAAATTTTCCGGACAATAAATAATTAATGTTAGATATAATAGAAATCGTACACATAAACCAGCGCTTGGCATATGTTTACATAACAATTATTGGTCAATTAAATGGTAATTGATCTCTGATCTGTTTATTCCCCCGGCAAAACACTAGCTTGTAGGTTTAACAATGTTAACCAAACAAAGTGATTAAACTGGTATGAACACAATTCGAATTTAAAGTATTGAACTATTAAAAGTGTGTTTGAATTGAATTTCGAGAGATAGGGCTGTGAAAATGCCACCTCCTACATCTAAAGTTTGGAAGTTTTTCAAACGATGTAATGACTCGAAAACTGTCAAATGCCAGTAACTGATTCTCTTGCGTGGTGAAAAGATAATTCCGATAAATATTCAAGACTCTCGGTTCTTGCGCGCCGGTATTTAGCTGTTCCGTCAACATCTGTTCCGTCGGAAAGAATCTTCTCGGCAGCAGGTTTGATTGTTACGAAGCTTCGCAACAGACTGTCATCGTCTTGCATCGACCAAATTATTTTCCTTAACAAAAACTCTGTACCACAATGACCGAATAACAATCATGAATGTGACATGACATAACCTGGTATGTAAATATAATTGCACACACACAAAAAATGGTTCACACGACATGAAAAAGGCAGATTCCTC
>FXLX01000436.1 GCA_900180385.1 uncultured Candidatus Thioglobus sp. | reverse complement strand
CAAGGTAAACGGTTAAACAAGGCGAATGCCATTGCTTATTTTTATCGACCGTTAGAAATGAAGCATGACATGTTACTTGGATCTATACCAGAGCTCCAGATAATTTTCAAGTCCAAAGGGTAATTACCCCCTACTTTTGAAAATGATGGGTATTTGCATATTTCCTTTGCACTGTTGTACTCTCTACTTCAGAAAAGATTGCTTACATGTACACTTTTAAAATTATGTTTGACACAAGTGTTATTCAATAAACGCAGGATGCAAGTGAAATGTATATCTCTGTTTAATTTGACACGATTGTGTCATGTTTATTAATAAAATGTTGTAAATATTTTGTTTTTTGCTCGTCGACTTCGGCAGTTTTCACAGCCGTGTTGATAATGTCATCAATGATTCCTTTAACTATACTGTCACTAGACACAGATGAAACTGTCAGGAACTTAAGTATATAATTTTCCGTAGCGCGCTTATTCATGTTCTTGCTCATTTTCAACGAACAACGTGTTCCCAAATTCACTTTCGTTTTAGTTCTTAACTAAACCGCATTTATTTGTAATATTGACCGCGATTGGATGATTTATCCTAAACATCCAATCAGATCTCTTTTGACATCGATGCTTAGAAAGGCAAACATTCGGTACCCCTCGGATGTATACACTTTCTCTTTCGAAAAGTATAAAGAGAAGTAATTACGGGGAATTTCTCAAAGTCAAAAATGTATTGTTTATGTACACGATGTATTATCGTCAACAGCGTACAAGTACGCTCCGAATTTGGAAAGTTTGCTTACACAGCAATATGTATGCGTAATTGTACACTCTGATCTGATA
>FXLX01000435.1 GCA_900180385.1 uncultured Candidatus Thioglobus sp. | reverse complement strand
ATAATAACATACTTACCTAGAAGCTGATGAATATGGGGCTCAAGTGCGATTACCCCTGGGGCCGACTCGGCCGTCTTATGATCTGCAACCCTAACAATGTAATCTATCTTACCCGTCTCCTTGTTCCTCACTGGCTGGGCAGCGTCAAACTCTGCCTTCCTAAGGTTTTCCACCATGGAAGGTCTCTGGGCATGATGAGTACATACCTCCGCGCAGAAATACGAATTCATCATGAATAAATCGCTACACACCTATCGACTATCATACGTACCAAAGGAGATGCCTTCCTCATGACAGCATTTACCTCCCACGGAGTCGGTGGTGCTGTCCTGCCTATGTCGGTACACTTATCTCGGCGAGTGTCCTGCCTGGCCTTCTTGGACACGCCCTTTATTACCATAGTGAGGCAAGACATAGCATTATCATAATGCTCTAACTGAACCTTACCTATTGTTTGCATCTCTCTGCCAATTTTTCATAGGCGTGCACGCCATTCTCTGCACGATATTTATGTACTATAGATCTTACCTCTGGATCTATGCTGCACTTGTCAAAGAATAGGATGCGGTTATGGTACAGCAGCCTCCTATATTTCCTTGCCATCCGCAGTAAAATTTCGTCCTCGTTACTCTCACCATGGAAAACTTCCAGTTGGTCTGGTGGAACATATATTGACCTCATCGTCCACGAACATCTTTCTTTCAACTTTGTGCGATCCATCACAACTGATGGAGCTTGAAGTTACATCCATATATAGTGATACACGTGATAAATCAGTAACCAATCGAATTCTCGGAAATGAACCTTTCCCTTAAATGTATTTTTTCACA
>FXLX01000434.1 GCA_900180385.1 uncultured Candidatus Thioglobus sp. | reverse complement strand
ACATCAATATCTTCATGTTAGACCATGGTTTGTAAAAGTTCACTATTATTAAGTTGATTACTGCATAAAACGTCAAAGTAAAAATGCGTATTTATGTTACAACTTATATTATTACATAATGATTTTATTTAAACAATTTTATTGGCTATCATGCTGTCACCTGACATTCCGTAAAATTTGATATTGTTTGATTAAAACTCGTATTGACTTGGTTTCACTTTCACTTTCACTTTTCATTTTAATGTAATAAAACAATTACAGTCTTTTGTATCGGTCAATACGAGTTTTTATGGACCTTAGAAATCAATATTCACCTCAGCCTAAAGGCTTCGGTGAATATCGTTTTTAAGGTCCATAAAAACTCGTATTGACCTCAACAAAAGACTATAATTGTATATTATCGCTATTTTGTTTATTTTCCCTTTGATGTTTAAAACCGATATATTTCATATCACGTAAGCGCATGAGATGATTCCAATTATCGCTAATCGCTAAGCGTTGTCAAGGACGCACGTAGTATTATCGCTGTTTTCTAATATGACGTTATAATGACGTCACATTACCAAATCCTTGATAATAAGTGATTAACGATATAAAATATTAATTGTGTTTAAAAAAATGTCAGTATCTCAACAAAAATTATTTAATTATGAATACAAAATAGCGATAAAATAATTAAAGATGTTTTTTAAAACTCGAGGACGTTTCTCAGTCATCTCGTTTTAAAAAACATCGTTAATCACTTAGTATTATACAGTTGATATGAACTGACTTTTATGTTGCAGGATCTAGGCCTTGCTCAGAATGCAGCAACAGTGACAAAGTCACCG
>FXLX01000433.1 GCA_900180385.1 uncultured Candidatus Thioglobus sp. | reverse complement strand
GAAACAGCCACCCTTCTATAGACGATGCAACAAGCATTGACATACCTACAGAAAGAGGTCAATGGTTTGAAAAGTAAGCAAACACCTAGGGATCAAAATTTAAGACAATGTCATGCTTGTGGAAAGCCTGGACACATTGCCCGGTTTTGTCCCAGAGGAGATGTGACATGCTATGGTTGTGGGGAGAAGGGACACGTGGTTCGTTTCTGCCCGAAAGGACGAAGGCAAAACCAAAACGGGGGTCGGCAAAAAGGTAGAAATAATGATGATCAGGGTAAGACAGATACTACACCTGTCACATCTGACAAAACCCCAGGTTCTGTGGGAGTGCATAAACTAGCACCAGAGGCTGGTATGTTTATTAAGGCAAAGGTGAATGGGGTTATTACAAATTTGCTGATAGACACGGGGGCTACAGTGACCCTTATTTCAACTGGTTTTATTAAAGACATGAGCAACATGCCAACATTAAGTCCGTCACAGCGGGACATACTGACAGCGAATGGGGAATCTCTAAAAGTAGCAGGCAAAACCATTATTGAAATTCAATCGGACAATTTTAAGTGTCTGAACGAAGCAGTGGTTGCTGATATAAACGTAGATGGGATACTGGGGCTTGACTTTTTGAAGAGTCAACATGCCGAAATTGACATGTGCAACAACACTATCAAAATCCAAGGTCACAAAATTCAGTTTAATATTCAAGGGCAAATCGGGTGTTACAGGGATTTTTCTAATGAGGAGCAGCTGAAGACACATCTCCTCCAATGTGTCAAAGAGATGACACAATTCACGTGTGAAGTTTGTAGCCAGGTGTTTAAGAAGAAAGAG
>FXLX01000432.1 GCA_900180385.1 uncultured Candidatus Thioglobus sp. | reverse complement strand
CAACTGTGCCTGCTCCACCAAATAGCGATGAGTGAAAATGTTTCAATTAGAGAAATAGCCTGGAGACAGTACAACGTGGGCAGACCTGCTAGCTTTTTCATCAGAATAGTTGGCATACTAGACCTGTACGAACTGCCACCCTTTACTGAGGTAATGAATGGACACTTCAAAAAAATTGATTGGAAAGGTATTGTAAAAAGGTCAATCAACACCTACTGGAATACAAAGTTACAACTGGACTGCCAGAGTAAATCATCCTTGAGCCTGCTCAGCACTACATCGCTAGAGATGGGGAAAACTCATATTGTTTGGGACTCGATCAACAATTCAGTCCGGGATGTAAGACAGGCCATCACAAAGGCAAGAATGCTAACAGGAACATACATGCTACAAACACTAAAGAGCAAGTTCAACCAGTCTGAGGTGGATCCAACCTGCCCAATATGCAGACTGGAAACAGAAACCATAACTCACGTTATTACAAGCTGCCCACTTTATAATGAGATCAGGAAAGAACACTTTGTAAAAATTAAGGGAACTGTTATAACTGCTATTGGCTTTGATTGTTGGAAAATAAATTTCAATAAAAAGGACATTATATGCCAGCTAGTCATTGACTGTCAAAAACTGGTGGATACTGGTCTGCTGCCAAAGATTGATGATCTAATATATGATATTGAAACAGCATCAAAGGTCCTATGTCACGCCATACATACAAGAAGACTAAACTTCAACTGTGCCGAATAAAGGCTGGTATGGATGGCAGTCTCTGTGTAACATCCGCCACATCTCTATCCATTTATGTCACCTTATATTAGACTATTAGAAATT
>FXLX01000431.1 GCA_900180385.1 uncultured Candidatus Thioglobus sp. | reverse complement strand
GACATTCAAGCCATGTTAAATCTCCTAGAATATAACACCAAAAGAGATTTAGTGAAACTAAACCCGGAAAAAACTGAAGTAATAAATGTATCAAAAGCTCTACAAACACATCCGAAAAAATATGTATTAGGAGACCAGGAAATAAACAGGGTACAATCAATTAAGCACCTTGGAATAACTTACCAAGAAAACGGGAAAATAAATATTGAAGAGAGATTGAGTATAGGCAGACGAACAATATATGCCTTACTAGGACCTGGACTGCATGCAAGATCAGGAATGTCCCCAGTGGTTCTACTGAAAATCTGGAATACATACGCTGTCCCACGTTATCTATATGGGCTAGAAATCCAAGCATATGACACGAAGAAATTAGAACAGCTTCAAAGGGCAACCTGCAGACAATTTCAATGCCTTCCAGAGCGAACCGCAGCAGTAGCCATCTACACACTAATAGGTGCAGAACCAATAGAGACAACGCTGGACAAAAATGCAATGATCTTATTTACCACCTTAGCCAGGCTTGACTCATCCATCGAAAAAGTCATACTCATATGGGAAATGGAAAACTCAAAAGAAGAAGACAGGTTATTCATCTGTAGAATTAGGAAGACGCTCCAGAAATATAATCTGCCATCTCCGGACTATAGAACAAAATGGGCTGCTTATGCAAATCATCTTGGACTGCACCTCATATAAAATAAACCAACTGATTCCATATTCAAACCAGGATTTAGTGCAAATCGAAAGAGCCACGCAACACTATTGCTTTGTGCTACACCAAAAGAGAACTGAAATATTGAAGAACATTATGTAGAAAGGCAGATAGTC
>FXLX01000430.1 GCA_900180385.1 uncultured Candidatus Thioglobus sp. | reverse complement strand
TTCAGCAATATTTCAGCTATATCATGGCGACCAGTTTTAGTGGTGGAGGAAGCCGGAGTACCCGGAGAGAACCACCGACCATGGGCAAGCAACTGGTAAACTTTATCACTTGCGGCTGCGAGTCGAGTGCACCCTTTTTTGTAATTTACAAAGCCGGGCGCGAACCCACGCCGTATTGGTGATAGGCTTGTATGAGTTGTTAGATCCAACGACCTAACTCATTGAGCCACCCGGGCCCCCTAGTAATAATTTAACGTTTATAAATGAGTAAAAGGAGTATTAACCTCCTAAAAAGATTAAGTAAGACAAACGACATCAAAATGGTTCTCATTTTTGGAGTAAAGTGACGGCAGTGTACCGTTATTCAATAAGTATTGAACAAGCTAAGTACTACACGAATCAGAAAGGCATACAAGACTAATACACCCTAACGTTTGTGTGTACACTAAATGTTACAAATAAGGTGATGGTTTGCTTTGTGGTTATACAAGAAAGATGTTGAATTATACTGATTTGATGTCGGCCCAACGATCAAACATACCGTCGGGGCAAACGTGTTGCCGACCAATGCACAGTATTTGAACGTTGGATATTGGTCGGGAAACCATTGGAAATAAGACATTGCAACGTCGGGCCAACGTCGAGCCGATTAGTCGCGCCAACGTCGACCCGATGAGCAAAATGACGACGGGCCAACGTTGGCATTCGACGTCAAACCAACGTCAGAGACGACCGTTAACCGACGTTGGACCAACGTCACTTTGCAGACTGGGCCCTTCACTACAATATCTGTGTTCAATGATATCCTTTCCGTCGCTTGATCTATATTTG
>FXLX01000429.1 GCA_900180385.1 uncultured Candidatus Thioglobus sp. | reverse complement strand
TTTGGTATTCATCAGTTGGCCAAGATTTAAACCCTGCTTAACTGCTCAGTCAATTTTAATCTCTCACTTGCTCCTCTTTACTCGTATGTCACGGCCTGGTAGATCTGAGAAAACCCCATTACGGGTCACGTCCGAATAACCCTATTTATCAAACACTTGTAGATGATAAAGCTAAAATTTTACCCTGTGATAAAACTTTGAGTTTTGTTTAGAATAATAAGAGGAGTCATGTTTATTTCACCCAGTTTCACAAGAATGGTCCAAGCGGGCTGATAAAGCAAGTTTATTAACTGCTTCCGGAATGTTATTACATGCCTTTCCGTCAATGTTCGTAAGTTCACTTCGTGAATTTCCGGAAAACTGTGTTTACAAACATGGTGGACTAAACTGTTTTATTGAATATTTGCACAGAAAATTATTAACTGCCAATTTCTCTCTTATGATATTGAAAGTGCTTAAAAAACGTGCATTTATTGGATTTGCATATTAAAACAATAAATTTCTTGTTCTATAACTATGTATTTAATTCTAGCCAAAAATGACTAAACATTTTGGTACAAATCAGTTATTTCCTCTGTTGAAGTATATGATAAACATATCATAACATGTCATTTTTCATATCATACCCTTTATCAGCCCTCGTTCATATATCATCCCTTGAGCCTATCGGCTCTCGGGCTGATATCATGACCTAGGGCTGATAAAGGGTATGATATGAAAAATGCCATGTAATAATCTATATTTACCACATATGTGTACGTAATACAATGTACGTACCTTTTTGCATGAGTAATAAACGAAGAAGTGCCCGATCCATATCGGTACCCGTGGC
>FXLX01000428.1 GCA_900180385.1 uncultured Candidatus Thioglobus sp. | reverse complement strand
AGGTAGTAATAATAGTATTAGTTTCAGTGTTCAATCAATTGGAATCAACACGTTGTCAAACAGAATGAAGGACTTGTTTCAGGCTGCTGGCATTCCCTTGGAAAACAGGAATATTACAAACCACTGTGGTAAAGTAACTTGTTGTACTACTCTGTTCAATGCTGGATTTTCAGATTCAAGTGTGAAGTCCAGGAGCGGGCAGAGGTCTGGTGCAGTGGAAACGTATAAACGACGACTTGAAGTGTTACATGATAGTGTCAGTCATGCACTACAGCCTCCAAAACCGACTAT
This sequence comes from uncultured Candidatus Thioglobus sp., assembly GCA_900180385.1. Lineage (GTDB taxonomy): Bacteria > Pseudomonadota > Gammaproteobacteria > PS1 > Pseudothioglobaceae > Thioglobus_A. The sequence continues at coordinate 541 of FXLX01000428.1, read as the reverse complement.
CACAGCATGTGATACTGATAATACAGCAACCTCAGTGAAAAAAATTACAATGATAACAAGGAAAATTGTGCAACTGATGAAGATAGTGCATGTACCATGACACTAACAGTGCCTAATGCAATTTAAAAAGTGGTGATTTTCAAGAATGGAAAGAGATATTGCTTGGAAATATAGATGTTATTAATAAAAGTTATTATTTCTTGACTGTATTAAATTTAATTCAACATTTAATCTTTTATTCAGCTGATAATGCTTTGGGGCATTTCACAACAATTGTTAACACCATTTAATCTACTGTATATTGTTGTCAGATGGCCCAAGGCAATATTTTCCAGCTGTAGACAGTCAGAACAATGGGGAAAATCCATGGTCTTAATGATTAAGTAAGGCAAAATTCTATTGTTGAGAGTACTTTGCTATGTTCTAAATCATGAAGGAGGGGATTATCATTTTCTTACAATCTTTCTTATAAACATTCAATATGATATAATGTATTGGACAAAACTGTGAATTTCTTTTATTTAAAGTATCAGTAATAATT
>FXLX01000427.1 GCA_900180385.1 uncultured Candidatus Thioglobus sp. | reverse complement strand
TTCTGGCACTATCTAACTTTATTCCAAGTATTTATTTTGGTATATTTACTGCCATTGCCATGCTCAGTGCGCTACTAGCTAATCTAACGCTATTGCCAAAATTGATTTTAATGGTGAAGCCAAAAATTTAAGAACTTGCAAAACTTGCAATAATAATATATAAGTCTATAATTACTACTAATTACTAAGGAGTTTAAAATGATTTTATTAGAAGGAACTGATGGATACTAACCCTATCTTATATTTTTTAAATACCCAAGCCAGCACTTCAATTGCTGGCTTTGTTATTATTGTGGTTTCTATTATTGCTATTTATTTTCAAAGAAAAACCACCAAACAAAAAGCTGCATTAGATTTTTTAGACAAACTTGCAACTGAACAGCACCTTATTGATAGTGCTAAATTTTTAAAAGAATGCCACATAGATCCAGAAACCAGTGTTGAACTTATTGCCACTTCTAAAAAACAAGAACACAGAAGCTCACAACTAAAATTAAATATTATTTTAAATTACTTTGAATCCCTATCAATCGGTGTTCGTATTGGTATTTATGATAAAAAAACTGTTTGTTTATCTAGGAATCAACAAATTATCCGCACCTTTGAACAGGCGCAACCCTATATTCAATATATTAGAAAAGATTTATCTAACGATAAAATATTTGAAAATTTAGAATGGCTTGCTAATAAATTAAAAATTGGTGTATAAATTTGATGTTTTAATTATTGGCACAGGAAGTGCTGGTCTCATGAGCGCGTTGCAACTCTCAACTGATCTATCTGTAGCACTAATTGCTAAAGACGATCTATTAGAAGGCAGCTCTTTTTATGCCCAA
>FXLX01000426.1 GCA_900180385.1 uncultured Candidatus Thioglobus sp. | reverse complement strand
GTTAATAAGTATTTTTTTGATAATGTTATTATTGCCACCACTGCGCTAGGTTATATATTTATTTAACGAAATGTTTCTCTGGTACACGTTTTTATTCATTAATAAAAAATTGTGTCAGCTTTTAGTGCCGAAAAATTGTCAGCCAAGAAAGATAACTCCGTACCATCGCATTGAAATAAAATGCAAATATATTAAGTTTGCAATAGAATGACATTCCCAAACTTCACACTGCGCTAGGTTATATATTTATTTAACGAAATGTTTCTCTGGTACACCTTTTTATTCATTAATAAGAGTTTCTGTCAGCTTTTAGTGCCGAAAATTATTCAGATTCAGAAAAATTGTCAGTCAAGAAAGATAACTCCGTATGAATTTCCGTATTTCTAAAAATAAATTTAGAACTAACCTAATGACTTAAAAACACGCTGTGCACAAATGTTAATGCCGATGCAGGCTGCTATTTTAATAGCATATGCATATAATTAACAACAAATTTTGGAATATACAAACATTTATATATGGTCTCCTATCCCCAAAAGAAAGGATAGGCGACTAAAATTTACATGTCCACCGGTTTTATTCTAGCAATTCAAGAAAAAACATTTCTATATCCTTTTGATGAATCATGAACAGAACTCGCGTAATTTTTTTCTAGGCATGAAAATAAAATTCAATATAAAGATAAAAAAAAATTGTATAAATATGTAAAAAAAAATCCTTGTTTAATCAACCAAAACCATATTTTTTCAAAATATTATTGTGAAGTCATTTCTGAATAGATTTTAACAAATGTTACACCACAACATTCAGAATTGTCTATATTTTGACTGTTTATTT
>FXLX01000425.1 GCA_900180385.1 uncultured Candidatus Thioglobus sp. | reverse complement strand
AAAATTGAAAACCTTTTAAATCCCTTTTTTAAAATTAAATAGTTAACAAAAAAATCATGGTCCATCAATAACTCATAAAGATGAACACTTTGCAAAAAAATGCATTAAAATTGGATGAAAATTAAAAAGATTCAATTTTTTTAAATTCCCCCTTTTGACCCCTTTTATGTCAAAAACGGCAATAGTTATATAATGACGGAATGCATGGTTCTGAAAGGAATTTTCTTAAGGAATGCATTAAAAAACAAGTGAACAATAAATAATGTATACTCTTTGGGCTTCTTGAATTTTTTGTGTACTTCTGATCAGCATTAAACATAAACTATGTAGGGGGACCATCTATTGAACATTCCTACCAAAGTTGGTTCCAATTGGCGTGGTGGTTTCATAGAAGAAGATTAAAATGTTAAAGTTTACGGACGACGACGGACGCCAAGTGATGGTTATACATCGCATGACCCTTTGGATCAAGTGAGCTAATAAGGTGTTATCAGACATCACATTTGTTTCGACATCGTGACGCAAGAAATGTTCTTCCAACAGATGTAACGAGAGCCGTTGGCCTAATTGCCGCTACTGATCCCACGTGCACGCTTTGTAGGTATATTATCGGCTTCACTGGATTTTGTTTAAAATACTCTTCCATCTTCCTCTAGTCGCAAGGGTGGAGCTATGTAAAGGGCCCCACTTGTGGAATAGCCTAGGTCCTCTCTTCATCTAAATCCGGAACTGCATATATCTTTGCATGCCCTAAGGCAGGAACCGGTCATATTTTTGGTCCTCGATGGTGTTTGAGGTGACAGGTTATTGTTCGTTTTGTTGGTGGAATTGTTGACC
>FXLX01000424.1 GCA_900180385.1 uncultured Candidatus Thioglobus sp. | reverse complement strand
GAAATACGTCTTGGCTGTGGCTTCTAAAGCTTGGACATCTGGAGTTCCACGATGTACGACCAGGCATCGGAAAAAGCATAGGTTGTCTGTATAAGGTCCATTGGCACTAGTTACCAAAGCAACGACAGCTTTGTTCTTCAAAATATGGTTTGGAAGGACGACTCTGGCACCAATGGGATGTTGGATCAATTTGTTTAGGTAGAAGGTGACGTTGGTCAGCAAATGAACGACCCACTTGGTATCGGGTCTCTGCTAACGGATGTACTCCAGGATGTCATGTCGGCTCAACTCCTCCAAAAACCTCTCCAAGTCTTCTTCTGTTCTGATGAGGTGTGGAACATCAAAAAATCTGGAGTTGTTCTGGCTGGAATGGTAGTAGCGTAGTTCTCCAGTTTCGACGTTTCTCAAAATAAAACCAAACGACAGGTTGATTTTAAAGGCTGTGGTCTGCTGTCGAAAGATCCGGCGTACCATCTCTGGAAAAGTGGACGCTGTCATATCATGCAAGGTAAAATTATACCTGTCTTGGACACGATTGCCGGTCGCCTCCTCTGTACGGATGGTATTCCAGTGTCTTAAATATAGTATTCTGGTTTCGGTTCTTCTGGTAATATATTAGGTTCAACGGACGGACTGTTGGAAGACTGGGGACTGTGACTTCGTGGTTGCTTTGGAGGACTTTTGGATGGTCCAGGGGATGGAGGTCTCTTCATCACTTCTGGTCTTTGGTGGAGAGCTCGGTGACGGAGCATGCTTTCCCTTCTATTATAATATTGACCACAAACGGGACAGTTGATCGTGTCGTCGTGTGATTCTTCGTGGCGTTTCTTAGCATCGG
>FXLX01000423.1 GCA_900180385.1 uncultured Candidatus Thioglobus sp. | reverse complement strand
AGTAATTTGGTTTACTTATTCATTCGATAAAATGTCAACATTAGATACAATTGTTAAAACATTATGACAAGAACATCGTGTTGAGGGACTGTGAAACTGCAGGGCACGAAATTAACGCTGGTCCGCTAGCCCGAGGCTAGTAAAATCAGCGTCGGGCTAGAAGAACTCTCTTAGAAGCTAGTCCGATGGGCTAGTTAAAATTTCCAATTGTCAATTATTGTTTCCACTTCATTAATTTTAATGACATAATTGAAAATCATAATTAGTCATTCATATTACTGTGTTTGTTTACGCTGTACACAATTTACCTGTGGGGAATTCCCTCGATAGCAATTAGATCCTAAAGGGTGGTATACGAATTGATCAAATTACTCGATAATCCGGGTAGCTCAGTGAGCGTTCTTAACAACATAATCTAAGGTTCAAGAAATGTGGCGACACATTACCGGCGTAGAGCAACCAGCGAAAAAAATTAAATTAGATAATAATGAAAAATTGGAGAGAAAAAGGACGTATGATCAGGTCAAAAGAAAAAGAAAATTTCAAACAAGCTGGCAGAAAAACCGCAACTGGTTAGTTCACAACAGTGAAATAGACCGAATGATAAGATAAGATAAGATTTTATTGTCCAATCAAGGTCCCAGCAAGGGGCAGAGTCATTACAGTGATTTATATTACAAAAAAACATTCTAATACATAAATGTAATAAACAGTATACAAACAAGCAATTTGCAGAAATTAGATTGGTACATAAGTACTAAACATATCTATGTCTCTGATGAGTATTATTTGGACGAGTCCACTGGACAATTAAAAAAAAAAACACAAAAAAAACTAAA
>FXLX01000422.1 GCA_900180385.1 uncultured Candidatus Thioglobus sp. | reverse complement strand
AAATTAAAACATTCTACCACGTGTGCCCTTGCAGTGCAAGATTACGAATACCCCAATCCAAAAATACACGCTTTGCAGTTACACTAGGTGGTGCGTTTATGATGTGAATTTAAGATAACCATTTCAGGCTAAAGCCATGAAATGGTAAAGGGTCAGAAGCGTACAAATGAATCAAAGTGTCACGCTACGCTTGACCCCCAATACAACGCACACTCAATCCGAACGAGCGACTATCGCCGAAGATGGGAGCACCACCCGAGTTGAAGTACAGGTAACGACCATTCGAGCTATCAGTAGTAGACCGACTCCACAAGCCGCCGGCCCCGTCAACATCGATAAGCCCGCCATTCGAGCGACTGCGGTCGCCAGCATTTGGCAACTTAAGGAAGCTGGCAAATGCCGTGAGCTGGTTGGTAATATTCGTAGTGGTGGCATTACTGGTATCAGCGGCAAGTTCAGCTTCCGTTGGCACACTAAAGCCTGCTGGACAAATATCATTAGCGCCGCCATCCGCCCAAGCGGCTTCTCTAGCGGCGTTTGATAAGCCTGCTGTAGTCCAATCATTTGGCGAAGAGTTAATAGTAATAAAAGTATTTGTTCCTGGAGTGATGGTGGTTGCCAAGGTTGCTGTCGTAGCTGAGGTGCGTAATTCATGCCCATCTGTTGCTCGCCCCCACTGATACAAATCACCATAAGCAGCACTGTCTGTGCCTGAGGTTGCCACTTGAGTGGCACCAAGGTTTCTATCGAGCCACACACGTCCTGTATCAGGCGAGGTAACGGTGAGGTAAACCTTGCCTTTAAAGAGTTCGCCTGAGGCGAATAAATCATCATCCGTC
>FXLX01000421.1 GCA_900180385.1 uncultured Candidatus Thioglobus sp. | reverse complement strand
GTTTTTTCTCTCCAAAGACTTTTAAGTTATTTGGTATTCAAATATCTTGGGCTTGAGAGTATCTGATGAAGATTATTCTATAAAAGCGTCGTGACCACTAAATTAGATATCTACCTTTTTTTTGTAACCTGAAACGCTCCCGAAGAACAGTAATTTTTCTTCCTGTTTACAAAATATCAAGCTTAAAAATAACACCACCTAAAACTCCAAACTCCGGACAGTTTTCGTATCCGCTACCGAACATTGTTTCATTTTTATTTCGACTAGAGTTCCGGTTTAGGTCACGTGATTTTTCTTTTAATTTATTTCCGGTTTGGCAGCCATATTGTTGAAGATTTTGAAGTGCCATAGTACCTATTCATACTTCTACCATTAACGCTCCCGAACTTCGGGAGCGTATCAGTAATTCTGGTGTCACATACCAGATTTTAGGGGCATTTGGGAGCCCCTGCTAATATATTTCAAACTTTGAAGTCATGTTTTGTCTGAAATATGTTCTTTTTTGGAAAAAAATATGAAAAGGCTGGTAATCGCTCTTATAATTTTTGTCCATGTTCTACTCGTTTACTGCCTATAAAATATAAGTTAACTTAAACCGTTTGTAGTACTCCATAAATGGCCATATATTGTCGATTTGTAGGCGTATCGCAGAAAAATGCAACGTTTTTTGCACGGAAGGGCGCTTGATAGGTAGATTTAGAATTAAAGAGAAAATCATAGATATGCTGTTAAGATAGCAATTACCTTTAACGCTTTCACTGATTTAAAGCAGTTTTCTTTTATATTTTTTCTCGCTCTTTTTCACTTTGTGTCTTTTATAATTTAATCCTATCTAATTCT
>FXLX01000420.1 GCA_900180385.1 uncultured Candidatus Thioglobus sp. | reverse complement strand
AGTATGAGTTACATCCGTCATCGTTCAGTCTGTTATATATACATGTACATTGTGCGTGACCTTTCCTACGTTGAATGACAACATGACAGACTACCAGAGCCAATCACCCTGCAGACACGCCAAAACAGTATTGGAAAGTTTCTTTGTACTATGCGTTTATAGACCACATGATAATGGAATTGGAGTCGCGTCTGATAAAATCAGAAAATCGCTTCTATGCACAGTATCTGCTTCCTCGTGTTATAGGAAATATTACGAACGAACAAATCGCGACATTGTATGAGACATACCAGACTGACCTGACATGTAATTTAGACGAATTCAAGAGGGAGGTCGCTCGATGGCGAACACGCTGGAGTATAACACCTCGCGATCAGATGCCAACTTCACTTTGTGAGACACTTGATGCGGTAAACCCGGTGCTATATCCTTCTATAGATACCATCTTGTGTATCATGTTGACAATGCCGGTAACAAGTGCTACCGCAGAGCGATCGTTCAGTGTACTACGTCGGTTGAAGACATATGTACGATCAACAATGAATAACGATAGGTTGTCATCGCTAGCATTAATGCATATCCATCGCGATTTCAGTGTGGATTTAGACAAAGTTATGGAGAAGTTCGTGTCTGCTAAGACACGAAGAACAGATTTTGGGCAATTCTAAGTAAATTCTGTCTAACAAAATCATGAAATCAATGTGTTGCTTATGTATTCAATTTACCCATGAAAACACCTCAGAACGCACCATTTTGCATCTAGTAAAAAAAAAGACCCCCTCTCCAAGGGGTAGCATCCCAAATTGCCGATTCCCAGTTTGCCGAATCCCAAATTGCCGA
>FXLX01000419.1 GCA_900180385.1 uncultured Candidatus Thioglobus sp. | reverse complement strand
TTTTATATTTTTAGTTATTTTTTTTCGTCAAATATTCAACTTTCGCTGCTACAGAGTTGTTTACCTTTAATATAATAGAGTAGAGGATCGAGGGTTTTTGTGTTTTTAGAAATGGGCTTATATCGATCTCGGATTGAGTTTTTGGTAATGTTTGAAGTTGTTCAACACTGTTTATAATGAAAACGTCCCACAAAAGTGATGAATTAAAAAATTAAAAAAAGGGGGGTCCACAAATCGGGTACCTATGAGACACTCCAACTGGGTGCTGGTTCAGGTGCTGCTGGTCTCTTCATCGGTAGTCTCTGCTTGGCCTCTGGTCTCTCATGCTGGGCACGATGGCGTGCTAGGTTGTCCATTCTGTTGAAATACTGACCGCATACTCTGCAGGTCAAGCTGTAGCTGTGGGCCGCTTCATGTCTGTTTCTGGTGTCAGCTCGGCTGAACTCTTTGTCACAGATACTGCAGCTGTAGGTCTGTGAAGAATCTACATGGGTTTTCATGTGGCGGGTGAGACTGCGCTTCTCCGTAAACTGTTTCCCACATTTGTCACACACGTACTTCTGAAACGATACAATAGAAACATACGCTATGTTTGGGTAAAAAGTTCATTATTTTATTCCTGTTTTGAGATTTGATCGTCTCTTTTGTTTGTGTGATGCATATATTTAGTGGAACGGCCCCTTCTTTTGTCTGATGTTTCTTGTCCTGTGTATCTAAATAAGTAGTTTCTTGTCTCGTGTATCTAAATACGTAGTATCGACTCCCCCCTCTGGAGCCTCTTTATTTCATTAATCATTATTGTTATGCTAAATTCGTAGTATCGCTCCCCCCCCCCCCCCC
>FXLX01000418.1 GCA_900180385.1 uncultured Candidatus Thioglobus sp. | reverse complement strand
CCTCCTCTATCATGTGATTAACAACAACAATGACCAGCATCAATTACAAAACGACCTACAACAACTAGAAATATGGGAGAAAAAATGGCAGATGCAGTTAAATGTTTCACCATCCACTTAACCAAAAAGAGGAAAACAGCTGAATTCAACTACACTCTACACAACCACATACTAGAGGTTACCAAAGACTGCAAATACCTTGGAGTTACATTCAGCTCAGACTTAAGCTGGAACAGCCACATTAACAACATATCAGCAAAAGCCAACCGCACCATCGGTTTCCTAAGGCGCAATATACATTCCTGCCCAAAAGAAGTGAAAGCAGCCGCATACACAACTTTGGTACGACCATCTATTGAATATGCAAGCTCAGTATGGGACCCTTATACCCGGAACAACATACACCAACTAGAGGCAATACAAAGGAGAGCTGCAAGATTTGTATATAACAACTTTTATGATAGAGTAGTAACATCAATGATCTCCAGGTTACAGTGGGAGTCACTAGAACAACGAAGAGCCAAAGCAAGAGCAACATTCATGTACAAAATAGTTAACAACTTAGTTGATGTCCATGCGGAACACATTCTCACACCATCAGACAACAGAACCAGAGGTAATGCAGCCTACAGAACACTGTATACAAATGCTGATGTATATCGATATTCTTTCTTCCCGCGTACCATCATCACCTGGAACACCATACCACAAACTCTACGTCAAGTCAACACCATTGACCAGTTCCAGGCAGGGTTAGGGTCCATCACCCTACCAGTGCTATCCCAGATGTAAATACGTTAATTCCGTTTTTAACTGTATATACGATTTCCTCTTAGCTGTA
>FXLX01000417.1 GCA_900180385.1 uncultured Candidatus Thioglobus sp. | reverse complement strand
GTCAGTTTCCTGCCGCCCTCGCCAATTATCTGTCAATGAATAAGAAGTTTTGTTCGTTTTTCTGCTGTTGTTATTTTATTTTTCAGATAGAGTCCTTCCCCTAGGTGAAACCTATCGTCACGGCTGGAGGAAAGCGAAAATAGCGACACAAAGTATTCATATTATGTTGTGTTATTTTAATGGATTTGTTTATAGACTGAGCTTCTGTTCCCAGGGCCAGCATTTTGATATTTTCATGGATAATGTGGATATGGTTTATATGGACATTATGATTTGTTGGAATATTATAATGGTTATGTGTATATATTTCGGGCCTGCCATTGACGTTTGCCGGCGGCCCATTATCTCCAAGCCGTGGCCGTACAATTTGTACAATTTGCCAAACAAAACAATCAATAAAAGCTTATTGTTTATTATTTGTCTATTTTTATAATGCTCCGAATAGTCTTGGATAACGCATTTTTGTTTATCGATTTCTATATTATTGAGACGCAAAATATATACCGGTATCAGTTGATATCGCCAATAGCGACCACGCCGTCGAGAAGCTTCTATGGTAAATTAAACATAACACAACTGATTGATTTTTAAAATAATATTTTAATGAACAATTTCAAATGACAGTACTAAGTTGGTAAATGCAAGATGGATTGTCCTCTTGTCACTCGAATCCCGCTTAATAGAACAGCTTCTGGAATTCCGACAGTATCATTACGATGGGCGTGAATCATCATCACACATTTTGAGGCCCTAGGCTTCAGCCTATCGAGCCTATAGGTAAATCCGGCACTGCCCATGTCTTATTTACGTTATTTGTGTTTGCTTGCGAATATTTGTTTTCA
>FXLX01000416.1 GCA_900180385.1 uncultured Candidatus Thioglobus sp. | reverse complement strand
TTTTTGTCTGCGAATTATGTTAATAGTTTTGTTCCGGGATTTTCTGAAGTTTGCCCAACGAACTGGAAGATTTGATTTTTTCGCTTGTCTTTGAAACCGGTTCCGTTTCCTAATGGCTCTACGGATAGCACCATTCATCCATGGAGGGTCGGTCGGTCTTTCGTACTGTTATTATTTTGTTAGGAATTGATTCACCTGCTGCTTGTAATATTACATTTGAGAATGACTCGCATAAATCATCTAAGCTATTTCCAGAATTAATAAGTTCATCCCAGTCGACACGCTGCAATTTTTCACGATATAGATTATAGTTTCCACGATCATATAACCATATTCGTCTCTTAAAACATGTATGCAATGTTTTAGGGACTTTAAATATACCATATATAGGACAGTGATATCGGACATTTACGTTAAGGAATGGTTGGCCAACATGGATAAGATCAATGACATTCGGATCGGTAAATCAATACATGAACTAGAGTTCTCCGTAAAATAGTCGGTTCGTTAATAAATTGAATCATATTGTATTTTACAAATATATTGGACATTTTATTGTTCTGGGGCTTTAATTGATCTTCATTGAAGTCACCTAACACTACAATTGTATTTATACCTGTGTCCACAGCTAAATCTATCGAATGTTCGATTAAATCGAAAGTATAATTTAAAGAATCAGGTGGCCTATAAAAGGTCCCTATTAGTACAGGGTGATTCTTGCTGATCTTGATTTCAACCCAGACACATTCTACTCCAAGGACCTCTAAGTCATTTCGATGGACCACATGATAATCGTTTTTCACATAAATTGCTACACCTCCCCCTAGCCTATCCACACGGTC
>FXLX01000415.1 GCA_900180385.1 uncultured Candidatus Thioglobus sp. | reverse complement strand
TTCTCAACTTTTCCTCAATATTGTCAAAAATATCAAATTTAATTCTTGAACCCTCAGCTAGCTTTGCATATACATTACAGTTATAAAACCACACATTTTCAAATCTTTCACTTCTCTTAAGTCTAGCCATAAGTCCTAGATTACTTTGTGTAATATCGTCGTGGAAACGAAAGTCTTTCTTTAAATTTCTCTTCTTTCTCATAATGTTAATTTTAACTTCAGTGTTTTTCACTTTTACAATCACAGGTCTAATTCCTCTATCTTTACCAGGTATTCGGTGTATAGCTTGCACATCACTAGGTGAGATGTGGACCTTGAGCTCAGTGTTAACTAGTTTCACAAAGTCCTCTCTCAGGTTTTCATCCTTTCTCTCTGGGAAATTCAACATTCTGATATTGTGCTTACGAGAATATTGTTCGTTATGGTTTCCCAACTTTAGAGCATCAACAGATCTTCTATCAGCATCATTTAGCTTTTCCTCTAAAGAATCCATTTTCTTATCTTTGTCTCTCAATCTTTCCTTTAAGTTTTCATTCTCAATAGCAAAAGAATCAATTTGATCCTGCATCTTTCCAGTTTGTTCCTTCACTTTACTTTCAATTTCCTGTGAGAATGATTTTTTAAATGTTACTAATAATTTGTTGACAATAGATGTAACAAGGTCATTCAGATCACTTTGCTTGACTAAACAGTTAACTGCACTTTCTAGATCAGTTTTGGTACAAGTAGCCTGAAGGGATTTTTTAATTTCACCTAAGTCACTGTGAATACTCATTAAATCAATTCCTTCCACACTGTCTTCTGCCACATCCGAATGAGTTCTTTTGTCACGCTTGGGAGGAT
>FXLX01000414.1 GCA_900180385.1 uncultured Candidatus Thioglobus sp. | reverse complement strand
GTCTGACAGTCTAATTATACACTAAGTAATTATGACACCTTTATACTTGCACACATTGAAATCTTATCGGCAAGATTATTGATTATTTTACACATGGCTAGATATAGTCAGACGTTTATATTTAGTTTATTTTCGTATCTATCAAAGGTAAATATTTACAAGTACAAAACAAAACTGCACTAGACAGTTTTAATTCTTCAATAATTAAAACATAGTAGATGCAATTAATTATTTTGTGGAATAGTGTCCAAACAATTTAAGAAATATTTAACTTTGCATGTTGACAATAGTAAACAAAAAAACATGGCGGACATGTGATTTCCCGGTCTGGGAAAGAGTGAAACACATTGTTCCTGTTTATAATGCGCACCCCTCCTACAAAATAAAGAATCTGGGCAAAATCCTGCGCATTATACAACCCTAAATACGGTAAGTACATTTTGTAACATAAATACGCATTTTTCCTTTGATGTTTTTATGCAATAATCAACTTAAAAATAGTGAACTTTTACAAACCATGGTCTAACATGAAGATCTTGATGTTATTCCATGATTTTGACGTCATAGATCTGTTATTCCATGATTTTGACGTCATAGGATCTGTTATTCCATGATTTTGACGTCATAGATCTGTCAATCATGTAATTTCTGTTACAAACCATATATACCATGGATCTTACTCATGAACTTATTTAAACCAACTCATCCTTCGGATTCGTTGGTTTAAATAAGTTAATTCGTAAGATCCATGGTATATATAATACTTATTTCGTGAATGAAAATTTCATTAGAATTCATGAATTGACCAAAATATGTCTTCAGGAGACTTTTTAACGTGTCGAT
>FXLX01000413.1 GCA_900180385.1 uncultured Candidatus Thioglobus sp. | reverse complement strand
AGCAACACGAACCCAATAAAAACCGGAGATATAGAATCCTAGACATCTCGGTACCTGGACATTTCGGTACTGACTTGGACATCTCAGTACTCGGTACTGGACATTTCGGTACTGACTTGGACATCTCAGTACTCGGTACTGGACAGTTCGGGACTTGGATGAGACAATATTCGGTACTGACCACAATTGTTTGGTACTTATTAATTGTCAATATTTTTGTACTAGTAGTTCTTTAATATATGACCCAAAAGTGGATCGATATGTGTTTTTGATAATTCCAGTGTAGATCGATCCCGGAGATCGTTGTTTTTGTATATTGATTTTTATTTATATTTTCATTATTTTGACCTTTGCTTCAGATTATCTGATATCCCCGATGTATGAAAGTTCGTCACCCTAACGATTCTTCTATAATTTCTATTATCATAAACATTTGATTATATTTTGGTTTGGTCTGATGTCATTTATGCACCATAAAAACGTAAACAATGAAAACTAGGTCAAAACCATATCGGATATTTCTCAAATAAAATTCAGCTTGTATCGTCTTTTGAAGTCAAACAAAAGATTAAAGCATTGATCTATGATTAAAGAAATTAAATTTGGTAATTAAAGCTATCTAATTAAAACAGTTATGTAATCAAAACAGAAATGAAAATAATCATCCCGTTAAGTTTATCTGTGATTTATTGATAAAGGGACTTAGTTATCAAAACAAAAGTTATTTACAAATATTAATGAATAGCCTCTTTGATGTCCATTTAATTAAAGATGATTAAAAAAAAAACACATAAAAATTTGAATATAAACAATGTCTAAATGTAAAAAAAAATAAAAAATATA
>FXLX01000412.1 GCA_900180385.1 uncultured Candidatus Thioglobus sp. | reverse complement strand
AAGACAAAGTCATTGGTTTGGTGGTTGTGTTGTTAACACATTGTTTTTTTCTAAATATACATGTTTTTTGCTTCTTGGCATGCTTCAGTTTAATACCTGAATGTGAGAAATGTCATGAGAAAATGAATTTAAAAATAATACTGCAATTCAAGATAGATAACTCTGTTTTTTGTCGTTTTTCCCAATTTTGTTAAATCCGTCCCCAAAGTATTGCAATGGTAAATATTCATGATTTAGCTGACAAAAAAGTTTCTTTGTCATGTAATGTGTTTGTTTTTTTTCGTTTTTTTTTATTGCAGTTAAGCCAAACTGGCATCATCAAACTTTCCCATAGTAACTATGCATTAACAAAAAACAATATTTTCAGTTCACTACATAATTTTATTTTACAATACAATATGACAAATTTTTACACAACTAAGCTAACCGATAAAGAAATATGTAAAATAAACAAGTACATTAAAACAAAAATTACTGTTGGTAATTGTCATATTTGGAACGGACAACAACTTAAAGGCTATGGAATATTTGAATTTCGTTTTAGAAAACATAAAATTAAACTTCGTGTTCATCGTTTGCAAATGTACATACATAATGGTTGTAGAGCAATAGATACAGTTCAGCACGTGTCCCATCTGTGTCACAATAAACTTTGTGTCCGGATTGAACACTTGTCCTTGGAAACAGCTCAAATAAACAATAATCGGCAAATTTGTAAAAACAATGGTGAATGTACAGGCCACTATGGGTTGGCAAGATGTATATTGCATTAACAGGTAAAATCTTGACTGTTTCCATATTCATGTTCTTCAATTATGCTTTTGTTTTTACAGTTAAACAAGGAGT
>FXLX01000411.1 GCA_900180385.1 uncultured Candidatus Thioglobus sp. | reverse complement strand
TATATAAATCTTAAACATTTGACAAATTTTGATGTTAATTTTATAAAAATATCTGTTTAGGACTATGATTGAAATATTACAGAGGCGGATGATGCGTCGTGATCGTATGGTAGTCAGGGATGGGGTAATTGTAATGTGTAATGGTAATTGACTAATTAATTACAAAATGTAAAGAAATTGAAAGTAATGTGTAATTGGTCCACAATTCAATTACCTGTAATGGTAATTTAATTAATTACTTCCCAAAAATGTGTGTAATTTACAATTACTTTTCAATTACATTCAATTACATTAACAAAGATATTGAATAAAATTTAAACTGTTTCTACTGCTATTCGGGAAAGCATATTTGGCCAAATTAAGTTTTTTCCTTTTTGAATGTAGATAATCTCTCTGTGTTTGATAGTAATATAAAAATTTAATCTATATGTTCTTAGCCATCTTGGTAATGAATAAAATAAATAGATAAATTTTATGAATGAAATGACTGATGCTATCTGATTTATGGATAGAAATGAAATATAGATTAATTAAGATGTTTATTGTTTTATTGTAAATTAGTGATTAAAACTTGTTGATAGAATTAACAGTACAAGGCCTAAGGCACTACTGGTTTCTAATCCTTTAATCTTTTGTTTGTTAATTTAACAGCTTGTGTCAGGGGTAATTAACAAGACCTGGTTTGGTGCCTCCAAGTCTTAAATCACCTTTATGTACACAATTCCTTGTGCACAACTGAGTGCCACCCTTCTCCCTTTAAAAGTGGTCATTGAATTTTAATAATAAAACGTTTTAGCTAAGAATTTGACTTTAATTTGATGAACATTAAGTGTAACAGTAAAAAGA
>FXLX01000410.1 GCA_900180385.1 uncultured Candidatus Thioglobus sp. | reverse complement strand
TTTTTGGGGCATAACCTGAACAAATATTAGATATTTGATTATCTGTTTCATATGTAACATGTATAAACCGTCCTTCATTATCTTTGTAAACTAACTTTGTTTTTTCTTTACATTCATTTGATACCATTATTGCTACCCCTTGTCTTCCATTAGTTCCATTACATTCATATATTTTACCTTCAAACATATGTTTTATTCCATCAATATATGCTTTATCCCAGAAAGTCTCTTGTAATAAAGCAAAACTAACTCTTCTATCATTTAACATTGAAACAAAATTCTGAAAATTATTCACTTGTTTCAAGCCGTTACAATTAAACGAACATATCACCACCATTATGAAAAAAATTAAGCTACAAAGTACTCTATACATTATTATTTATTATTATCGGTGACCTGAGAACTTCTAGAAATATTCACATTCGGTGTAACTTTCAACATCGCTCGTCTTGCTACTTTTCTTTCTTTTTTCTTAAATTTTCTGATTTCTTTCGCAGACATGTTAAAAGTATCATCACTACTTGACATAGTTTTCACTTCCTCTTCTTCATCCATGTTTTCATCACCAACACTTTGCAAAGACTCGATTAATACCTCACTTTTCTGATCATCAGATGTTTTCCTATCATCTATAACACTATTTTTTCTTTCCCATTCTTCAATATCGAAATCCTCGAATTCTAACTCATCACAACTGACATCTTTACACGGAGTGTCAATATTCTTTTTAATCTTTTTGCTTCCTGTATTTTCGTCTCCAATGTGTGAACTGATTTCATTACAAGAGGGAAGTATTTCACATTCATTATGTTGACCATTCATTTCTGTATCCTCATTCTCGTCTTCG
>FXLX01000409.1 GCA_900180385.1 uncultured Candidatus Thioglobus sp. | reverse complement strand
GGCATATTACTATCAATTAATTCTAAATTATATCTCATTGTATCCCTTTCAATTTTGAAAAATTCTAACCCTCCTCCAAGTTTATATATTTTTTTTATATTGTCTTTTTATTTTGTTTTTGTATTTATTGTTTTTATTTATTTTCTGTATATATTGTATCTCTATACCAATGTATTACGATGGTTTATGAGAATAAAGATTGTATACAAGAGCAGATTTCAGGTTTGCTTATGTAGTATCAGAGTTCACGAAATGTGTCAGTCCTGTCAGACATGACCAGCAAAATTTGGGCAGATTTTGCTAAGGACTGACACAAGATTGGTATTTTGCAATAGAAAATTAATGAGGACTGACATTTTTTTCACTAGGACCACCAAACCCATATGCAATTTCGTGAACCCTGTAATAATAACTGATACATGTCCCTTTCTTATCAATAATCCCTTTAAATAAATTGTTGCTATGAAAGTTGAAATCTTGTCTGACTACTTGTATTTACTATCAGGGCCTCCAAGAGAAATGTTGCAAGTCGGAATAAGACTGCTTTGGGTCCCGGGTACAGGCTGAGACGGCCTTCCTGGTTACAATGTGTGATGATGAACAACCAGAATACAGAGGTATAATTGAATTTTATATAAAAAAAAGTTTAAAAACTAAAAAAATAAAAATAAAACGTCTATGGCTAAGGCTATGGGGCCCTTCAGAGATTCACAGGCCCCTTCTTGGCTCTCCGGGCCCCGGACCGATGTACCGGCTGAACCCCCCTCTCATAGGCCCTGGGTATCATTACTGTCATGCTCGGTGTTGTCGTTCATATGTACTATTGTCCAAAATGGTGTGATTACAG
>FXLX01000408.1 GCA_900180385.1 uncultured Candidatus Thioglobus sp. | reverse complement strand
GCGTGTGACAAGTTGAAGTTGTTGAAATCTTAACAGTATTTTCCTTACCTCACAGCTAAAACCTCGAGAGTTCCGAACTTCCATTTTTAGCTCACCTGACCCAAAGGGTCAGGTGAGCTATTGCCATCACTTGGCGTCCGTCGTCCGTCTGTAAACTTTTTCAAAAATCTTCTCCTCTGAAACCACTGGGCCAATTTAAACCAAACTTGGCCTGAATCATCCTTAGGGGGTTCCCTTTAAAAGTTATGTCCGATGACCCTGCCGACCAACCATCATGGCCGCCATGTCTATAAATAGAACATAGGGGTAAAATCAGCAAAAAAATCAATTAAAAAATCCAGAAAAATCCTTTAGAGTATATTGCAATTAAATTTGATACATATGTAATATTCTTTCAGAATTATGGTTGAGGACCCCATCCCCCATCAAACATGGCCACCATCGTTACTATAAATAGAAAATTAGTGAAAAAATTCATTAAAAAATTATTTTAATATCCTGTAAAGAGTCAAATGCAATCAAACCATATGGAAAGAATGCATATGTGGTCTTCTTTCAAAATTTTGATTGAAGACCTCCGGCTGTCATCCAACGTGGCCGTCACTGTTACAAAAAATAGAAAATTATTGTCAAAAAACATATTTTAAAATCCGGTAAAAAGCCAGTTGCCACCAAACTTTATGGAAATGATGCATATATGATCCACTTTCAGACTTATGGTTGCTAACCCTGGTCGCTTATGAAAAATGGCTGCTATCGTTACAAAAAATAGATTTTTTTTTTTTTTAAATTCTTTAAATATTGTAAAGAGCCAATGTTTCTACCTCACTATAAAGTAACAATGCATATT
>FXLX01000407.1 GCA_900180385.1 uncultured Candidatus Thioglobus sp. | reverse complement strand
TACACATTCATGTACACATATAATTGCAAAATAAAGGACCATAGTCAGACAAAATGATTTATTCAAACAATTTTTTTTTTGGTATGTCAAATAGTATTTCAAATTTAAAAGAGAAAGAGACAGTCAGATGGGGGCTGGGGAAAAGCTAACATTAATTTGAGAATTGACAACAACTTTTGTTACTTTTTGAAATATTTGTGTAGCCCTGAAAAGGGCTGTTTTTCTTGTGTAGCCCTGAAAAGGGCCGTTTTCTGTAAACGTTGTTACTGCTGTTTGATGCCAGTGATCTTTGCCTGGAATTCTGGTTGCTGAAGCTTTTCTGCAAAGTACTTGAGCGATCTGTGTCTGGATCTTTCAGGGAAAACTTGTTTCAATTTTGGTTGTTGATTCCCGGATTTGTCTGTTTCACAGACTTCGATTTTTTTCCGTATTTTGTATTATTTTTGTCACTCTAGACAGCTTCCTTGGTGATCGGTATTTTGTTGTTACTTGTTATTATATCGGTTGGGTAAATCAATAAGTTTCAGCCGATTTAAGTTTAAAAATTGCAAACCTTCACATCAAACAACATTGAAGTTTTGTATTTTTAAGATAAAATATGCTGAAATTTAGTTGCGAACCGAAAAAATGTACATATAAATTTAGGTCACATTTTGCACTCTTCAGTCTCTTGTAAAATTATGTGAACGAAAATACACGATTCAGCTGTAGGTTTAAATGTTTGACGCAAATGACACACCTGTAAAACAAAAAAATGATCCTACTTCTGAAAGTCATCAAATTTTGCCACAATGGAAGAAACAACAAAATACGGATCAATAACTGACTAAGGAAGCTGGCTAGAGTGACAAA
>FXLX01000406.1 GCA_900180385.1 uncultured Candidatus Thioglobus sp. | reverse complement strand
GCCAACTTTAGCAATATTTCAGCTATATCGTGGCGTGAACAAATTTTATTATTAACTTAGACACCTACAAGACCCTTAGAAATAAAACATACTTGTCTATAAAACAATCAAATTATATGTACAAATAAAAGAAACATTAAAAAGATAAAAACCATACATCTAGAACATGTTATATAACTATATTCTTGTATATAAATCAATTTCTTTTAAAAATTGCAAAATTGTGTCGCCTGCGACATTTGTAAATAAATTAGATAAACTGTTGGTATTGTAGAATGTCTGCCGAACATCGGCAACATCCACACAATCAATCAAGACATGTTTTAATGAAAAATTAGAATTACACGGAATACATTCCGGTCGTTCCTCATTATTTAACAAATAGCTATGAGTAAGTCTACTATGACCTATGCGACATCTGGTCAAGACTACTTGTTCCTTCCGATTTTGACCGTAAGAACAAGGAGTCTTGCCAACTAGGGAATGTATTTCGTGTAATTTGTTATGAATTTGCTGGTCCCAGCTATCTTGCCAACGTTTTAAAATATATTTCACTATAAAAGGTTTAATATCTGTATAAGGAATAGAACAATTGGATACAGGATCATCCAATGCGTTCTTGGCTTCCCGGTCAACGACTGTGTTCCCATGGATACCTATATGACTAGGGATCCATGTGAAAATGACATGTTTACCAATAGCAACAAGGCTTTTATAAATTTCAACTATTTTTAAAATGAAAGGGTTTTGAGTTTTACAACTCTCAATTGCCAACAGGCAGATGGCAATCAAAGAGAATAGACCTGCTGTCTGAAAACAGCTACTGGTGCTATTCTATCACCATCCAGTATTAGC
>FXLX01000405.1 GCA_900180385.1 uncultured Candidatus Thioglobus sp. | reverse complement strand
AAGTGAACTTACAGGCAACTGTACTGTCAAATCTAACTTGTTACTGATTCAGATATCTTGGATTCACTGTGACTGATCAAGAGCTCCTGCAAAAAAAGAACAATATTTAAACAAAGTCTTACATTGTGGAAAAGTAATGGACATGCTCGACAACTTTTACAAGGAACCATGACCTAAACAAGTCTTACAAAGTAACTGGAACAAGGCAAAACTTGTGCCAAAAGTAAAGCTTACAAGGAACATGGCTAAAAACAAACTTTAATGGAACTAGGATAAAAACTATTGTGGGAATTTTCCATGCATCTTTGGCTAAAATGTAATAAGGCCTAGACTTTTTGAAATTCGTCGGACCGAGCGGGCAGAAAATCACAAGGACCGGCAATACTGCCAAGTATGCCGGTCCGGGTGTCCGACAAAATTTTTTGTTTGTGTATTTTGTTTTGCACCGGAAATCGGAAATGCAACTGGTATGCCGGAACGATCACGGTCAACTCGGAATTAGATTCTGCTTCAAATGACATTTACTTCTTAAACATGCAACTGTTTCCATGGTAATTCTATTAATCATTGTATTTTTATAGTTTAAACTGGCTGTGATGCATCAACGCGACCATTTCGTGTGTTTATATTTGAAAACATGGCGGGTCAGGTTTTTATTGTTCCCATCACCGATTCCGTTTAAATTTTAGAATTTTGTAAATTCCGGTCCTGCACAATTTCAGTAGGTCCTGCAGAAAATTATTGGGTGCAGGACCTATGTCCTGCATATTGATTTTTTCTCTCTCAAAAAGTCTGCTTACTAGTGACAGGTAAAAACGAATAATTTGTATTTTGTCGCTTATTAACTGCAAACTTGC
>FXLX01000404.1 GCA_900180385.1 uncultured Candidatus Thioglobus sp. | reverse complement strand
CTGATGTCAACGATCACTTTTTACATAGCGATGGCAATATGTCTCGTTATTCTATAGACAAGGAACAACAATCCTGTCTAGATACAGATGAGGACTGCAAAATCCATCTCGATACAGTCCAGGACGAAAGGTCAATGAGGGATGGTCCTTTTCTTAAGCAAGCAATAAGATATGTCGGTATTGACCTTCTGACTAGGGAACGACTTATTAGTGCGCAGAAGGAAGAGCTCACTTTCAATAGAGCAGGCAGAGAAGGTTCATATTTACTATTTCATGAAAGACTAAGTATTGATGAGAAAATGGCGACCACCAGATGTGACTGTGTAAGATGAATGGCAAGTGATCTGCCAGATAGTGATACCGGAAGAATAGCGGAAAGCAGTTATGAGCCTGGCCCATGATTCGTGAATGACTGAACACTTGGGTGTTAACAAAACCTCCAACAGGATATTGGCCCATTTCTACTGGCCGAATATAAGACGAGACGTAGCCGAGGACTGTAGATCTTGTAACATCTGCCAAGTTATGGGGAAACCGAATCAAAACATTCGTGTAGCTCCACTCCGACCAGTACCCGTTTCTGAAGTTTCTTTCTGTAGGGTTATTGTTGACTGTGTAGGGCCCCTTCCTAACACTAAATAAGGCAACCTTTGTTTGCTAACTATAATGTGTGCATCCACCTGAAACCATTCCACTTAGGAATATTAAAGCTAAACTATAATTAAGGCTCTAACTATTTTGGTTTTACTTTTGTGGGTCTTCCTAAAACAATTCAGTCAAATCAGGGATCCAATTGTATTTCTCATTTATTTCAGCAAGTTATGCATGAATTAAATATAAAACAGTTTAAATCTAAT
>FXLX01000403.1 GCA_900180385.1 uncultured Candidatus Thioglobus sp. | reverse complement strand
AAGTCACCTTAAATCTAGGCTATAAATATTACAATGTATATCTTTCAACATATTTTAATTAAAATATAGAATTGATTGAAGTCCTTTATATCCTCTATCCTGTGCTGAATTTCACCTTAAAACTTCAATGAGTGGTTCATTCATGTTGGTATCCTCATCAGGCTGTGTTAACTAGGTTTGAATAAGAATTTCCTTTTTCTGATGACTTTTATTGACAATAGGACCATACAAATGTAATTGCAAATAAACTGAAGCAAGTATCATAAGCATGAAACTATTGTCATAGCATGTATCTAAGATCCAAACATCAAACTGGATTGTGCTAACTGCAAAGCAAAACATAAAACAAAAACAAATTAATTAAAAGCAAGCAAAATAAAAAAGAAATATGCAAATTAAAATAATAGTAGCCCCTCAAAGTATAATGCACTTTCTTTGATCACAAATAAGGCAAGCAGCTCAGCAATTCTGTTATTCAATACCTTTTCATGAACATGTTCATCAATTAAAACTGCTGTCATTAGCCTCATTTTTGTATTTGATTGCAGTATTAATTCCAATGGTTATGGGTCGTTTTCTCATCGACATTTACCCCATATCTCCTTTTACTTCTATCAGAGAGGAACAAGGCCTAAATATGGAAGCGGTGTACCCTGTCTATCACTCAAGAAAAGCTTGGTGTTGGACAAACTCATTTTATAGGACAATGAGTCATGCACCATTCTAAAAAGATGACAGATTTGTGACACCTAGTACCTTGTAACTTTTTTTTACTGTAAAAGATATTTATTTTTTTTTTTTTTCTTCTTTATATCATACTGTAACCATTAATATATTTATAGGATTGTTTTCATTATT
>FXLX01000402.1 GCA_900180385.1 uncultured Candidatus Thioglobus sp. | reverse complement strand
ACCAACTTTATTCTGTTGGCCAATATTTATATTTTGATGCGTTACATAGATTCGTTTTGTCTCTAGTGTACTGAATAATATCTTCACGAGGATATTTCATTCCTTGTTTTGGTTGCAAAGCCATAGTATACGTATAAATATCTGCCATTTGAATCAACCTACTATGATGTGAATGGGTGTGGTGAATGGTATCAACAATACAGTTTATTTCAGAACCAAATTGATATTTAGTTCCTTTTTCTTTATACGTGCTCAGACTGGTTACATTACTATTAACCATATCTTTATCGTGATCAGTTATTAAAAGAGCCGTTGATTTCATAGCCTTCATTAATGAATTAACTTTTTCAACAAAAAACATAAAAGCCATATCTTGGTGATCTTTATTTGCGACCATTTTTTCTGGCTCTATTCTAATTTCTATTTTTTTTAACTCAGGACACTGCTCTAGTACCTCTAGTAGAGATATATAAAGATCAAAACGTTTGTTTAAATCATGTCCTTTATATGTAGCTTTTCCATGTACGATGTCTTTTGCATGGAACTCTGTATCATTACTTAAAATAGCCGAACCAAAATATTCTTGGGCAATTTCAGATAAACAGTTCTCAACAAATTTTATAGATTCCTCAGGAAAAGCTAATCCACAAAGCCAATAAAATGGTTCTTTATCTTTTTGATATTTGACCTCATCTATATATGTTAAATACATTTTTCCTAAATCCTAACGGTGGAGTTGACATGCCAATTGTATCAGCATATTAGAGGCTAGCCTCTTTTTTATGCTGGAGAATTGGTCAGGTCGAACGCTATGTTCGAAGGTGCTTCGCACCAAGAATATAGTGTTAGACCGCAGGT
>FXLX01000401.1 GCA_900180385.1 uncultured Candidatus Thioglobus sp. | reverse complement strand
AAAAATGCTAGACGTAGTCATGATTCAGATGTTATCGGTGGGATAAATAAGAAATCACATGTTTTGTGAGACATTTTTCTCAATTGATTAAACCCACGAGTCCAAATTCAGTCATATAACCTTTAACCCAAGTTTGTAAGCAAAGCAGCCGACCGTGTCTTCCGTGACCCTGGTGACCCAAGGCTCTTAAAACGGCACAGAAATTGTTTTTTAAAAATGGGCATTAGCAAAAATGGCGGAAATTGGCATCTTGAGGCTTTCTTATGTTATTTTACCTGTTTGAATCTCATTTTTGTTAAGATACTTGGTAATTTCCAACTAGGTCATCACTATTATTGTTTGACAGTCACAGGGCACGTGCTCGCTACGACGTCATCTAATGAATATGCAAAATAGCCGACCCTCGACTTTACAATACACGACGATATACCTTTTCCATCATTTCCGAAATTTACGTCCTTTTTAACTACTCTGAACTTGGAATTATTCTCAATTTCATAGTTCTGTATGATTCCATGTAGCCCGGGGTTCTATGGTACCGCGGTATGGTCGTTGCTTTCGTTTTCGATCGGCACTAGTTTTCGATCTTTGCATACCAAACATTCTTGTGTAGCGCGTGCACTACACTTCCGCTAATTTGCATATGGTTGCAAACAAAGATGACGCAAGAAATCTTTTGAGCAGCTTACATCGGACACAATGCGAATGAAGCAGGCTAGACACTTTATTCTTTCTTGTTGTACTAAAATGTTGCTATTTTTTCTAGTTCCCCAAAAAGTTCAAGTTTAAAACCCTCTTCAGACGGTACCTTAGCCCTTTTTAATACCTATCCTTGTCGTCTGCCATATTGATCTTTCAATA
>FXLX01000400.1 GCA_900180385.1 uncultured Candidatus Thioglobus sp. | reverse complement strand
GGCAATGAAGGCTTCTTATAAACTGTACAAAGAGGTAAATTCTCTAAACCCAAATGTCAACACTGTGCTGCATCTTTTTGACCATACAATATGCCCTATTTTACTATATGGATGTGAAAACTGGGGCACATTATCAGCATATAAAATTAACAATAACAACCTTAGTTTATTTGAAACATTCAAAGATTGGGACTTTGAGAAGCTAAATATTAAATTTTGCAAATATTTACTGGGAGTAAATAAAAAAAGTACTAATATAGCAGTTCTGTCAGAATTGGGTAGATATCCTATATATTTGAAATTAATAACCCAAGTTCTTAGCTATTGGCATATGCTTGAAAATGAACCAAGCAATCTATTAAAATCTGCCTATGAAGAACATAAATCATTATACAGATCAGGATATACTGACACGTGGTATTCAACAGTGAAATTCTTTTGTAAAACACTAAACATTGATATGAATTTATCAAAAACTTTTGGCAGGAATAAGTTTAAAAATGAACTAAAAAAGACGTTGAAACATAAATTTTTATCCTATTGGAATAATATTAAACAAAATCAGGGAGAATCTGGTAAATTATCCACTTACTTCCAATTTAAAACCAGATTTACCACAGAAAAATACTTTGAACTGAAAAATATTATAAATAGATCTATTGTAACAAAATTTAGAATAAGTGCTCATCGGTTAAGAATAGAAACGGGACGTTATGAACGTATCCGAAACTTCCAAGGAAATTTAGTTATGCTAGATAGAGGGGAAAGAAAATGCCTTCATTGTACATTAAATGAGGTTGAAGACGAAAGTCATATGTTATTCAAATGCCCAATATATGAAACTGAAAGGGCTACATTACTG
>FXLX01000399.1 GCA_900180385.1 uncultured Candidatus Thioglobus sp. | reverse complement strand
TTTTTATGCTGGAGAATTGGTCAGGTCGAACGCTATGTTCGAAGGTGCTTCGCACCAAGAAGATAGTGTTAGACCGCAGGTCAACTCCACCGTTCACACGGCGAGAAGCGCCGTGTGAACGTTTAAGTTAACCGGCCGTTATATACAGAGCAGAGTGAAACGGCGCGGCGTATATAACGGTCGGTGTTAAACGCCTTGTTAGGCGATTTTTCTTGACTCACTACTATTAGCAAAATTCAACTCTTCTAAGTGTGTAAGCATCAAATTTTTCGGGATTACAAGCCGGGCAAAAAGGGCGGTTAACTAGGAGACGACCGCTAATTTTAAATATATGCCCTTTCTGGCACTCGAAAGCTACTTTAGTTATTCCGTTACCACAACCATTAATGGGTTTTAAACCTGTGCCCTCTAGCTGAGCTTCAATCCACTGCGCACCCTTTTTGGGTTTTGGCTTTGGAGTTGGTGGTTGGGAAGTATCTTTACGGATACCAATTGTTTTAGCAGCATCTAAACCCTCTTTAACCCATTCCCAAGTGATGTATTTATCGTCTAATTTTAATAATTCGTTACCCAGCGCGCCTGGGATTTCAGTGAGCGGCGATCTTTGAAAGAACGCACTTTCTGCATTGTAAGTATCTTTTACTTCAAAGTACTCTTTTAAAACCCACTCTTGACCAGTAGCTTCAACAACTTCGCCTGCGGCTTTATCAAATTGAGTATTATGTTCTTTTAACCGGACTTTAGGACTACGCGTGGTCATCCCTACCTTTATTAAATACTGGTCTGATGGATGAGTAAGTATATAAATGAAGCCAGCATTAACTGCCATGTTTTTTCCTGATTGCCTAACGCTAGAATTCAAC
>FXLX01000398.1 GCA_900180385.1 uncultured Candidatus Thioglobus sp. | reverse complement strand
CTGTACCATAGGACATTTAAATAAGGACATCAATAACAATTGACTATCACCTTAATTGTCAATTAATGAGTAACCTTTTAATATTTAAATGTCCTATGTCACATGGTACATTATTAAATGACTATGAATTTTCTTAATTCTGATTGGTTTAGAAGGTTCATTGCTTCCTCTAACAGAACTACATGTCCACCGCGCAATTTTGCGCGTGAGGTTAATAAATCTCATGTCGCAGTTAGTACGTACCCAAATATAGTAACAGGGGAAAACCAGTAGACTGATTAATATCGATAAATTTGATTGGCCGACATTTTGAACCTCAACCAATCAGAGGCGGTCTTGCTAACGAACTTCGGTAATCAGCAGACGACTGTTAGTAAACAAAAATGAACGAAGCAGCTTCGTCAGTAGAACCAGAAGTTAAGACACGTTTTGCTACAGTTGTACTGAAACTGTGATATTTTATTTGCTAAAATTTTGAAATTGTATTCGTTTTTTCTTAATCAATTTTATTGTTTTGAAACATTAGAAATGTCAAGCTTTAAAAACTGGTGTTTGTTGGTTTGAAGCAGCTACATATAAAAAAGAATAAATGGAAATGTCTAAGAAACAGCAACAATTCACAATTTTCACCCCAAAATTACACTTAGAATGTGTCATTTAATAAAACAATTGATGACTTTTCATTTCGGTGGACACTGATTTATCAACCCCTTGGAAGTGATGTTCACCTCAGCCGTTGGCTTCGGTGAACATCACTTCCTCGGGGTTGATAAATCACAGTGTCCACCTTATGAAAAGTCATTAATTGTATAATGTAAAGTTTTGCTTTATAACAACATTTACAAGCCGTCCAGTTCATTTAA
>FXLX01000397.1 GCA_900180385.1 uncultured Candidatus Thioglobus sp. | reverse complement strand
GTTAGATAGCTGTCTCGCACCTTTCTTATCTTTTTACAGAAACATTTAGAGGAATAAAATGAAAAAAATAACATTAATTGGCTTATCATTGCTTGCCTTTCAAACACAAGCAGAAATGCAGATTAAACACGGATTTTATTTAAGCGAATCCTTGGGCAATGTTAGTGCTGATATAAGTGGCAAACATCAAGATTTTGCTAAATTTATTGGTGATAATCCTGAAGATATTACAGAAGAAAATGCTACGATTTATGATGCACGAATATCAAATATTCGTTCTTTTGGTTATAACCTAAGATACATACCAGAAGTTGGTTTTGGCTATGAATTTGGAATATATTCAACCAAAATCAAAAGTCCACAACAAAATGCAGCACTTATTCATGATGATGGCAGCCCTTTTAAACAAAATACAGCAACAGGCCCAATTGATGTGGTGGTCAATTCTCCCTCTTCTTATATTAAGGCCATTGATGTTTATATTGGCGGCTTGTATAACTTTGCAAAAATCAATCAAAACTATACGCCATATGTTGGTGCTGGTTATGCTAGAGTCAGTGGTGATTGGTATAATTCCTATTATCGTGGCACGCCTGGCTATGACCTAAGGTACGGCACAGAAGGCAAAACCAAAGTGGATGGAAACTATATCAGCCTCAAGGTTGGTATGAATTTTAATGAGCATTATAATTTGGAATTAGAGCATGCCAAACATAAATTGCACGCTGATTCTTTTAGAAGTTTTAATATAAACGGCTCAGATTTAAAATTTAGCAGAACCTCGTTGAATTTTATCTATAATTTTTAAACACCTAACAAATCACTCCACCTGACCACTGACGTGTCAGGTGAGTTCAGGCGTTA
>FXLX01000396.1 GCA_900180385.1 uncultured Candidatus Thioglobus sp. | reverse complement strand
GTCCGCCAGGGCGGACTAGATCCATTTCTTCCCATAGACATAAGTCATCCAGGCCAGACTAGATCCATTTCTTCCCATAGACATAACGTTAATTCCGCCATCTTGTTCGGTGGAGGGAATTTTCGCGATTGTCGAAATCCAATAATTTATCCAGTGTACAGGATGCCATTCATTTTTATTACATGCCATTGTTATACATCATGGGTAAGAATATTATAAACAACACAAATAATTTTCATAATTTTATTATTTCTTACAATATATAATATACATTATTGAGTTTGTCTTCAATATCTTCCGTACTTATCCATGAATGAAATTTATGTGACCAATTCAACCACTTAGCATACAATTGTTTGTTGTGACCCTTTCCTGTGGGTTTCAATATCTTTTCAAATTTCCAAAGTCCTTGACGATGAAATGTAGATCCTTACGGCGATATATAGTGCTCTGTCTGAAACGGTTGTCTGAAATTCACCAGCCTCTAGGTGACCAGTAATTCACTGACTAATATATGTACAATTTGTCTAAGTAATTCCTAGACTAATATGAACAATTCTCCCAATGTGTTCTGCACACGGGACAACTTTTACTATTTCCATTATCATGGCATGTTTGCAGCCATTTTAACATGCATGTCATATGAAACACATGCCAGCATTCCATATACTTTTGGTCGTTCATAGCAAGTGTGGTGTTTGAATCTTTTAGATTTATTTCCACCATGCAAATTGCGCAGTGATCCATATTCTTCAGCCAACACAGTTATAACGAACAAACCGTATTTTTACAGCAGATAAGACTTTTGTATATTTAAATATTTCACTTTTTCTTAGTAGTAGTCATCCAGGCCAGACTAGATCCA
>FXLX01000395.1 GCA_900180385.1 uncultured Candidatus Thioglobus sp. | reverse complement strand
TCTATTTTTAGTAACAGCAGTCATCTTGAATGGAGGGCGGAGCTGTCGGACACAATTTTGAAAGGGACCCACCCAGGGACCATCCCTGCCAGGTTTGGTTTAATTTGGTTCAGCAGTTTCAGAGGAGAAGATTTAAATGTGATCTTTTATCAAAATATGCCTAATTTGCATAATCGGTATATATCGGCTGAAAGAAAAATTTCACAGAAAAATCCGGAATATATGTTAAACTACTCCTTGCCATGTAGCTGCAGTTAAAATTTCAGCTCATTTTGACTTACACTAAAGCAGCAATGGACAATTAAAATTTCATCCCCCCTTTTTTCTATTTTGAGCTTGGCGGCCATCTTGGTTGGAAGTCGGGATCAACGGACACAATTTTGGAAGGGGGCCATCCAAGAATCATTTCAGCAAAATTTGGTTGATATTGGCTCAGTAGTTTCCGAGGAGAAGATTTTTTTTAAATTTCATCCCCCCTTTTTTCTAATTTGCATAATCGGTCAAAATCGGCAAAAGTTCAAAGTTCATAAAAAATCCTGTAATATATGCTAAAAAGCTCATCATTATGCTTACACAGTTCAAATTTGGGCACATTCTGGCTTAAAATAGAGCAGTTTTGGCCATTTGAAGAAATTTCTATTTTTAGTAACAGTGGCCATCTTGAATGGAGGGCGGGGCTGTCGGACACAATTTTGAAAGGGACCCACCCAGGGACCATCCCTGCCAGGTTTGGTTTAATTTGGTTCAGCGGTTTCAGAGGAGAAGATTTAAATGTGATCTTTTATCAAAATATGCCTAATTTGCATAATCGGTATATATCGGCTGAAAGAAAAATTTCACAGAAAAACCCGGAATATATGTTAAACT
>FXLX01000394.1 GCA_900180385.1 uncultured Candidatus Thioglobus sp. | reverse complement strand
AGAAAGTTTGTCAACACATCGTGTCATACCACTTTATATTCTTGAGGTATGCACATCGCTTTCCACTATTTAAAGTTAATTTGAATCTCTTGTAATCATGCCACGGCTGACGGAAGTTCAGAGGGGTCAGGCTATTGCATTGCTAATGCAAGGTCAAAGGCAACAAGTTGCTTTGCAATTTGGTGTGAATGTTTCCACCATAGAGCGTCTTGTCCGTCGTCTGAGAGATATTGGAAGGGTTGCCGACCGTCCGCGACGGGGACGTCCGCGCGTAACGACGCCACGTCAAGACAGGGCTATTCATCTTGCCCACCTGCGTAATCGCCACGTTACTGCCACTGAAACCGCTTTAACTACGGTAGGCAATCATAATCGCCACATTCACCCAAAAACTGTGAGAAACCGATTGCGCGAGTTTGGTCTGCGAGCTCGTCGACCTTACATTGGTTTTCCTCTCACTCGTGCACGTCGCGCGCGTCGTATGGCTTGGTTGGCGGCACATGGTCCCAGACAATTTCCAATGAGGCAATGGAGACGGGTCTTTTTCACAGATGAGTCGCGGTTCACTCTTTTTCGTCCGGACGGTCGACGTCGTGTATACCGACGTCGTGGGGAACGCTTCGCCGACGCTTGCGTTCTTGAGAGGGATAGGTTTGGGGGTGGCTCGGTTATGGTCTGGGGAGGGATATCTCACGGGTTAAAGTCGCCGTTGATTGTGATAGCCGGTAATTTAACAGGCGTAAGATATAGGGATGAAATCCTCCGGCCGGTTGCAGTTCCATTTGTGCAACAGCATCACCTAATTTTCCAGCAGGATAACGCCCGGCCCCATGTAGCCAGAGTTTGTCAAGATTTTCTCGACAATCCT
>FXLX01000393.1 GCA_900180385.1 uncultured Candidatus Thioglobus sp. | reverse complement strand
TTCACACGAAATACCTCAAAATTTTCGCGCCTCCCTCGGCAATTGGAAAAAATATGATTTTTTGGCGTAAAATCGTGATTTTTCACACGAAATACCCCAAAAATTTTCGCGCCTCCCTCCGCTCGGCGCAATTTTTTTAAGTGCGCCCCCCCTAACTTGAAATCCTGGATCCGCCCCTGACTTTGGTATGTCGATTTCATGTAAACAAGGAAGTTTATTGATTTCTAAATAGGCCACCCCCATTTCCGCCCAGAACGCCGCCATTTTGACAAATGATGGTAAACAATCCTTAATAAATACAAATCGGGAGCACTGTTTTCAATAAAACTCCTTCTATTCATTGAAAAATATTTATATTATCACAAAAATGACGGCTCCGCTTCAATATTCGGTATGATGAGAGAAGAGAGGAGTTTGAAATTTAAATTTGAGTCTTGACCGCCCATAATAGGCGGGATTATGAAGGTCAAAAGGGCAAATCGATTAATGTCAATTATTGATGAAATATGGGTGATACATCTACAAAAAGTCGATACTTTATTAATGATTGGTATTTAGGACAAATATTTTCACTTTATACCTGTAATTATGGTTTTATATACTTACAAATACTGGTTTAAAATGTTGAAGCGATGAAAATTTCCACCATTAATCAAGGCACGCGCATCGTCAACGAATTGCACTATGGGTAATCTCACTTGTTCTCGCCACGCAACATACTTACATACAATCTATGTTAAATCTCGCGAGATTCATATCCTTTCTACTATACAAATCCTTGTTCTAATATAACGGTCAATCCGCTAAAATTTGATTTTGGTTAAAACTCAGGATCGTGAAAATTAAGTACCGCTAAAAAAAAATCCACC
>FXLX01000392.1 GCA_900180385.1 uncultured Candidatus Thioglobus sp. | reverse complement strand
ATGGCTTTATTGACTATTTGAGATTGTATTTGCTCGCCTGCTTGGCGAGCATCAACGGCGGTAGTGTTGAGTGATAGGGTTAGTAATAAAAATACAAAAAGCTGTTTAAGCTTGGTTAGCGCACTAGAGTGCGCCTTGCCTAGAGATGTGAGTGCTTGATTAGTTTTTTTGTTTTTTAATATTGTCATTCTAATTGATCAAAAGATAGTTTTATAAAAATTTCGGGTATTCTACCACGTGTGCCCTTGCAGTGCAAGATTACGAATACCCCAATCCAAAAATACACGCTTTGCAGTTACACTAGGTGGTGCGTTTATGATGTGAATTTAAGATAACCCTTTCAGGCTAAAGCCATGAAATGGTAAAGTGACGAAAGTGTACAAATGAATCAAAGTGTCACGCTGCGCTTAATCCTTAATGCAACGAACACTAAAGCCGTGGGCGCGATTACTGCTGACAAAGAACGCTCTGCCACTCTTGAGGTACAAATGGCGACCATCCCTGCCAGCAGCAGACCGACTCCACAAGTAGGCGCTAGTGCCAACATTGTAAAGCCCGCCATCCGACCGATGACGGTAGCCAGCAACTGGGATTTTTAAAAAGCTGGAGAAGGCGGTGGCACTGTTGGTAATATCCGTAGTGGTGGCACTAATGGTATCAGCGGTAATTTCAGCTTCCGTTGGCACACTAAAGCCTGCTGGGCAAATGCCATTTGTACCCCACTGATACAAATCACCATAAGCGGCACTGTCTGTGCTTGAGGCTGCCACTTGAGTGGCACCAAGGTTTCTATCGAGCCACACACGTCCTGTATCAGGTGAGGTAACGGTGAGGTAAACCTTGCCGTTAAAGAGTTCGCCTGAGATGAACA
>FXLX01000391.1 GCA_900180385.1 uncultured Candidatus Thioglobus sp. | reverse complement strand
CCCGCTCTCTCTAGCTTTCATTTTGTCAAAGTTACTACTTGTGGATATTGAGTCTGAAAACTATTGGAAAACTTTTTTGCATTTTTGCATTGTCTTCCAGTACAGTCAAGATAATATAATGTACGTGGAATTTGATACTGGATCATGTAGTTCATTTTCAATGAGCCTTCAAATTGTACTTTCTGACAAATTTGCTTAATTTACCATTCAAACGATCAATGCATTGATTTCGTTGTCATTTTGAAGAACATTTGTGGTGGAATTTCCCCTACAACACGTAGCACATTCTTAGCCATCCGTCAGCTTATATCGTATATTTTACAGCCTACTATGCATAGGGGAACTAGCTCACATGGTAGAGCGCTCGCTTAGCATGCGAGAGGTACCGGGATCGATGCCCGGGTTCTCCAGTTATGTTTTTGGCCATTTGGTGGCATTGATTTCTGTTTAGTTTGCATAAGGCATGGACCCAGACGATATTTTTCACCTGTGGGTCAACCACCCGAAATTCAAGTCTTACCTAATCAATACATTACACACTTTCTCCTATTCTGAGCGTGTTAAACCCGTTGGTTAAATTTTCGTAATGGCTTAATCACCCGTGACGGAGGTTACATTTTTGCATGAGCATTCCCGCTATGTTCATTTTGACGGTGACAAACGACGGAAATTAACCACTTACCTAAATATATTTTTGACGTTTTGTAAATGTATTTCTCCCATTCTCGATAGTTTTTTTTTTTTTTTTTTTTTTTTTTTTTTTTTTTTTTTTTTATTTTTTTTTTTTTTTTTTTTTTTTTTTTTTTTTTTTTTTTTTTTTTTTTTTTTTTTTTTTTTTTTTTTTTTTTTTTTTTTTTTTTTTTTTTTTTTTTTT
>FXLX01000390.1 GCA_900180385.1 uncultured Candidatus Thioglobus sp. | reverse complement strand
TTATAGAAGGCAAGGATTTATATAATTAACACATTAAGTCACATTTCATTTATTTAGCTTGGGTCAGTTATAAATTTATTTTTTAAGTACAAATAAATTGGAAGACGGCTTGAAAATCGAAAACGTAGAATAGTTATCTATGTTTATAAGTCTTAGTAAAAAGAGTCTTGAGCAACGTTTTTTTTCACACCTGTGATAGGTGTATTTGTATATCATGAATGCACGATGCGACAACATGCTGAGATGGGTGATGTTTTGACAGGTAAACTGTAAAAAAAAAAACGTAGAATACACTAATAAAATATTATTTCACCTATATCAGGACTCCGCAGACTGCCAATTTTCAAGAAGAAAAAAACGGGATTTACGGATTTATGACCCATTCGCCATGAACAAAATAAAACTTAAATTTTACTAAATAATTTTAATCCAAATTTGCCTTTAAAGAAATAAATGTATAAATTAGAATTATTTACCCGGGTTCGTTCGCCCTACATTTGGCAAACACGTAAAAGAGCAAACGCACCCGATATCGTAAACCGGCAACTGTCTGCAGCAAGTGAAAGGGCCTTGGCATCGATTGTCGCGAGTACATAGGGACATATTAATATTCACTTCTAGTGCACTTAAAACATGGGTACTGCATGTTAATACATTTTATTCATGGATATTATTGTATATATCGCCCGTGACAGCCGTTAACATATCTATACTTTCCGTACTGTATATCACTCATTTACTTCAGCTTTACTAAGATACGCATGTTTCTTTATGCACAAATTTATTGGTTAGCAGAATTTGGGGACGTTTCCTGTTTACAGTTTAACTATCTGAGAGTGGAGACTCTCACTCCGACCTGGGAGGATTTGGTCGG
>FXLX01000389.1 GCA_900180385.1 uncultured Candidatus Thioglobus sp. | reverse complement strand
GTTTGAAATTACAACTGTATGTAGTAATTTTAGAAATTTGAACAGTTAAAACAAACTAATTTGTCTTTTTAACTCTGAAAATATTGAATTATTGAAAACATTATGTAAATTTATTTTGAAGCATCTTCCTTAAAAAGTTGATACATCTTGTCTTTTAATTATAACACACAATCAACTGTATGAGTAAATTAACATATCCTTGAGACATCTCCCCTGGTGTTTACTGCATTCAAGCTACCGTATTCGCTAACCTGTTTGCTTTAAACACGGGAAGGATAATCAATTCATACAATTAAATATTTGGGTATGAGCTAACATCCTTTTAGCATCGTCCCCTGGTGTCTTCTGCTGAAGGGCAACCTATGTGCTTGCCTTTCTGCTTTAGACACAGGGAGGATATAAATGGCTCATACCTCAAAATTAAGGGTTGACTATCATCCTTTTAGCACCGTCACCTGGTGTCTCCTGCAGAAAGGTTATCATTGTGTTTGCCTCTCTGCTTCAGACACGGGTAGGATACAAATAGTCGGCTCTATCTATTTATTTATCATCGTATTTATATGATACATATATCATAGCTGGATGTAAAACATATCAACCACACTGAGCATATAAATGACATGTTATAAGTATATGTTATTGTATCTTTGTCTTTGTTAAACATATGTTATGTTTTAAATAATTATATATGTGAATATTCATGCCCCTCGTGGGCCTATATTTGGTAAATAAAGTATCTTCTTCTTTTATACATGTATACATATCGAAACGACAATGCATGAGAGATACAGGATCAGATGAGTGTCAAATTCTGTTACTCCTCTATTGATATCAACATGTAGTGTTCTACATGCAAGACAAAACAGCAATATATAT
>FXLX01000388.1 GCA_900180385.1 uncultured Candidatus Thioglobus sp. | reverse complement strand
TTATCCTGTAATCGTGTGATTTGAATACTAATAAAGAGGTCAAATATATATACCGTATTTCTTCTATTTAAAGCCCCTCTTCTAATTAACGCCCCCCTCCCTTATTCAGGCCTATAGAACATTTTGACTTCTAATTAACGCCCCCATTTCATAAAATGTAAACTCCACTTATCGGTACCTAATCAACAACACAGCGTGTAAGAGTTCCCAAAATAGTTACAGCGTGTGAAGAGTTTTACACATCACTAATCAGCAATAATTGTCCAGGTAAACAAACACGTTTTCTGTCAACATTAAAGAACTTGGCTGCCGCATGTTTTCCCTTTTCTTCGGCAAATTTAATTACTTTCAACTTAAAAGAAAAATTATATTTGTGTCTAGCTTTATTCTTAGATTCCATTTTAAGTAGCAGTGGGTTTTAGTAAAGTTCTTAATTTTTCAACATCAGCAGCTTGTCCCGAAAATGTGTACGTACACAGTAATTATAATCCTATATTGAAAAACTTGTTGCCGGTTACAGTTGCAAATATTTTGCCACCTCTTTTAAGAAAAAATTAAATACTTTGCTGAGTTCGATGGGCACGTGTCCTACACATTGTTCTTTATTTCCATCATTTCGAACGAGTTTCACAGCAAATTTGTCATTTGCATTATTTTCTTCTCTGTCACAACGAAGTTTCTCGCCGATCTCGTATGTCCAGATTGATTTATATACGTGATAACCTCGAATAGAACTTTCAAAATTAAACTCCATTTGCTGCTCCATGCACGTTTCTAGATGGAATTTATAAATTAAGATCTGACCAACCCAACATGCACCGATTAACCGATATCAGAGACATTTCATTAGGTAATGTATATTGACATAGCACGTGT
>FXLX01000387.1 GCA_900180385.1 uncultured Candidatus Thioglobus sp. | reverse complement strand
TTGTTTGTAGAGAATTTAATTAGTGTTTACAAGTTGTTAGAAAATCATTTGTCGGAACTGTTGTGAGTGTTTTCCGGAAAATGGCACAGTTTGGTAGCCCACTTAAACTTCTTCCATCTAGGGAAGTTCAAGAATCATTATTGAATTGTGTTGAAGAAGGTACAAAAATGGTCACATCACTTGTTGATGGTTCTTTGTCTGAGGGCCAGTCTCGTAGTTTCTACAATCCTAGTACACGGTCCAAGTTGAAGTCATTCGAAGATATGACTCACAAAACTAAGCTGAAGTGTCGTTCTGGGGACACAGTCACTGTTCATATGAATCCTGAGCTAGTTTTTCGTCGGGAACTGGTTCTTGCAAATTGTCGAGAGGACGTTACTGTTGAAAAGGTTCTGTCTTTTCCAATTGGTCCGATTCCAACATAATTGTTTCACGACGATGGCACAATGCGCAAAACCAGTAAGGCAGATCTTGTACATCAACTGGAACAGAACGTTTCTATAATACAAACACTGGCATAGCTTTGTTGCAGTCAATAAATGCAAAAAGGTTTAGAACCTTTGGTGAGATGGCACTTGATTTTGTAAAAAATCAGATCTCTTGTTTTCAGTTTACATCCGTTGTCGTCGATATCTTTGATAGATATGACATTCAAAACTCTATCAAAAAGGCAGAACGGGACCGTCGATCCAAGTCTGTTTTCACTGCATTTGATTGAAGGTAGGGTTATTCCTGACTGGAAAAAGTTTATTAGTTCTGGTGAAAATATTATTAGATTTCTCGGCGATTACATTGTCAAACATATTAATCAGAACAGTTCTCTCCAAGAAGGGCAATCACTTTACCTGGCCGGTTTATTTTCTAATCCTGAAACAGTT
>FXLX01000386.1 GCA_900180385.1 uncultured Candidatus Thioglobus sp. | reverse complement strand
GACAGAAGATGCAGACGCCGAAGGTGAAATCACTCAGATTGTTTTTGCGGAGTTAGTGACTCACGTAGTGGAAACACAACGCGGAAGCACAGGATGTGTGGTATTTAAACTAGCTGACCTGTGCAATTTATACGAATCCAGACTTAAACAGTTTGAAACTAATTCGACATTCAACAGAACCCGTCTGAAAAATAAATTGCTGTTAAAAATCCCAGAGCTAAAACCATTTCACAAAGGACGAGAGGTTTTACTGGTTTTTGAAAAAGATGCTGGATCAGCACTTGTTTCTGCCTGTGACTATACTGATGCCATGCATCTTGCTAAAGCAAGTGAAATTGTCCGCAGAGAAATATTCGCTGAACAAAATAAATTCTCTGGTCGTTTTGATAGATTTTCTGTCGTTGATTCTGTTCCACGTTGTTTAGTTGAACTTGTGTTAATGATTGAGCACGGACCTGATATTAAGTCTCAAATAGAAAATGGTCTAGCAAAGTCAGATTTTGCTATAGCACAACTTTTGTACTTCAACAATCACAAAAAAGGGACCAAAAACACAAGTGAACACTCGAGACCTGCAAGTGATCGTGAACCACCTTTTGCTATTTATGCAGGTCTTCTCTTGTATGCAAAGACAAGAAAGCGGCAACTGATAGAGTTAGACGCCCTGTTTCAGCATGGCATTTGCATCTCATATGACCGAGTGTTGGAAATATCTACTCAGCTTGGGGAATCTGTTCTTAGTCAATTTATGGAAGATGGCGTTGTTTGTCCAGCTATTTTGCATAAAGGTTTATTCACAACGTCTGCAGTTGACAACATAGATCATAATCCTTCTGCAACAACAGCAACAACTTCATTTCATGGCACCGGTATATCTG
>FXLX01000385.1 GCA_900180385.1 uncultured Candidatus Thioglobus sp. | reverse complement strand
CATTACAATTCAGATTTTTATCTGTTTATTTAAGTACAATAATAAAGCTAAGAAAAATAATTAAAATATATTACGAATTTAGTTTGTTACACATATTTTCATTGGTTCTTCAACCCTGAATGTCAGCATATATTCGGAAAACAGACGGGGTATATATTTCAGTCCCCAAAAACGATTAAAACATGGACGACAAAACATTACGCTTCACTGAATCAATGGTATAATACGGAATAATAAATGTATTTTTACCAAATTAAATGCTGTTTTTATACTCAAAACGGCTGCATGAACAAAAAAATATTACAACGGTTAATTCCGTCACAAATACCTGATCGATTCAGCAAACTCCTATGTTCCACGGCTGTACCATAACAAATAAACAAAACGTTGAGCCTTGAAAACTTTCGACGTCATGGGGCCACACCAAGGTTTTATTTACATGTTGTTAACATTTAAATTATTGAAACTGTTTCGCAAACCCGTTGTTTTGTTATGTGATATATTAATGTTATATTTATAAAGTTTATAAAATTTACTACATATGAAACTGTATTGATTTAGAAATTTAGTACAGTATTTTCCTTCATGAGACACCCCATACATGAAATATGACGTGACACATATTTTGACGTCATTGAAGAATGACGTCAAAGGTACGGAAAGGACATCTAGAGATACGAAAAATGAAAATAAAAGAGGCAAATTTATTTAATACAGTTGGATGTTGTATTTAAAAAAAAACAATGGTTAAATCCGTAATATATCTGTTATTCAGCTATCAGACAGGTATATAATGTGACATTCCCGGCTTAGAATGACATTTTGCGAAACGTAACATTTTTACGGGAAAAGTAGAGTGAAATTCTTATCTCACCCACG
>FXLX01000384.1 GCA_900180385.1 uncultured Candidatus Thioglobus sp. | reverse complement strand
CAAGGAATGTTACCAAGTCGTCCACGAATCTGAAATAATCCAGCTACACGTGGAAGAGGAAGAACTGCTGACACTATTCTAGAGATCAAGTACCTGGAGAGGGACACCATTGAAAGCGGATGTTGTAGTAAGGGGTGTAGGTGAGTTTATCTTATCAGTCTTTACTACAATCAACTTTTCATCAATGTCTAAATCTCCAAAATTTACTTGATATTTATTTTTAGAAACAGCAGGATAGTTTTAGCAGAAACCATGAGATTACTGTTAACATTCACGACAGCGTTCCTGTTTTCTGCCCTCTTCTCTGTACTGCCAAGAAACATCATAATAAAAGAGTCCAAGGAATTAAACTACACATTTGTCAAGGTAGTACCATGCATAAGCTACAGCCATCATCTTATCCTAAATATGCTGAAGGGAAGACCAAAAGCAATAGAGAACAGGACTAAAAGCCATACCACACTACTAGCCTATCTCGCTTTACTAGTTCTAACAAATGCGAACGACATCCACCTAAATCCAGGTCCAGAAAGAGACTACCTATGCGGAACATGTGATAAGGCTGTGGATTGGGAAGACAGGGGAATCATATGCGAGACTTGCGACCAATGGTACCATGCTGGCTGCCAAAACATACACACTTTATCTTACCAACAGCTGGGTGACTCAGAGCTAAACATCAGTTGGTACTGTATAGTGTGTAACAACCCAAATTATAGCTCGACAGTACATGACTACCAAAGTATCGAGGTATCAGACATGTCAAATATGTCATACTCACGCATCTCGGACATACCTCCACATAGCCCAGAAGCGAGTCTGCCCATACGTCCTGTTCACTCATCAACACCCACCAGGAAGACAGGACCAAAAACTTGCAA
>FXLX01000383.1 GCA_900180385.1 uncultured Candidatus Thioglobus sp. | reverse complement strand
GCGTTACTCGACCTTTCGCTTTATATGTATGTTTTGTAGATCGTTGTTTTTCCTTTTGTACTTTTTCTTTTGGCCATTGTGTTGTCTGTTCTTTGATATACGGATTCTGATTGCCCCTTTGGTATCTTCAAACTCTTCTTAGTAAAGTCATTTAACTATTAACAATTTCAATGGACAATATTTGGAAACTTTGTGGATTAGATAGAACTAAAGGATATTTTAATTCAACAAGAATACATTTTCATAGAAAAGGATCGCACAAATATACCGGAAAGGACAAGATAATTTATTTGAACATTGACAAAGAGGCCAGTAATAATTTATTACTTTGATTGATTTAAAGCAGTTTTCTAGTTATATTTTTTTACCGCTCTTTTCGTCATTGTGTCTTGTAAAGCTAGATCATAGCAAACGATATTTTTGCATCACACAAACGACAAGACTTTGAATGTTTTTTTCTGTCTCATGTGTACAAAAATGTATTTAAACGGGTTGCATGGCAACTGAATCAATATTGTTTTAAAAAAAATCATCTTTATATTCCTTTTTTTTCTGTTTTGAAACCATGAGCGCATGTCAACGAAATAGTGTGACGACAGCTTTAGGGGCGAAACAAGAAGGTCTAACGATTGTCCATTTTTTAAATAAATTAATCGTTTCATGTAAAGAAGCTGTACGGTTTCCTTTCTAATTTTTTGGGTTATTTTTAAACTGGATAGTTATTTTTTATTCAAATTAAAAGGCTATTTCCTGTACTTCACTCCGATTGTCCATTCTATGCCGAAACTTAGAATCCATTTCCGGTTGGTATTGATCATATATTGATTCATCTCCTTACACACATGTTGCTGTTTAGCTCGCATCTTGCGATGCTCGCTATT
>FXLX01000382.1 GCA_900180385.1 uncultured Candidatus Thioglobus sp. | reverse complement strand
AAATTAAAACATTCTACCACGTGTGCCCTTGCAGTGCAAGATTACGAATACCCCAATCCAAAAATACACGCTTTGCAGTTACACTAGGTGGTGCGTTTATGATGTGAATTTAAGATAACCATTTCAGGCTAAAGCCATGAAATGGTAAAGTGACGAAAGTGTACAAATGAATCAAAGTATCACGCTGCGCTTAATCCTTAATGCAACGAACACTAAAGCCGTGGACGCGATAACCGCTGTAGAAGCCCGCAAGGCTACCACTGACGCCCAAATAGCGACCACCCGTGCCAACAGCAGACCGACTCCATAAGCCGGCGCCAGAGCCAACACTGCCAAGCGCGCCATTCGCACGATCGCGGTAGCCAGCAACTGGGATTTTAAGGAAACTGGAGAAGGCGGTGGCGCTGCTGGTAATATCCGTAGTGGTGGCACTAATGGTATCAGCGGTAATTTCAGCTTCCGTTGGTACACTAAAGCCTGATGGGCAAATGTCATTAGCGCCGCCATTCGCCCAAGCGGCTGTGCGCAATGCACCACTATCGTCTATATTGTTGCCGTCTTGAGTGTTATTTTCTATCCATTCAAAAGGTGAAGTACCAGTTTTGATAAACTTAGCACCCACTGAGCTAATGCTTGTAGCTCTCGTCATGGTGGTGTTAGTTGTTCCATTAGATGTGGTACTTCCTGCCACATCTAAAGTTCTACTCTGATGTCCATCAGTGGCACGACCCCACTGATACAAATCACCATAAGCGGCACTGTCTGTGCTTGAGGTTGCCACTTGAGTGGCACCAAGGTTTCTATCGAGCCACACACGTCCTGTATCAGGCGAGGTAACGGTGAGGTAAACCTTGCCTTTAAAGAGTTCGCCTGAGGCGAATA
>FXLX01000381.1 GCA_900180385.1 uncultured Candidatus Thioglobus sp. | reverse complement strand
CAGAGCACTCCATGGTAATTTTAGAATTAGAGTTTATACCTCTTGTGCGTGGTAAAGGACTATGGAAGTTCAACAATTCATTACTTTATGATTTGGAATATAGTAATATTGTAAAAAAAAAGATTTTAGAGGTTAAAAAACAGTATGGTGCCTTGGTTTATAACTTTGAGAATATACATGAAATTTCTAACGATGATCTTCATTTCACTATTAATAGTCAATTGTTTCTAGAAACACTGTTGATGGAAATTAGAGGCAAAACTATTTCTTATTCAAGCTACAAGAGAAAAGAAAGAGATAAAATAGAAAGAGATTTATTGAAAGATATTGACACTTTAGAATGTAATGTAAACCAAGCCTCCATACAACTTTTAGAGAATAAGAAGCAAGATTTAGAAAATATAAGAAAAGAAAAAATAAAGGGTAAAATAATACGTTCTAGAGTGCAGTGGATTGAAGAGGGGGAAAAACCTACAAAATATTTTTGTGGGCTAGAATCAAAAAATTTTACTAGTAAAATAATTCCCAAAATAGAAAGGGATG
Source organism: uncultured Candidatus Thioglobus sp. (assembly GCA_900180385.1). Taxonomy (GTDB): domain Bacteria; phylum Pseudomonadota; class Gammaproteobacteria; order PS1; family Pseudothioglobaceae; genus Thioglobus_A. The sequence goes on along the minus strand of FXLX01000381.1, from coordinate 340 downwards.
ATGGCAAAACTATAACTAAAGAATTTAATATCTTGAAAGAAACAAAGGTATTTTATGAAGAACTATATAAATTTAGAGAAGGAAATGGGTGTAAAGTGAGTGATTTAGAAAGAGATTTAAAAGACTTAAACTTTAATAAATTGTCTTTAGATGAACAATTAAGTTTAGAAGGGGAAATAAATGTAAATGAAGCAAGTAAGGTTTTACAAAAAATGAATAATAATAAATAATAGAATTTATACTTAAGTAGAAATAATTACAGAAATACAAGAAGTTAAATTAGAATTTTCTAATTTAGAATTAGGAAAAAAAAAAAAAAAAATAGTGGATAAAAAGAAAT
>FXLX01000380.1 GCA_900180385.1 uncultured Candidatus Thioglobus sp. | reverse complement strand
CGGACAACTAACTATAAAAAGTACTTGTCAGACTCAATCTTTTAGTTGTCCAAAAAAAATTTAATAAAAATTACAAAAACTAGAGAATAATTATCAGCAATTTGTGTAAAATGTTTTGGTTATTGTCTCACAAACATTATCTCGTCCTGTCATTAATACTAACAGACATTATGATTATGACATCTTTAATCGACAAATTAACATACACTTAGACATAAGTCATAAAGTCATTGGTATCAAACGATGCCATCATGGTATGAGTGTCTAATCATCAATTTCTAAGTTTGGTTCTCGAATAGCAGGCCCATCTAAGCGGTAATCGTATAATGTGGATTGAATCCAGGATGCTTTGAACGTCGTTGTTCACCATCTATTGAATGCAGATTGTGTATCAAAATCAGCTACTGAATGTCCCTCAATGGAAATTAACATCAGACGCCTTAACATTTCTGGTTGAATTGATCTCCGCCGCTTGTTGTAAATCCGTACTTTCTAAGATCAGGGGATATAGATCCATGCTGATGGACATTTTATTTACGTTTCCAGGGAATTATTGTGTAGGGGAAGGAAACACTATAAACAAATCTATTTCTATTTCATTATAATTACTTAATGCCAGTTGTCGTTTAATCAAATCGCTGAAAAGATACGGATCAAGTATATGTTCGGAATATCTCTTGGTTCACCGTTATAATTAGCGATAGTGTACTTCAATGGAAACCGATATTTTTAAACACATTAAAATAATTATTTACGAAGTTTATGTCTGTAAAAATGACAAAGCAACACATTTTTATCATAGAAAATAACCTTCAAAAGGTAGGACAGTCATTTTTTCACTTGTCCCGTCGGACAACCGTGATACAAGATCTACCATCGTGTGA
>FXLX01000379.1 GCA_900180385.1 uncultured Candidatus Thioglobus sp. | reverse complement strand
AACAATCTTCATGCTTTTGTGAACTTATTCATTAGTTGCAGTGTTTGATCATTTGACTTACATTCTGATTTGTTTCCTAATGTGTTCAAAAACTGTATATGTTGAAAGCTGTCAAGAGGAACCAAATTTAAAAAATCCCACCAAATTGGATGGAAAATAAAAATTCTAAGTAGTATGTAATAGTGTGAAAACTCTGAAACTGTAAGAGATACTTAAAGTCTGTTAAACATACAACTGAAAGCACTCATCAAGAAGAACCAAATAAAAAATCCCATTCAAACTGGATGAAAAAAATTCAGGTACCATATAAAAGTGTGATGTTTGGCCCCTTTGGCCCCTTATAGTTAGAAAACCCCGACAGCTACCTCAATTCTGATTGGACAAATCAATTATTACATTCTGTAAGGAGAAAAACTTTGACATGTCGTCGCCTATGTTTTTGCTTCTGAGAAACCTCAAAAATAGAAGTGACCAAAAATTGTAATAGGTGCACAACTTCACTCCCCACAGAAGCATCTCTGCAAATTTGGTTTGTTTCTGTAAAGTAGTCTAGGATGAATTGCAGATTAACAATATAACATCTACTGACCTACTAAATGGCAAGATAAAAAAACCCGTTAAAAATGACAAAAGAAAAATAAGAAAATATACATGTATGGTGCACATCTACAATATATCCATGCACTTTTAATTACCAGAAGGGCCCACAACCTCCCAAAATCAATACCAATCTACCTTTAGTGCCAAGGAACCTATCTTGTATAAAATTTCACAAGGATCTGCCAACTACAACTAAAGTTTTTGCATGGAAATGAGTGTCTACAGACAAAATCGATGCCAAAGGCCACAATAGCCCATTAACCAATAACATACCACAATTTTTTAAG
>FXLX01000378.1 GCA_900180385.1 uncultured Candidatus Thioglobus sp. | reverse complement strand
ACCGCATAACATAAAAAACTAGAATACTATAATAATAAAATAAATCATGAAGACCTATGAAATCACTGTATGGCTAGAGGTTCAGATTTTTTTTTCTTTAAATTAATAATACCCGAGATACAACATCTTATAGTGGGGGAAAACAGACAACACAATGGCCAAAAGAAATGTACTATCGGGGAATCATATAATGCCCGCATATGATTGCTAAGCTATATCTAGTAGCTGATGTCTAGTCTTAAAGGCACAACATTTTATTCGAACTCTCAGTTAACAGTGACCTAACCATTAGTAAATACTGTTGTGCTTTTTATCAAAATCCATTGCTTAATCATACCTATCTAGTAAATGAAAATTGAACCTATTCCTACATAATTAGCAACGGTGCTTAAGGGTAACACGGAGGCAACAATGACATATCAAGGACAAAATCAGGCATTATCCAATACAAAATATCATTAATGTACTATCGTGACTATACCATTTATTATATTCAAGATCTTGACGTATACCCATAAGCTAACCAAAACCTAGGGTGCATGGTCGTATGGACGTGCAGATCGATGGGCAAGGGTACATACTTGTACTTCTTTGTGATAATGGTAATCAAAAATAATAATGCTTATCGAAAAAATTCAATGTCATAGGTGCATTATATTCTTCAGTAGAAGCTTCACTTCATTGTCATCATCAATTAACTTTTAGTGTCGGTGAGATTTGCACTCCAGTCATTACGAAAGTCAATATCCATATGACGAGCACATCACAGTAACCACACAACAATCTCTGGTCACAATAATGCAACATTTAGGAAGTAACGTTTTTTTTAAATTTTTTTCTGAACTTTATAGTTTCTCCTTTTTCTGCTTTTGAGTTTAAAAATGTAC
>FXLX01000377.1 GCA_900180385.1 uncultured Candidatus Thioglobus sp. | reverse complement strand
GAAGGGAGAAAAAAATGAAAGTAGATAATAATATCAATCAAAAGCTCAACGAGGTGTTGAAAGACTCACTCACCATGATTAACCTACTTTTTTCCCCCTCCTTCGTCAACTTTTGACCGTGTCAAAATCGTCATAACCCAATACAACACTTATTTCATAGGCATTCCTCAAATTCAAACTAAGCCACGTCGACAATTTAACTGATAAGCACATCCATAATATTCGCATGTACATTTTCTTGTATTGCCTGCGGCAAATGAAAATAGATTGCATAAAATAATATATCAAAACTTTCCTTTCCACCACTAAGTCCACGTAATTTATTTTCTCTAGCTGATGCTGCGTAATGTGCTCCTTCCCCGATTATATATGTACATGTTCACATCTGGTGTACACCCACATTTCATGAACAGGTTTTTTTTATAATAATAATAATGTGACGCCAGGAAGCAGTCAATGTCGATTCCTCAATCGTTGGGCATCGCAGATTGCTCAGCGCATGGCTGCTATTTCAAAATTATCATTCGTAGGATTCATGTACTCGTATAAATTACCATAAATAAAACAGTATATGACATTATTCTTGTTTTCCGAGATGATTGACTCCTCTGCAAATTAATTCGTTTTGACTATATGATGCAAACGCGGAAAATATTCCTGGTGAAAACAATCTTCTGTTTTCCCCTTCATCTTTCAGATAAATTGCAAATCAATGAAACATTCTACTGTTGCCACATCTGGAAGAGGTACTCCACATACATGTATGCGAGATGGTGCTTTCAAAAACAAACTATGCATTGTTGCAGACTTTGCAGAATTGTTTTAAGCAAATCACTGTAAAACAAAGAAGAAATACACCGTCCAAATAAAGGTGGGAGATTTTTTTTTTA
>FXLX01000376.1 GCA_900180385.1 uncultured Candidatus Thioglobus sp. | reverse complement strand
TATTGACCCTGATCGACAAATAAAAAATGTTGCATATTCCTATACAAGTAAGCCGAGGCTAAGTTTGAATGAAAGGAGTATCCCTCATGATGGAACTGCCGTATTCCAAATCATTGAGAAGCCAAAACAAAAGTTAATTGGCAGGTATTGGACGGAAAGATTAACGAAAGGTGAAATGGTTCTCGAATACCATTCAAAGGAATTGCTAGAGGAACTGCCGAAAGATTTAGGTGATCACCCTGTTACTGAACATGAAAACAGACGCTAACAATTGCTTCCAGCGGACTGCCGTAAGAGGCGCGAGTTTTGCGACAGCAAAATTTCGTGACGCTTACGGCAGTCGCTGAAGCAGACGTTCACACGGCGCTTCGCGCCGTGTGAACGGTGGAGTTGACCTGCGGTCTAACACTATCTTCTTGGTGCGAAGCGCCTTCGAACATAGCGTTCGACCTGATCAATTCTCCAGCATAAAAAAGAGGCTAGCCTCTAATATGCTGATACAATTGGCATGTCAACTCCACCGTTAGCTTACTTGATCTCGTGTTCAGTAAGCTGCTATGCTTAGTGTAAGTCTTAGCCAGAGATAGCTTTAAGTTCTAAAAGAACTTTAGTTGTTGACATTAGGGTAAAGTGTAGTATACTTATTACTAATTGATGTAGCAGACATGTCTTTTGATGTGACATCACGTAACCTCTTTGAGGTCGAGGCTGTGCCCGGTAATGACGTTCTGAATCCAAGATTATTTCTTGGCGAAGGCTCCCTAGATGGAGCCTTTGTTACTTCTGGGGTAAGGAAAACATCAGTAGTGGCAAATCAAAAAATCTTTAACTTCCCTGATAATAAAGTTCAGCAATGGAAAAGCTTTAATATTGACGGCACGAAGTATGAT
>FXLX01000375.1 GCA_900180385.1 uncultured Candidatus Thioglobus sp. | reverse complement strand
TTAGAAGATGGGAAAACACTTGTGCTTTCAGAAATAAAATGCTACATTGCACTAATTCTGGCTATGGGGATAATTTTACAATCAGACATTAATGAATATTGGAGCACAGACCCGGTAACCTCCACTCCATTTTTTCCAGCAACTATGTCAAGAGATCGTTTTCTGTTAATTACGTCATTTCTTCATCTGTCAAATAATGATGACTTCATTCCACGTGAAAATCCTGGACATGACCCGCTATTTAAACTCGGACCTATTTTCAAGCGTATGATATCTCGTTTCAATTCTGCCTACATTCCCCATCAAAACATTTCATTAGACGAAGGAATGATTCCGTGGAGAGGCAATTTATCTTTTCGTGTCTACAGTCCTGATAAACCTGTGAAATATGGTATAAAGGCATATATGGTTTCAGATTCTTCCAATGGCTATGTTTCGAAATTTAAACTGTACACTGGAAAGTCTTTAACAGGTCCTAGCTTTAATGGGGCAACATATGATCTAGTCATGGACATGATGAGAGGTTTCTTTGACAAAGGTTATAGTCTGTATTGTGATAATTACTATACATCACCACAACTCTTTTGGGATCTATTTCAACTGGGAACATATGCTACTGGAACTGTTCGACAAAACCGTCGTGGAATACCTCAAACATTAAAAGACTACCAACTCAGAAATCGTGGTGATATATTCGTGATGAATAATGGTCCATTAGAATGTTACAAATATCTAGATAGCAAACCTGTTTATATGCTTTCAACAAAACATGGATCTAGTCTATCAACCACTTCCAGAAGAAATCGAATTACTAATGAAATTATTCGTAAACCAAATGTAGTTACAAATTATAATAAGTACATGGGTGGGGTTGACAGATCTGATCAAATG
>FXLX01000374.1 GCA_900180385.1 uncultured Candidatus Thioglobus sp. | reverse complement strand
TTGCCTTTATTTACCTCACCTGTTCTAATTGTTGTGCCTTTTGGTGGTTTGATAGCAACTACATGGTTGGTAAGTTAGGTAAATCAAACTTATCTTGAATTTGTTTAGGTGTTAAACCTTTAATATCAGATTGTTTCATAAAAATCTAATTTTAGATATGATAGATCATCAGTTTTTGTAACATAATATCGTAACAAATTATTAAAAATCACATAATACTCTAGGTAATTCTCTTCTAGTGCTTGTTTGTTATCGGAGTCAAAAGGCTTTGTGCCACCTGAAAAAGATAAACAAATAGTTTGTTCAATAAAGATTAGTTCCGACAAAAGCTGCCCATCAAAAGAATTATTTTTTTTACGTTCCTTGGTTAGCTCGCCTATTGCATGACAAAATTCTTTAAATTTAGCTATATCAAAATAATCCATTTCATAAAATAAATATAAAAAAGAATTTTTCTCTTCATTTAAATTTTGATTAATTATATTTAAATAATCCATCACCAATACCTTTTTAAATCCCTACCTTTTACAGCTTTTGTTGTATCAATTTTTCCTGTTTTAGGGTTAGCTATACCAAGATGATTGCCACTTTTATCATAAACTTCTAGTTGTGCACTTCTGCCTTTGTGTTTTGTATCTCTATGATAATACTTACCATCTTTACCCCGATACACTTTTGCACCTTTTACTTCGTAGTTAGTTCTCTTAAATTTATTTTTATCTCTTAATACTGTTTCTTTGTCTTGCGGAACTCTATTATTTTTTTCCCAATCCTCAGGCGGCTCAGGATTAGCAACACCTCCAGAATTATCAACTACCTCTGTCGTCTTATTTTTCTTATTATCATCACTACTATCTTTTTCTTCATTCTTTAGTGCATCATTAACCTTAT
>FXLX01000373.1 GCA_900180385.1 uncultured Candidatus Thioglobus sp. | reverse complement strand
ACTGAAAACTTAATATATTTGCATTTTATTCCAATGCGATGGCGACATTCCATCGAGGGGGTCACCCTCTAAATCATCAAAATTTTAATAATAATCTCCCGTTTTAACTCAAATCTAATAAACAAATCGTGGAAGTAATTATTGCTGAAAAGAAAACAATATAAGACGTTTCGATATTTTCTACGGTATAAATAAACGAGGTCTTTGTTCTACAATTTTCCATGATGTTCATGACCGACGAAAATGTCAACATTTTCAAATGAGAATCACGTGACCCGTGGTTTTACCAGCGACGCCATTAATGAGTTTGCTTTCCGACTGTAGATAAACTACTATTGAAACAAAAGAAGTTGCACGTATTGCGGGATATTCAATACGGGCCGCTTCTTTTTTTTAATAGTACTGTATCTTATACTTACAACCATTGCGCTGGAACAGTTGACTACAGAACGACAGGGATATTAGGTTATTAATTAAATTCCTAACGGTGTATACGTGTATCACATTTCATTTCTTACATTAGCATTAGGGGAAAAGGGTGTATTTAACTCTTATAAAAAGATTTCGATGCTACATTTTTGTAACTGAAAAAAAAATGCACTCTGAAGCAGAATTTTTGTTCTGGGAAAAAATTGTCCCTTTATGACCAATAATAAAAATCTGGGTAAAAGGGTAAAAAATCAAAACCATACATGTACAATACACAGGAACACAACAAATTCATTTATACCTTTAGGCAGTAATATACAATTTTCAACAAACACAGAAAAAGAACAAGTAATAATAAAAAAAACTTGTAACAATGAACAAATAGAATTTCTGTGTGTATAGACACCTTTTCAAGTAACATAGTTGGTACTTTATATCATTTAAAGGGTAGCTTATTCAAAATAA
>FXLX01000372.1 GCA_900180385.1 uncultured Candidatus Thioglobus sp. | reverse complement strand
AGCCAGAGGCGGATTTAGAGGGGGGCGTGCGGGGCGTGCGCCCCCCCTAAAATTCGCAAAGCATATGTTATACAACGTTAATTAAGCAGTTCAACAAACAACTTTTTCATGAATGGTTAACTCGTGACCTGTAAGTCAAAATGAATAGTAATGATATTAGGAGTAAATTTGGGATATCATTCTAAAAAGCTCTACCCATTGATAAATGATCAGTATACTGTCCGTCCGGATGAAGCTTTTCGTTTCGCCGTTGGTTCATTCATTGAAAACGTATGATTCGTTCTTGTTTATAGACAAACAAAGGCGAATATGTTAACATTAATGCTGCATGAAACGATTCTGATCATCTAATTTAGTTACGTTAGCTTATCAGAAATCAACAAGTTCATGTATTGACAATTTCCGCTTTTGTTTGTCTATAAACAAGAACGGTCGAATCATACGTTTTCAATGAATGAATCAAACGACGAAAAGAAAAGCTCCATCCGGACGGGCAGTATTAACTAGAACCACCCGAAAGGACAAGCACCGAAAGTACAGACCAATTAGTGAAATGAGGAATGCGTTAAAACTAAACCAATAGTTCTTTGAAGGGTTAAAATATCGTGATCGATCAGTCATGAGTTGAACAATTCGCATCACGGTTGTTCAAAAAAAGTTTTACTTTAGGTTCTTATAATCTGACAAAAACATACTGTTAACAATTATCCGACAAAATTAAGACTCAAAGTCAAGTTTTTTTGGTCTGATAAAAATGGTGTGGTTGGTTCAAAATTGTCGTTCAAATAAATGTCTGTAATTCCTCAAACCCCCAGAGCTTCAGGGGGGCTTTGCCCCCCTGGGCCCCCTACCAGGGTTCTACCCTGGACCAGCTGGGGGCCTTACGCGGCCCAC
>FXLX01000371.1 GCA_900180385.1 uncultured Candidatus Thioglobus sp. | reverse complement strand
GTATTCAGCATGCATACATTCTTAAGAGGACTTATTTATGTCAGGTGAGCGATACAGGCTCACCTGAGCCTCTAGTTTTTGCTTATCAGTTTTGAAACCTGACCACTTTTTCTGGTTCACCCTCAAAACTAGTCCCCCACTTTCTGGTCCACTCCTACTCATCTGCTAATTCAATGCATGTCTAGACACCATCCAAAAAATGTTTCCGATATAGAAATGGTCATAGGGAGTTAAAACTGACCAACATCTAATATATTTATTTTTTATTTTAAGACATTTTTGTATGCAGTTTGTTTTCTGTATTTTGTTTTTCATGCAGTTTGATTCCTTTGAAAAGGTCTTCTCTTAATATATTTCAACAAATTTGTTGTAATTGTATAATTTCAAATATACGAGAGTACAGAGTGGTCAACGCAAAAAGTTATGTATTTTATTTCGAGTCTGATATTGCTAAGGTTTTTCCCTTCAGACCTACCTGTAGTTCTTATGATTCTGAGATAATAAAAAAAAAAGTCAAAAAGAGCCAAAAAGGACCAGCAAAGAAAGTGAACAAATGTCAAACTTGGATTAACAGCGTACATGTATCACACCGGTCGTCCACGGAGGGGTCCGTCATCCACGGAGCAATCGGCAGTAAACAACTGTTGAGGTAGGTATGTTAAGTCTGATTTTATGAATATTTGGAGGGTGAATCCTGTATTATCAAGTTAGCTGTAGAAATGTACGATGTATAAGCTTCACGTGGATGCAAGCTAACTTCAAATTGATAGACAATTAATGAAAATATCAATCCTTGAACTTGAAAATTTACTGAAAAGTAAGAGTTTTAGTTTTCAAGAGTTGATTTTATAAAAATGAGTCATTTTCCCTATTTATTTTTGCAATCAATTTCAAC
>FXLX01000370.1 GCA_900180385.1 uncultured Candidatus Thioglobus sp. | reverse complement strand
AAGCAATGGATCACTTCGTTTTCCAGTAAGTCAAACTGTTTTCTCAACACCAATTGAAACATGGGTAATCTTTAGGGTTGCAGCCATCAATGATAACCGGTTAAACCGGGACCGTGGGTATAAATAGCTGTGGGCGGAGCAAACATTCAGATTGTTCATTATTTTGACCACGGTTATCTCGAGGAGGAAAAATCAATGATACATAGTTTCACAGTTACTTTTGGAGCAAAATATTTGACAGGCATGGTTACTAGTGTTCCTCCCTACGAAACTTTCAGTCTTATTAAAAATAATATTCTTCATCAGTCTAAAATCTACAAAAATCACTTCGAAAATTCAAATTTCTGAGGTATGTGACCTTTAGGTCACGTTGGTCATGTGACATACAGTTTCATAAATATGCTGTTCATATCAACGGGGATTTTTGATGATAAGCTCCGCCCACAAATTTTGTCGGTAGGCACTACCGCAAATTCCCCTTTAAGTAATATTTAGAGTACTTTTAATTTCGTGTATGTGCTGATAAACTGATCGAGGGCGTGCCCGAGATCAGTTTATCTGCGCATACAAGAAATTAAAAGTATTCTAAATGTTTTGTATCATAACCAATCAAACGGAAGCAAATGTGTGATTGACGTCTGTCGCACTTGAGAAGACTGATCTTGGTCACGTACGCCAGCAGTCAGTGACGTGGTAAAAAGTTTTTAATAGAACACGTGGTTAACGTCAAAACGTTAAATGGCAGCGAACATGACGGACGATCTTTTAAACGATGATATGGATTTTATGCTTTCACAGGTGGCAGAGAACATTTCATTTTTTTTTATTGAAATTGAAAATTTTAGAGGCGAAGGTAAAATTTTGATGCGGCACACACATGACACAACTTTTTCTGAT
>FXLX01000369.1 GCA_900180385.1 uncultured Candidatus Thioglobus sp. | reverse complement strand
GAACTTGTTATCCTGTGGATAGAAAGTTCACATGGCGTCAAACCTCTCCTATTAAACAAAGCAGAATTGATTACTTTCTTGTCTCAGAAGATATTTTTTCTCTCATGGAGTATACCAAAATAATTCCAGGCTATAGAACTGACCACTCTGCCATTGTTTTTAGTTTTTCTGCCTCTCCTGCTAATCGGGGAAAGGGCTACTGGAAATTTAATTCCCAATTATTGAGGGACTCAAATTATATTGATATAGTTAAAACATGCATTAGAGATACATTATCTGAATACTATTCAGTTGGAAATATTGATGATTGTCTTCATGTTGAATTATTATGTAATGATCAGGTGTTTTTTGAAATATTGAAAATGAAAATCAGAAGTGTTTCCATAACCTACAGTATAAGAAAATCTCGAGATGAAAAGGAAAAAACATTAAAACTTGAGAATGACAGACAAATTTTAGAAAATCAAATGAATTTGAATCCTACTGAGTTTATTCAGGCATCTTTGAATCAGAAAAAGGGGGAATTAGAAAATCGGAGGCAGGATATAGTAGAGGGTTTACTTCTTCGATCTCGGGCCAATTGGCATGAGAATGGGGAAAGATGCTCTGAATATTTTTGTAAATTAGAAAAAAAGTCCTCTATCAACAAAACCATTTCTGAACTTATCAATGAAAAAGGTAATCATATTTCAGAACAATCAAAAATTCTATTTGAACAGGAACAATATTACAGGAAATTGTATTCATCCAATCATTTATGTGTAGATAATGATTTTTTCTTCCAGCATGATGTCAAATTAAGTGATGAACAAAAAAACTCTTTGGAGGGAAATTTATCATTCAAGGAATGTGGTGAATCTCTTAAATTAATGAAAAATGGCAAAAGCCTGTGGTTAG
>FXLX01000368.1 GCA_900180385.1 uncultured Candidatus Thioglobus sp. | reverse complement strand
ATTAGAATCGAAATAATTCATGGCAGGCATCACTCTGGGTAAAATTCGAATATAAAGGCCCAGCCCATGTGTAAATTTGCACAACTCTATGCCTGCCATGAATTATTTCGATTCTAATAGGACAAATACGGTAATTTTTAACCATTCGTGAACTGTATACACACGGCATTTGGTGGCTGTTCCATTTACCTCCTTCGGAAATTTTGAATTGATTTTGAATTATTTGTATTTGAACGAGATATTTTAAAACAAAGATATGGATGTTAACATGAAAAACATATTTATTGTGTATTTTCCAACATAGATTCGATTGAACAATTCCTGCGTAAAAATATTTAAAAAAAAGTCGGAGTTCATTCGTTCATCATTTCGTGCGCTAACAAGATGGCGGAGCGGAGTTGTCAAACATAATATCGAACACTTGAACAGTTGTTAATAATCGACAATTATTGTTAGATATGAAATAAAAAAATAAATGCCAATGAAAAAAAAAGCTTGTATTGTTGACATAAAAAAAAATTCCGGAAAAAATACTTAAGACAACCATCTATCGACTTTGACTTTTGTAATATATCGTCATCCTGTGACGTTGTTTACAAGGGACGCTGATTGACACAAGCTGGTTACTGATTTATTTTACGATTTTGTGAGCATTTTACTTGTTTGAGTAGCTAAATGCAAAATGCCATCAAATTGGAAAATATCAGTAACTTAATTACATCACCGTCTAGTTATCAATGTAGGAAAACAAGGTTAGTGCATTTTGTTATTCATGGCCGACACACATCAATGGAATGTATGTGTGCGTACTGGGGATCCCCAAAGGTAAATTTTCAAAACAAATGAAAAAAAAATACTTAGTTACAGAATTATAAGGATTAAACACATTTTTTACTG
>FXLX01000367.1 GCA_900180385.1 uncultured Candidatus Thioglobus sp. | reverse complement strand
TAAAAATTTCCGAAATGACCCTTTCCTGCAGTAAATTGATGACATTAAATGAAATAAGAAATTTTAGAAAAGTAGAAATAATAATCGAAGATATATTTTCGATTTTACATTGCATGTGATTATCTGAAATAACTATTGGAATTCTTCAACCTACCATATGGACAACATTGATTTGCCACGTACACATGTTTATGGATGTTAATTACATTAAATAACCGCCATATTTAACATGTGATCAAATTGGTTATAATTTCAAAAGAAAAATAATAAAGTTGAAATTATGAGAAGATGACATATAAGTATGTTAAAATTCCAATCTTCTATCGGTTGGGAGTTGTGGCGTGCTCCTGTGATCCAGCTACTTGGAGACCAGAGTTGGTGGACGGTGTGAGGGCAGGAGTCCTGCTGTCAAGTGATCTATGTTGAGCGGGCGTCCGCACTAAGATCGGTATCAATATGGGCACACCGAGGGAGCTCAGTGTGACCAGGTTGTCTAAGGAGGGACGTAAAGGCCCAGGGCGGAAACGCAGCAGGCAAAAGTCCCCGTGTCGATCAGTAGTGGGATCGCGCCTGTGAATAGGCACCTGTCAGCAGCCTGTCCAATATAATTGGACCCGATTCTTTTTTTTTCCCACCTATTAGTTTGTTCATTGGTCTCTAACATTTCTTTTCGGGGCTTTCAAAAATATTACATCGTCAATATCAGAACGTCATGTAGCTATTTTATTAATGCCTTCAACTTAGTTTGATTACTGAATGTTTTTGTCGCATTTGGCCAATTCTACGGTCGTCATCATGAACTTGGTGACCGGTACGAAATATTCCGGCATTTCTCAAATTGTAGCAACGAATCATAACATGCAATCCTACGTTGGAATCATTCTATTTTATATGCCTTGTCT
>FXLX01000366.1 GCA_900180385.1 uncultured Candidatus Thioglobus sp. | reverse complement strand
GCTAGTAGGAAAATGCTGGGCAATGACCGGCCATAAATTGTCTTCTAAAATGTTTATATACTTTTCACTATTTAAATTGCCAACAACTGGAGTTAGTGTACCTACCCCATAATACGAAATGCAGCCCCAGAACATGACAGAGAATTTCGTTTTGTAATTTCGACCCTGGTACAACCCATTACATTCCGGTCTTAATCTTTCATCCACTTTACGCCAAACATAAACTTTCCTGTTATTTCCAATCTCAATCTTCGTCTCATCACTGAAAATAACTTTTTTCTAATGATTTCTCACTGTCCACATCAATTTTGATAGACAAAATCGTTTTCTTTTCTCTCGGTTGACAGGTGAAATCGTAGTTTTCTTACAAACTGGATGTTTTTTGTATCCTTCAAAGTTCAAACGCCTCCGAACTGTTCTAGAAGAAATTTTGGTCACAAACTGGCGGTTAAATTGGTCTGTTATTTCTCCTAAACTTTGTCTTCTGTCCGAACGAAGCATACGGTACATAATCTTGTCTCCCCGAACTCCCGTTTTTCTACCCCTTCCACTTCGCGGTAAGTTTTCTTCCGATCCTCGCACCCGTCGCCTCCTGAGAAATTTACTGATTGTTCTCCTGTTTTTACCCGTCATTTCAGCAATTTTGTAGCTAGAATATCCTTGTTGTGACAAAGCTACGATGATTTGTTTCTCCTCTGGTGTCATTTGTTTACCGTGCGGTGCCATTTTTTGACAGACGATATTTTGACCGAATTACAAGGTATTTCCTTAAATGACGTCACTGGCCTAATTTTGGAACATTTTGGCATTGTGTAAAATGTGAACGTTGCTAATCAAAGGTAAATAACACTGATTTAATAAGGAGTAAAAAATTGGAAACAAATTTTCGCAAATGATGTCGGC
>FXLX01000365.1 GCA_900180385.1 uncultured Candidatus Thioglobus sp. | reverse complement strand
AAAAATCGCCGTGCAAAACCTCCGGTAAAACGTAAACAAACCGAACACATGTTTTGCTGTTAGAGTGATCTCTCAAAAGTCACGTGACCTCAAAGCGAGAATACCACAATGACAAGATGGCGGAACGAAGTAGGCGGGATCAGTTAATATCGAGACATTTGTTATGATAATGAGCTAGAAATGAATAATAATGCCGAAGGGCTTTTCCAGGAAAAAATACCTGGGGGGGTCGGAACTCTGTCAATAATTTGTGGTACTACCACCAGAATTTTAATTATTTTTGGGGTACCACCACATAAATATAAATACTTACCTAGAAAATAGAAATTATATTTGAAACGAGGACCTCACCAAAAGGAAAAGCGAAACTGCCGAAAGAAGACGATTCCTTTCCTGTGATACCTAGTTTGACAAACATACCTCTAAACACCTGAACATATTCCCCCAGGCCCACGGCTGTTAACCAGTGGCAAATTTGTTCATTATCCCAGTCCATTTCGGCATTTGACCACGTTTCGTTTTCGACTGGTACTTTTTATCTCGGAACCCAGGAACGAAAATAAAAGAACCAGGTACCAGTTCATCATTCGTATTTCTCCATCTTTTACATAACATATCATTCGGAAGATAAAGGGAGACAATTTGGCTTAAAAATCATGCAAAAGAAGCGAAATCGCGGAACAAACAACCGAATATTATACACCGTTTAACGAACAACACAGTGACACGACTTGCCGGCAAGTAGGTCTATTTTAATATACCGAAATGGTAAAAATACCGACAACCGCGATTAATTAAATAGAAATTTGACAACTCACCTGAGCCACCCATAGTGAATGATGGACGAATAACTGTTGGGTAGCCAACTGTTTCTTGTACGGCAAATGCTTCTTCTAGCGTATGTGC
>FXLX01000364.1 GCA_900180385.1 uncultured Candidatus Thioglobus sp. | reverse complement strand
AGATAACTGGTGAGCTAGTAGCTATTTAAGTTCCCCCTTTATCGTAGATATTCGGTCACACAACAGTAATATTGTAATGTTAAAAATCACATACCTCGACCTTTTGACGCTTCTGTAGTGCTCCCCTGGGAATGTGTAGGTGTTGAACAACTGGAGTTTCGCCATTTTTTTTCTCCGGGTCAGGTGATGCTAGGGGCACATTTGGGGTTGCATCTGGCTTCAGTCGTCGCTTGAAGGTTCCATCAACACCAAGTTCCATCATTCTCAAAGGATCCCTTTCAAAGCAGTCACGGGTGAAGTGGGTGGAGCACAATCTGTGACCTGATGTTGGATCGAAATTCCATCGTCGACAGTAATGGATCCAGGCTTTTCTCAGCTGGCCGTCCTTTGGGAACGAGAAAAAACTCAGTCCATTGCCTTTGGTTCCTCTGTTGTTGCACCCAAGCGCTGCACAGGACACCATTTGGAACTTCTAGCTATTTCACCCACGTGGATGTTTGTTTTGGTTTGCTAATCACGGCTTTGTTATGCAAGTTTCGTATCGATATCAATCAACTGATTTAGAAATAGATGACTGGCGCATGTGACGTCACGAGTGTTTCAGCCTCGTTATCGCACTCAAAATCTGCATAATTTCTAGGTCAGCAAAAAGGGCGATAAAAGGGGTGTTTATCCCTTTGTACGTGTCGTTAATCACATGAAAGTGAAAAAGTAATTATTTTTACAGCATTTTGGAAGTATTTCACAAAGTTTTGTGAAAAATAAAAAATCGTGTCATTTGTCCTTTAATAAGAAGTAGAGGTGATAAATTATAACCCCTATATGATGAACCATATCTCCCGAGTCATCATGAACTGCTGAATCAGGATTGTCAATAATGACATGACTTGCGGCAACATGTTGATTA
>FXLX01000363.1 GCA_900180385.1 uncultured Candidatus Thioglobus sp. | reverse complement strand
CTACTTGATAAGTCTGAATCAGAGGGACCAGGATTCATTTCTATTCCTGATATTATAAGCAAAATACACATCACAATGCACAAGAAGGCATAATTATTCACATATTCCAGCGATTTTGATTTAACTAATTGTTCGCTAGTTTGAACGGTACTACCTGAAAGGTTAACGCGATATTTATATTGAAACGAAAAAATAAAAACTGTAATAGGCACCGCGACAATACCATGAATGACAAACAAATATATACCTATAAATTCTAATAATGTTCGCCGTTTACTATTTTTAACAGTACGTGCTAAACAATAGAACCGACCGATGCTCTCTCTGTGTTGTAACGCGTCAGTACCCATGAATCATGTTATACCAGTTGGTACATGTACCACGAATAAATCGTGAGAGAGAGCAGTATCGGTTAGGAGTTCAATCAATAAGTAGGTCACCAATGTCAGATTCACCATTGAAGGATTTGTGAGAATAGTGCAAAACAAATTAAAAAGGGTGTGCATAGAAAAGAAGTAAAAGTAAGTGATCAATATTATGGATATTAACGTGATTATGGAAAGTAGGATACGAGGTACTGTAGTATGTATGCGGAATTTACGAAGTTCGAATATGTTCCCTAAGATATTGTAGGACGTGTGATTATGGTGCTCGGATTATTAATATAGCATGATGCAAGAAATAATTTACAATATCAGGTATGTGCATAATTATAACAAAACACATTTACAAAAACAAAATCAAACAATTAATACACAACATAGAATATGTGAAATACATGTACATGTATCAAGCTATATTTTTATAAGCAAATAGAACTAATCGAGCGCAGACTTATTGATAAGGTTAAGGTAGATCACCCTGAAGAAAATGAGGTTACACAGTTAACCAATTACAAACCAGTAATTT
>FXLX01000362.1 GCA_900180385.1 uncultured Candidatus Thioglobus sp. | reverse complement strand
TCTATGTTATATTTATTCATTTGTTTGATTCTGGAATATTGTTGATCATTGATTTAAACAAGAAAAAAAGGGAAAAGGGGGGGGGGGTGAATTTTATTTGTGAATTTTACAGTTAAATAAATGTTATGTTTCGACAGTTTAAAGAGAAAAATAAAAATTTGTTGCGACTAAAGCTTAAATCAGCGTTAAAAATTGAACAAATATCAGTGGTTTTGTAAATGAGATTTATTTTAAATAGAAAATCTGAATTTATTATTTATTAATTTATTATTAATGATACAATTTTATATCCCTTGGGAGGGGGAGGGGGGCTATGATGAAAATTTGAAATAAAAACACAGGACCGGACTTTAAGCAAAAATAATAATCCAGGATTAGTTTTTTATTAAAAAAATCCAGGACCCCTGTGTCCATGAATTTTTTTTTTAAAGTTAATAATATGAAATATTGACATCCACACTTGCCTTTTGGACAGCACATTTCTGTGTCCACACTTGTAATAATTATAATAATTAACTTGATTGCCGTCGACTATGACATTGTTGGCCACATCAGACATCAATGGTTAATTTACATGTAGTGTAGTGGTCAAGTCCTCCCCGTGTCCTATGCACATGGACAAGTACTGTACGGTAGTTGTACAAATGCAGAGGAAACCAAGGGCCGGTGCAAATAGGACTATAACACATTCACACACATATTGTACATGTGAAATAACTACATTTTCGAAATTAAATACATATACTGTATAAATACTTAAAGCATGAGAGAATAAATATATCACTCGTATCAATATTTGTTTGTCTGTCTATTTATATTATATAAAGAAAAAGTCCTCCTTGTGTCCAAAGCACATGAACAATGCCATATTTAATCAAATGCAGGGGACACCAATATACAGATGACAAA
>FXLX01000361.1 GCA_900180385.1 uncultured Candidatus Thioglobus sp. | reverse complement strand
AGTATAAAAAAAAAACAAATATTTTGTACACAGACTATAGTAGTATAGAAGAAAGTGATTGACTGATGAAAAAAGAGGAAACTCCTATTCTAGAGCCCATACCCTCGTTTTCTAGTTGTTTGGACCAAGCTAGAAACATTTTATTTCCAAATATTTTCCTTAAAAAAAAGAGGAAATCAGCGGATTAGAGGAAAACTTTCATCTCTGTTTACACCCCCCCTTTTCGGTTTGTTTACTTTTGTTTTGAACGCAAGTTGGAAGTATTATAAATTGACAAGAAGTTTTTCATAAACTACTTGAAAATAAGCAATGCAAAAAATAAATCGTACGTTTAAAACATTGAGAAGAAGGTTTATACATACCTACGATAACACCTGTGTTACAACCAGCGTCGTTGACGTTACTATTTACTTTCCACTTCCAACGATGTACGACGTTCTCCTTCAGACATGTTTAGGGGTGTTTTAAATACTAAAAATCATCTGTGTTCGCGATCTAATATGGTTGAGATGGTATGCTTCCTACGTTGATATTGTAACAGAAAATACAAATATCGCCATCGGAGAACGCTACTCCAAATTTTTCATTGATTTGTTCATCTTGGAACTTTTGAGACGACCATTTTCCGTTTAGCATGCTCAGGAAATCGGAAGCGACTGTGACCATGCGCAAGCTACGAATCTGCGCTTTAATTGGATAATAATTATAGAACTATATAACGTCAGGAACATGCCGGGCAAGGCATTGAAATGGGGGACCCTGGTGAAAAAACCGTGCCGCGAATGGTAAAATTCCGAAAACAGCGATTCCGATTCGAACACGTTATATTTAAACGATTCCATATTAAAAGAAACCTTACCATTGACGTTCAAGTGGCTGACTGGGGTTTTTCTTATTCCTATGCACAGATCC
>FXLX01000360.1 GCA_900180385.1 uncultured Candidatus Thioglobus sp. | reverse complement strand
TTGGGAGTATGCTAGCCCTGGGCTAGTGAGGTGGTCCAAGATTTTTTATCCCCTGCTGAGTGTATATTTTCGGTTTTGTATGCCGTATACGTACTTGACCTTCATTGACAGCAAAGTTTTGTTTACATCACAAACGTATATTTTAAGCAATGACCCGGTGAATTTAGAGTTATTTTTGGAATAAGAAAATGTGCATAAATATCTGAGACTATAAAGATTATGTTCATACATACCTTGATACGTAGCATAGCCATTTCTTCCTTCTTGCGAAGCGAGGTGGTGTTCCGTAGGTAAAATCCTGGCGACCGTTTCACTAAAGGTCGTAAGTCGTAAACGTAGACGTAAGTGTACTCTTAAGAGTTACGACCGTTTCACTAATAGTTAGGATTTACGACTTACGATAAAAAGTGATCGCAAAGTTAAGAGTGGTGGTAGGTACTCGTAAGTCGTAAATCGTAAACCTATTTTTGAAGAGAAGAATTGCTATCTGTATTTTTTTAATATGAACATTAATCAAATGAAGCGAGCAATACATATTAGATGCACGCAACATTTTTTATATTTCGAGAGCCATAAAAAATCATTAAAACAGCTACACATTATTGTTTGTTTCAGTGTACTTTCTATCAGTTCTGCATTTACAATATCAACATATTTTATTAACGAGTGTATGTACCTAGATGAAATTTCAAGAAAACAATGATATCGGGTGCATGTACAAACAATGGTTCAAAAATAAAGTTAAGCACAAACAGAGGGCACATTACATTTCCGTGGATTTGAGGATTAACAGGTATCACTTTTGCACGGAGAAAGAGCATTACAATTGCCCGTAAAATATACCTGAGGTGCAAGAATTCTTTATTTAAATAGCAACTCAGCTGCTTTTGAACAGCTTAATGAAGATCATGTAG
>FXLX01000359.1 GCA_900180385.1 uncultured Candidatus Thioglobus sp. | reverse complement strand
CAATAAGGAAAAGGGGAAAAAAGACTAACAATGGTCGAAATAATACTACACAGAAAACTAAAGGCTGAGCAGCACTAACCGCACTATAAAGGGGATACATGAAATGCATGATTTCTCTGTCGAACTCGCATTCCCACTTTCCAACGTAGATATACCCTTGACCTTCCAGGTATCGTTTCTTCTCCATGGTTCGTTGGTATAGATCACCCATGGTCATACCATTGACCGGGTTGACGGTGCTGTCATTGTAACAGTGTAAGCATCCGTGCCAAGACGTATTGTTGTCCGTTCTCGTTTTCGTAGTATCCATCCACTTTATAAGGTCCAATTTCCTTTTCACCACCGTTTCTAGCATGTTGTATGTGGACTCCTTCCGTTGTTGATAAGTATTTGATCCATTGCATGGCTTTGATGGAATGTTTTTCTTCTTGACGGTATCCTTGAGCTGGAATGATACCGATGGTATCGGGTCGTAGAAATTTCGTTCTAAAGACCAAATTGCAAGCCGAGGCTATCGTGATGCATTTCTGAAAAGGATCGATGCCTCCGTGTCCGTCGGCAGACGTCATCTCCAAAAACAGTTGTCTAAACGTTAGGCAGGCTCTTCTTAATATGTCCACGTCGGAGCGACAGTAACTCAATAGTTCTCTTTGAAAATCGAATCGTTGTCTGTAGTTGGTCTCATACCACATGAAGAAGGCTTTTCTGTCTTTCAGTTTCATGGCATCCGGGTTGTAGTAGTGTACGTCTGGTAGATGATTGAGTACGACTGATTGGTTCTCTTTCCTATTGAACAAATGTGGGAAATATCCTTTCTTGAGCTCCTCCAATCTAAACATCTTAGGTAATTCTGATAATGCGCCAGGTAAAAAGTTGACGGAGTCTATCATTCTAATACGACATCCAGGTATTTCGAT
>FXLX01000358.1 GCA_900180385.1 uncultured Candidatus Thioglobus sp. | reverse complement strand
AGTTTATATTATAGAACATGATAGACCAAGATGTCATAATGTTGTAGTTGATCTCGTTTGTTTTTCCAATGATTATCGGATTATCCTCGTTGATTAATAGTTTCAATTATCAACGTACAGGTGACAGCAATTATTGATTTTATAATCCCAGCTGATAATTACAATCAAACGCTTTTAATTACCTGTCAACATTATGCTCACGGCACTTTATACTACAATATACATGTATAATTATAAAACCTGTTTTGAACACATTTCGATAACTTTCTTCACTTATAATTATATTTGCCAACGCGTAACTTTATAAATTTTAATGAAGAAAAATTGTAATACTGTGGAACGAAATCCTGTATATACCATATATAATGAAGTATAACACTTACTAGTACTCTGCATTAAATTAATTGTCAGTATCTTACAAATAAAGTTCTTTTGAAATTTAATTATGTTAATTTACATGACCCCCCAAATTTAACTAACTACGTATACATGACTTTGTGTTGTCTAACGGATATCGATCTATACCAGAAAATACATTACGCTATATGGTGTTTGCTAGGCTATATATGTTCTTGTTTCTTACACACTTTAGACCGACTTGTTCGCGGATATAAACTTTCGCGATTTTGTACTCTACCGCGAAAGTCGCGAAGGTTTATAGCACGCGAACAAAAGTTGGTTTACAGTAATTGATTGATTTATTGTGTTTAACGCCACTTTCAGCAATATTTCAGCTATATCATGGCGACCAGTTTTAGTGGTGGAAGAAGCCGGAGTACCCGGAGAGAACCACCGACCATGGGCAAGCAACTGGTAAACTTTATCACTTGCGGTTGCGAGTCGAGTGCACCCTTTTTGTAATTTACAAATTTAAAAAACCATTGAGCCACCCGGGCTCCCCACTGTCATGAAAAAAAT
>FXLX01000357.1 GCA_900180385.1 uncultured Candidatus Thioglobus sp. | reverse complement strand
GGCCATCGAAGTCGTCCGACAAAAGAAAATTTACCATGTTCCAGAAGCCGGCTCTTTCGTCGTTGAAGGGTCTAATGGTGACAAATACAGTGTCCAGCTCTATCCGAAGGAATCCTGTTCATGTCCATCACTGGTAGCATCCCAAATTGCCGATTCCCAGTTTGCCGAATCCCAAATTGCCGAGTCCAATTAGCCGATTCCCAAATTGCCGACATATGAAAAATATTGTTATTGCAAGTAGAATAATGCTTCTAATTTATGAAGGAAAATTGTAAATAATTAAATAAATATTTCTTTTGAAATGGTCCGACATACAAGGGAGTTTAGATTATAGCATTCGAGCTCAAAAGGATATACGGTGGATTAGTCCTGCAGACAACCATGATTTCTGTCAAGATGAAGGATGCCAAGAAATAATTTCAAAACATATGCTCTGTGAATAATAACTAGCATAAACATGAGAGAATACACATTTTTTGTTTTGTAAATAGGTCCCAAATTTTGCATTTGAGCGAGACTTAGTAAAACTCTAAATAAACATTTACTTATTTGTAGTTTATTTCCATTGTTCTTCAATTATTTGAGTAATGAGTATCGGCATCTCCTATTCATCAGTGCATTTGATTATGGTTTTTCTAATTAAAATTGCGCGAAAAATTACTGCTTTCAATAAAATATGTACATTGGCCATGAGGAGGACTTTAATTTCATTTTGTTTAATCATTTCCAGTCTAAATGTCCTTTAGGCACCGGCCCTTGATGACCTCTGTATATGAATGGCATTGCTCTCATGCATGTACATTGGTCATGGGGAGGACGCTGGATCTGCCTTCTGTCATTGAATTAGCCCCTTGTAAATATAAAAGGGTTTATTTCTATTTCGGTGTTCAGAAGAAGTTAATAACTTATTAAATATCTA
>FXLX01000356.1 GCA_900180385.1 uncultured Candidatus Thioglobus sp. | reverse complement strand
GACTTCTTCCATATCAGCCCGGATATCATCCCGAGACCCCCATATCAGCCCGAGACGCAGTCGAGGGCTAATAAGGGTCGAGGGATGATAACTGGGATGATATGGAAAAGGTCATGTAATAATCTAGAAAAATAAGCAATTTTAAATAAACTTGCATATGAAATGAAAGTAATGGGAAATTAATGAAAATAAAAAAAATGGGAGGGGGTGTTGTGATCATAAATGGGTAAAACGTTTTGTTCGTTTGATGTAAAGTTGTACAGATTTGAAAATTTGCAGATTCTGCATCTCAGTTAAGGTGTCATCGCCAAAAAGTAGGACTTCAATTTTAAGTTCATTAAGAAAAACTAGTCTTAATTTCAATTCTTCTCTTGCTTCGTTGTAAAGACAACATTCTAATATATAATGAATTGCATCTTCAAATGCACACCCACATATACAGCCTGGATCATTAGCCAAATGCACACGAAAAAGATCAGCATTCAAGCTACTGGATCTATGTCTCAGTCTAGTGTGAATTATATTTAATATTCTACATCCAGCAATGTAAAATTTGGGGGGTTTTATTGTATGATTTTTATTTGCTTGTTTGAATCTATTTAGAGTAGGTGCATTTCTTAATTGTGGACTTAATTTATTCCATGATTTAATAGTAGAAGGGAAAAAGGAGTTTGCAAATAATTGTAATCTAGTGAATGGATTTCTAAATTCGGTTTGGTTGCGCAAATTTAATTCATTTTCCTCTCGTATAAAAGGCAGTAAACAATCGTATAAATATAAAGGACTATCATTATTACGTATTTTGTAGAACAAGTTTAATTTTCTACTATGTCTACGAGAATGGAGGGGTTCCCACCCAGGTGTTCAAAAGGGTCAGAATCTATGAACTTATTAGCTACACGTGACTCCAAACTTAACTTCGATT
>FXLX01000355.1 GCA_900180385.1 uncultured Candidatus Thioglobus sp. | reverse complement strand
CCTGCTTTAGGTCAAAAACAAATAACTAACAATTAGCTCAACCCGACCATTTATACGCCGTTTCGCTTCGCTACACTCTGTATAAATGGCTGGTTAGCAAGGCGTTAGATTTGGAAAAACATTATGGAAGCAGTAGATAGATTTTATCGTTCATATTCAAAATATTTAGAAAGCTATGATAGTGATTCATTATTTAACCTTCTGAATTCCTTACATAGCTTAGGTGACAAGTTAAAAACAGATAATGGCATAGATTTATTAAAACTTGATGAGTTTGTTACTCTCAAAACCATTCGTAATCATCTGCACCATCAAACAGAAATGCGTAATATATTTACAACTATTCCAGTGGATAAGATTAGTGGCATACATACTGAAATGGTTTTCATGTGCTTGCTTTATACCTCTGATATAAATGATTCCATCGAAGAAGTATCAAATAAATACAGAAGCGAAACAAAAGATATAATTAATAATACAGTTCATTTTTATGGGGATGTGGTAAATATTTCACACGTAATATTTAATATGGCAGCAAGACTTATGGTTCTTCTCGATAAGAACAATATTGTCGGCATATCTAAAGGATATTTAGAAAATTATAAATGTATGATGTTCGATATAAATAACGGTTACCCAATTGTTGTGAGTGGAAAAATTTTTTATAGCAATATTGGCAACGTGGGCACAATCGATGAGATTCTGCTCAACACACTAAAATCTAACAAGTAGCTCAACCCGACCATTTATACAGAGTGTAGCGAAGCGAAACGGCGTATAAATGGTCGGTTATGCTGAGCGTTACAGGGTGTCACTTAATTTATTTTTTAAGGCTATCCTAGGCGCTGCCTACTGGCTTCAAATAGGCTAATGCCGGTTGCTACAGAAACATTAAGACTCTCAACATTTCCTTGCATAGGGATTA
>FXLX01000354.1 GCA_900180385.1 uncultured Candidatus Thioglobus sp. | reverse complement strand
GTGATGAGGTGTATACGAATACACGGTTTCGTCTTTTGTAAGTATACTATATCACTGCCGTGCTTTTTCAAGCGCTGAGAGACCATGTTATTCCCTCAGCGTCTGATGCAAGAGTGACAAGAAACGGGATGTAACATCCTTTTTATGACTCGACATACGCTTTCTGTTCCTCACCGGGAAAGATGAAGGTTCTTAATCTCAGGATATCCGGCGTGTTTTGTTTCATATCGATCACCATGTAGCCGTGAGGTCTGGCCGTAGCTCGGGCAAAGGCTTCCAGGAAAAATTGCGTTCTCCTGGGATACATTTGGTGTGCTAGCGCCATGATCTGCGATACGTCTGTCAGGTTTTTGAATAGAACCATGTAATGGGCATTGAGACTTATGGTTCTATGGTGTTTTCCTCGATGAAACAGATTCTGAACGATGTACATGACGCTGATGTTTCTGTGGTGACTCTTCTTCGTAAACAGAGAAGCTACTCTTTGATCCGTTTCGTCCATGAGATCGTCTAGGATGATTAAATGTTTTTCTCTGGGGTCGAGGGTGTCCAAGTCCGGCAATCCTTGTTGAAAGTCCACCCCATCTACGGTTCCGTATAAAGTCTGGTATTCTCCATAACACCACAAGATGCGATCCGGTATTGGGGTCATCATGTGTTTGATATTGTGTACGAATCTCCTGACAAAGACGGATTTTCCACTTCCGGTTGGTCCCGAGATTACACTGGTAAATGGATGGACCCACGGCATGAAATGATCGGGATCGTATCCGTCTGGAACGTAAAATGTGTAAGGATTGTTGGTTTTCAAAATATAATAGGGTTCTTCTTCATTACTCTGTGAGTATTGCTGCGGCGGCGGCGGCGGCGGCGTATATCCCTCTCTCAGCGGCGGCGGCGGCGTGTATCCCTCTCTCAACGGCGGC
>FXLX01000353.1 GCA_900180385.1 uncultured Candidatus Thioglobus sp. | reverse complement strand
TTGGCTCTCAGGGTGATATTTAAAAAAAAAAAGAGACTTTATAACTAAAATGACTGACAATTCTTCAGTATAATTTCAAAGGTGATTCATTTCTGTAAAAACTTTTCTGCAAAAGTACACTGGATTTGAGATTATAAGCTGCTACCGCCACAGGTACGTTCCTGTACTGACCCTGTGTTTTTCGACATAGGATACCAGTTGATTAATGGCAGCCCCCATGGAAAGAGTTAATGCACAAAATTTTCATGGTCATTAGAGCTGTTGAAAGCGTTTTTTGGTAGGATGTTATGTGCAGATGAAATGCTTTTATTCAGTTTTGTCCCTGTGTTTTGCTTTTTGTAAATTCCATATTGTGGAAGTGTAGTACCGTCCGTACAATTTAGTGGTATTTTGAATTTGAAATTTCTATATGTAAACCTCATTTTATATTTTAAGTGAGCAACAAATACCATTTTTATGTATTAACTGACAATTTCATTACTATTTCACTTTCATATGGCTTTCATTTGTTGATTTGTAGTGTCCTTGACTAAATAATAGCAATAAATAGAAACACTGTCAATTGCCGTAGATTTTGGTTAAAAGTACTATCCCCTGCATCCTTAAATTCTTGGTTTTGGTATAAGATATAAATCTAGGTTTTGGTATGCGATGTAAATCTAGGTTTTGGAATATGCATTCAATTTAGGGTTTGGTATACTATATAAATCTTGTTATTAGTATGCGATTATAAATCTAGGTTTTGGTATTGGATATAAATCTTGATTTTGTTATAAGATATAAATCTAGGTTTTGGTATGCGATATAAATCTAGGTTTTGGTATGCGATATAAATCTAGGTTTTGGTATACGATATAAATCTAGGTTTTGGTATACGGTATAAATCTAGGTTTTGGTATACGGTATTAATCTAGGTTTTGGTATACGG
>FXLX01000352.1 GCA_900180385.1 uncultured Candidatus Thioglobus sp. | reverse complement strand
ACCATCTGACCTAAGCCACATTAACAAAATGTTCAATGCCCGATATTTAATTGTTATACACTCATTTAAAATGTCTAGTTGAAATATTTGTATGGCCCTTAAAAGGGCCGTTGTTATATTTCTGGTTGATGTGCTCTGAAATGTGTCTGCATATGTTGTAGAAAGCATCTTTGGTGGTAGTTCCCCATCTGTCTCTCCACATTCTTTCGTCTAAGTAAGATGGTAGAGCGTCGGATCTTACACCTTTCATGACCTTGAATTTGTACTTGGTCTTGGCCCAATATGATTCTATGGTTTGGGTGTGGACGCCTGTAGATGGGTCGACGAAATTAACCGAATGGTTGACTGTCTCTAATCCCTTTTGGGATTCGAAGCCAGAGTTGTTTTCTGATATTGCCTGCCTCCGAATCCCTTATCAACCATGCATAGTTCTATTCGGGAATTTTTCAGGTACCCCCGCCTCGAACCGGCGTGAATTACGCCTGCACCTCAATGTCGTGCCAACCGGCGCTGGAGTATTCAAAAGTAGACATATTTTGCTGCATAAATATGTAAATAGAATCATGATCACCTACCTATGACGCCAGATACAGCTCATCATTCCCAGCCGCCGCTTCAGATCCATTGAATGTCGCCATTTTGACTTGTTTTGAAAGTATGTCACGTGATCGCTTTTTCCATTACGTGGTATAGTCTATTCCATACATCTGATTTATCGGTATTGAAGCATTCTTTTCTTTTTTGCCAGAATTTTGCACAGATGTAGGTCACATCCAAGATGAAGGCTGATACACAAGATACAGAAGTGTAGCTGGAGTCACTGAATTGTCAAATACATTTTGTACTAGTAAATTTCCGATTTGTAAATATGGTCTGCAGGCTTTCATCTGTAGTTCGTATTTTCAACTTATTTATACATGAAAGGGTCGGAA
>FXLX01000351.1 GCA_900180385.1 uncultured Candidatus Thioglobus sp. | reverse complement strand
TTAAATCACCTGGTATTGATGGCTTTACTGTGGAATTTTACAAGTTTTTTTGGAATGATATTAAAATCCCTCTTGTGAAATGTTTAAATGAGAGTCTTGATAATGGTAAATTCTCTGTTAGCCAACGTCAAGGATTGATCACATGCATTCCAAAAGAGGGAAAACCAAAACATTTTCTTAAAAATTGGCGTCCCATTACACTTTTGAATGTTGATTTTAAAATTGCATCAGCCTGTATAGCAAATAGAATAAAACCGATACTTAGAAATATTATCAGTGAAACACAAAAAGGGTTTTTAAAAGGTAGGTATATAGGGGAGTGCACTAGACTTATATACGATTTGATAGATAAGTTAGAAGAAGATGATATACCAGGCCTTTTACTATTGATAGATTTTGAGAAAGCTTTCGACACATACAGTGGAATGGTCATTATTGACAAAAACATTGCAATTTTACGGTTTTGGACCATCTCTTCAAAAATGGATAAAAGCCTTTTATTGTGATATAAGTAGCGCAGTTACTAACAATCGGCATGTTTCTGAATTTTTCTCATTGGGAAGAGGTGTTCGACAAGGAGACCCTCTGTCACCTTATTTATTTATTCTTGTTTTAGAACTCTTGAGTGCTGCAATTAAAAATGACCCAGAAATAACAGGGGTAAAAATAAATGATTCTGAGTATTTATTAAGTCAATATGCTGATGACTCCTCATTGATATTAGATGATAACCCGAAATCACTTGATCAATCATTATTTATCTTTAATAAATTTTCAGAATGTGCTGGACTGAGAGTTAATTTTGACAAGACCGAAGCAATATGGCTTGGCTCAAGGCGGAGTTGCCATGAACAGCTCCTTCCAGATAAACATTTGTCATGGAACTTTTCTGGAAAAATTTAGTTATTGGTTATTAGTTTTAATTTCTTTGT
>FXLX01000350.1 GCA_900180385.1 uncultured Candidatus Thioglobus sp. | reverse complement strand
GGTTGTGGTTTCCGCGTTGTGATGTCCGCATACAAACGATGGTTGGTTCGTCTTTACCTCCAGTTGTTTGTAAGAGGGCTCATGTCTTATTAACGTTATTTGTGTTTGCTTGCGGATAGTAGTGTCCAACGCACATTGTGTTGGGTTTTTTGTGTTTTTGTTTGGTTTTTATTCTTTGTCTTGTGTGACCTGCGTTGCCAGTTTCTATGGATTGTCCATTTTGTGCTACCACTTCAGTATTCTCTATCGTTTATTGACATTAGCACATTAAATGTTAAGTAAATGTCATCTTGTTTGTATTATATCACAACTGTGGATTAAGGTCAATTCAATAGTTATATTGATGTAATTTATCCCGATCTTGATGTTAATGTCTTAATGATGTTAACAAAATGGTACATTACACGCTTTTTATAAACATTTAGAGAATAAAATAAATCATTGTTTCTTTTATATTCTATTTCTGCATGTAATATTATATTACAAAGCCCACTCCGTATGATATTTCTGGCAAATTGATATATCACAAAATCGATATGCATAACCGTTCTGGATCATTAAAAACAGGTAAACAAAGGCATAGTCATCAATAAGGACGAAATTTAAACAAAGACACATTGGAAATTCACAAAGCTTATGTTGTTATAATATGCATTGATATTGTGTAAGCCATGAATACTGCAAAGGTTAGATTTGCACATGTATGTCGATGTAATATTGTTCGTGATGTGTAAAGAAAATCACACCATTTGTAATGTTTACATCAATCTCACACAGCCTATGTTTGGTTCCTGTTTTACCAGTTGTTTGTTGGAGGGCGCATGTCTTATTTACGTTAATTGTGTGTGTGTGTGTGTGTGTGCATAGTGGTGTCCAACATACATTGTGTTGTGTTTTTGCTTTGTTTTATTTCGTCTTGTGTACCCTAAGTT
>FXLX01000349.1 GCA_900180385.1 uncultured Candidatus Thioglobus sp. | reverse complement strand
CTGTATTATATTGTTTCGACTTGCTATCTCCGTTTACATCTTTGTATCACCATTCTTTTTTTATCAGATATCGTGTAACAAACTGATGGGAGTATACTGTTTAGACCTGGTAACACCAGGGACATATCTTCATAACACCATGGACAAAACTGATATTGTTCATGCATTAAACCAATATGTTGAAAAACTGAATATTGTACTGAAAACATTAAGAAAACAACAAATATAGGTTGATAGTTGTGTTTTTTTTCTTGAATTAAATGTTTACATTCATGAAGATGTCCCTGGTGTTACTTTTGTCATCTGTGGTGTTACCTCTTGTCAATGGTGTTACCTCATGTAAATTGTTTCATAAAAAGGATTGACATAATTGAAGTAAATTATATTATAGTTGAATAAAGTTGACTTTGATAACTATGTATAAGTCATCTTTTCTTTATATAAAGAGAAACAACATACAATTATGAAAACTTGTTTGTTTCATAATGCAGCTTAAATGGAATTCCACAACTACATATCCGAATATTGTGAAAAAAAACTAGTGCTCCAAAGAAAATATCCTAAATTATGCATAATTTCCCTGTATATTATGTATGTAACCACTTTTTACATAAAAAATATTTTTCATTTTCCTAAAAAGAATAATTTTATGTTGGTAACACCACGGACTGAAAGGTATTAGGGGGTGCTACATATCTAGAAATATTTTTTTTCATGGTGGTTTTCCCGACTGCATATTATGTAAATATGTCATTGTAATGTAGGAAAAACTAATAGGCTAAAGCAAAACGGGAACGAAAATATTTGATGTCACCAAAATATGAACAGGAAAAAGTGTGTGTATTTTGATAATGACCCATCTACGGTCATTGACTGCTGAATTTTACGAATTGGGTTTGGGTAAGCCCAAGCTAATTTCTGCAGAACACGGC
>FXLX01000348.1 GCA_900180385.1 uncultured Candidatus Thioglobus sp. | reverse complement strand
TATTGGTCTCCAACTCAGCAGAGCCTCGTTGGAGACCAGAAATCTTTCCCTTGGGTGTCTGAGATTTTTCCGTCTTGCCCTCTTACCGGTGTTAGATCCATTATTTCTCACTTTTGAGACAGACCAGTTCCTATTTTTAGCGATGTGAGATTTTCTTATCTTGCACTAGTGCAAGACAAAAAAATCACGTGCGTTTTACCGGCAAATGCATGCTGTACAGTTTATGTCAACTGCCCCCCAATTCTCCATGCTTTTCCTTTTTAAAATAAACAATTAACCACGATTCTACTACATAAGTATTTTTAAATTCATTTATGTATTATATTCTGCTAGCTAACGTGCACCTTTCACGGTGTTTGATTCTTTTTTCAGGCTCTCTTCCAGTCAATGTTTGTTTACTTTGAGTAAATAATAGAGTGCTCTCCCTTGTTAGTAACTAACGTAAAGAAAGAAATTACCTCCCTTTGACCAAATTCAAATATTTTTTTACAGGTATTTATCTCTGTTGTAGTAACATTTATAATATATTTATTAAATACATTGTACTTTATGATGAAATACATTTGAAATACTGCCGAGATACGGTTGCATATGGATAAATCGAATATTTACTTCAGCAATGGAAAAATAAATTGCGGGAAAACGCTCGATGGAATGTAAACAAAACAATTAGGTGTTTAGTGAGAAATAAAATCAAACACCGGAAAAAGTACAAGATAGGGAAATCTCCGACACCCTTGGGTAAGATTACAATCGTTCTCTAACTCGGCAAGCCTCGTAAAGAGAACGATTGAAATCTTACCCTCGGGTGTCGGAGATTTCCCTATCTTGTACTCTCCCCGGTGTTAGATTCTATATGTCTTATTTACGTTATTTGTGTTTGTTTGCGTATAGTGGTGTCCAACACATATTGTGTTGTGTGTGGTTTTTTTGTGT
>FXLX01000347.1 GCA_900180385.1 uncultured Candidatus Thioglobus sp. | reverse complement strand
AAGCTCACATAGGCCAGGTGAGCTAAAAAATAGAGAATGAATTACATTAAGGAGAATATAAGACAAATTGGATATAGCAGAGCTGTCGAAAATCGTCGGACCTATCGGACCGTCGGACAAAAATTGACTAGGTCCGATTTAAACTTTTTCGCGTCAGACCCGATGTCCGGAGCAATTTTTCAGTAACTTGGGACCGACAAAACGCTTGAAGATGACCGGCATCATTACTTAATTTCGCTTCTCAAACTTGTCGTTGTTTGCAATCTCCGATTTTTGTTTATTTTTGTCTATATAATCAAATTTTGACTTCACATTGAAGAGTTTGACTACTAAATGTGTAACCGATTCCGGACGGACGCGCATCGATTTTCCGGAAATTACGATTATTTTTTTATTTTTGGCAATAATTTTTTTTGACTCGGCGGCTTTTTAAAGGGTCGGTTGGTGAAAGGGGAAACAAACTTAATTTTAATTTAGGCCTAGGTTGTCAGTCATCCAATTGATTCTATCCAGACCTAATGCTACTTACATTTGTATAAGAGGTAACACCTTGAAACATGTGCATAGCTAGCATTATGCAAACTTGGTATCTTTGTTTATTTCATACACAAGTCTATTGTATTGTATGTATATTTCCACATGTCACACAAAAATGTGTTGTACTAACTTTGAGTATTCCAAGGTATCACTTGAAGCTGTAAACAAACCATTTTATGGATTTAGCCAGTATATGTGTAATTCAGTTGAAGTTGTAAAAAAAATGTAGGTCCGGCAAATGTTTGATAGGTCTGACACATTGTCCACATCTGCCAGACCTATTGTCTGACAGACAGGAAAGAGATTTCGACAGCTCTGAGTATAGACAGTCACACAAGGACACCGGAATAGATGGTATGATGTAGAATAATGTAATTTTTGTTTTCTTCAATACCGGGTACT
>FXLX01000346.1 GCA_900180385.1 uncultured Candidatus Thioglobus sp. | reverse complement strand
CTCAAACTTCAGTTTTCTATGTAGTATGTAGTGTATAGTGTTTTATGGATCATTGTTTGTCCTTTTTCTGTTAGCCATTGCATTGGCCATCCAATTTTGATTTTCGACTTACCGTATTTTACGGACTATAGGTCGATGGGGACGATAGGTCGAATTGCTGCTTTTCGGCTAAATTTTTTGGGAAATACTAAGATAGGTCGAAGCATTCCATAGGTCGAGGATGCCGATGACAACTTGGGTAAGTATCGTCACATCAAACTTTTTTTGTTTTTTTTTCACATCGGTAAACATTTGTCCTATAACGATGTTCTTCGGTAAGTATATGTAAGTATTAACTCAAGAATACTATTCTTATGTGTCATAAACGAAATAATTATGAAAATTAAATTAAATAAAATTTTGTTTTTAAACTTGTTTTTTATGGGGAGTCTGGTTTGTAAAGCCAGACATCGATGACATTCAAATCAGGCCATCTGTGGGTGTCAAAATAGATGGTAAACGGATGTTCATACAATAAAATAATCAAGCTGTCAAAACAATGTATCACCTTGTGCAGTTTTATTGACATACCTTTAAACTGTGTTTAATTAGTAGTACACAAATTATGTGATCGTCTCGGTCCAGTAAATTTTCAATCAGCTGATCAGGATAATTAAGTGCCGACTGATGTTCACCTGTGTTGATTATCTCATGGTGATTATTTTATTTGTTCCTAATTGACCAATTCAAGTGTAGAACATTCTAGTTTAACGAAATCGATAATTATTTTCCAGTATATTTAGTATAAAAAAGCTTGTTCTCCACGTTTATTGTGAGATGTAATGCAACCGCCATTTTTTACTACAACCTCGTGCGCATGCTCGTGTTTGATGGAAAAGCTATATAGCTATATTTAGATATTTTGTGACAATAATTTTATATTGTAAAACGATCCACCCTGTGATT
>FXLX01000345.1 GCA_900180385.1 uncultured Candidatus Thioglobus sp. | reverse complement strand
TGTCATAATTTCAAAGCTGAGATCCGGGATGTATATATTTTTGCTATATTCTTTAACTAGTGCTCAATGGTCAAAAATAACTGAACTGGGTTATAGATGTGCTACTACAGTGTCATTTAAGGTTACATATGTTGTATAATTACAAATATAATATACAAAAAACATTTTTGAGTTCGTGACGGAAAGGAATATTTGTGACGGTAAAGAAAACGTGTGTGACGGTAAAGACATTTTGGTTTATAATAACAACTACCAACATAAATCAAAAGCACGAGGTTGAATATAACACCTTTAACCGTGCTCAAAGTCATTCCTGATGCTAAATAAAAGTGATTAAAAGTGTGGTTGTCTTTACCGTCACGATTGTAATATGAAATTGTGACAGCAAAGACTGTTACGGTAGAGACAATTCCGCATTTCGGTATTGATTCCGTGTATTACAGAAAATATTTCTAAAGGTGAAATATGTGCATTGCTATCGGGAACAACGTTTTATTTTTACATGACGTTTAAAATGTTGTAGCAGGTGAACTGAGGAACTTCTATTATGTTTGGTAAAGACGTTGAATAAAGGTACTAATGCATTTTAATGGAGATACTGGTTTGTTTCTTTGAATCCTGCTGACAGTCGATCCACGATACCGTTTCTTTACATTGATGAAGCCGGAAAGCACCAACGTGACTACGATCTCAGAGTCACATGTATATTAGACGTTCTGCAACGTTAAATTTTCGTGACGGTAAAGATAGAAATTCATAGGACACACATTTCAGAGTAAATAAAGGAAATATTTTAAATAAGAAATATATAAATCTTTAAGCATATTATTATTTAATGTTTACTGTTATGATTAAACATTTAAAACATAAAGAAACACATTTTTTGAAGGTTTATTTCTTCCTTTCTATAATCATCACTGCTATTGTACATTACTGTCACGTGTATT
>FXLX01000344.1 GCA_900180385.1 uncultured Candidatus Thioglobus sp. | reverse complement strand
GTATTTGTTTGTTTGTTTGTTTTTGACACAAAATTTAACAATGAATGACATTTGGCGTCACACTCACAGTATTTTCTTAAATCAATTTGGATTGCTCATTCATAGATGTAATTCTATTGACTAACCTTACTGTATATTTCTAGCTTCTAAACTCGAGGTTTTTGTATGTTCGGGACATCAAAGAAATTGTTAAAATTGTCACAAAACATCAAAATGATTTGAATTTTGGTAGGAATTCAAACTCCGGAAATAGCAATAACTTTCTATTATCGAATCGTTGACGGACACACTGAATTTCCGCATTGTATGCTATTATTTGACAAATCTAATAAACGATCCACTCAGCTTGAAACTGCAGTGATCAAAATCTAATTCAAATATGACGAATATTTATGAGGAAAAGTACTTCTAATTTTTGGATAATGGTAATTTTATTGCAAGTAATTAAATCTTGGAGATACATTTGTATATTGCCTTCTTCATCACGTTCTAAGTTCAGTGGAAAGAAGAACGATTAACGATCAAGAGGCCACCGATTCGATCCTCGTACATGGCGTTTTTATTATGTTTTTTTTTTTTATTGCTATTGATATACAACTATAGCCAGTTGTATCATCTTAACGCAAAAATGTAGCTAAATAACAACACAACTTAGTCACATTTTTTACTGATGAACCTGGAAATGCAAAAAGTTCTTATCAACCATGCATTTTTAGAATCAGGAGATCAACTACTATCAAATTCAAAGTCATGTCTAGGGAATACCTTCCAATTTGAACAATTCACAGATCCTTTCCCTTTTCCAGGGAAATACCTTAATGATTGGTGATAAGTACGTACGTTGTTTGACAACGACTTGCATATAGCGTATTCTGAAATACGTTACCAGGACGTAATAATTACGTTTGAGTTTTTACGTTAGCATCAGGACCATATCCGTACGTAACA
>FXLX01000343.1 GCA_900180385.1 uncultured Candidatus Thioglobus sp. | reverse complement strand
AAGTTTCCTCAAAGCAGAATGAAAGGTGAGCGACACAGGTTCAGCCCACTGAGCGTCTAGTTGGAGTTTGAATGTGACGTTTCCTTGCTTGTCCATACTTTTCGTAAACAAACATGGCCTAACATCCGTGAACATATAATACAAATCGGGTTGCAGTCGTTACAATGGACAAATATTTAATAATAAAAAAGACTGAGAAAAATTCTGGCCACAATGAACATCACGAGAAAGTTAACAAACACAAAACTCCAGCGTAAAAGGACACATAATCATAATGTGAGGAAAAAGATCCAACGGACTGTTCAGTCCAAGTGGCTAGCCGATATCTCATTGTTACTGCTGGATTCTGATAGGCCTAGTGTCTCATATTGCAATATCTGCAGGAAATATTCAGATTTTGCTGACCAGAAATCATTAATGTTTATTGGCAAAATCGTGGACAGAATGGATACTTATCTTCCCACCAGTCATCTGCAAAGTATGAAGACACCACTAAAACTAAATACACGACTGGTTTGATGGAAAAAGCCATTGTCAAGGTTAATCAAAATGAACTTGATTGATATGAGAATTTTTTTCAACACAGCTTATTCTGTATCTAAAAACAACCGGCTATTCTCTGACTGCACATTCCTATCTGAAATCCAAATTTAAAATGGTCTTCATTTGGGCAGTGATCACTTTCTGACTTAGACAGGGATGTTTGTGTTAACTTTATTAAAACTATATTTCAAATTTTACCCAATGATGTAATATACAATATAAACAAGTTCAATTTAGCAACTATTTTTTCAAATATCAAATGTTTATTTAAAAAAACAGGACAAGTAGGATTTTGTCCGGACAAGTAACTTTTTTCAGATAACTTGCCCGTGAACAAGTAGAACATTTCAGTATTTCCACACCCCTGCAGGATGCTTTGAACGTCGTTGTTCACCATCTATTGAATG
>FXLX01000342.1 GCA_900180385.1 uncultured Candidatus Thioglobus sp. | reverse complement strand
TTTGAATTTGTCGTTGGCGAATGAATATGTTGGAGACGTCACAATACCAACCAGGTTATCAAGTATAACAAATTTTGCTCCAGGCGGATCAGCCAATCAGATTTTAGTTCTTTTTGTAAATAGGTATTCCATGAATTAAAACCAATTGGTTTTGTAAATTTCTCGTTGAGAAGCAATTCATAGAAAAATTTATTCTTTAGGATTGAAAATCTATAGGGATCTCCCTTAATTAATACATAATTTTTACAAATATTGACTACACTTTTTTTTGGAATTTTCTGTTTTAATTATATCTACCCTTTCTTTTGGAATTGCTTTTTTCATGATGGTAAATTCTGTGATCCAATTGGATTTATTATTCAAACGGTTTAAAATAAAATTGTGTGATATCTCGCCATTTTCATCTAAAATATCATTTACATAAATCAAATCACTATTTATCCAATTATTAAACAACAGAGTTTTGTGATCAAACTTGATAAATTTGTTTCCCCATATAATTTGTTTTCTGACGTCTGCAAAATTTAAGGGTGTTCTAGTTTGACCACCTCCTATTTTGTTCCAACTTCGAAGTACTTCTCCATAAAATTCAGGAATCTGTTTAGCATATTTGTTAACTGTAATATTATCTAAATTCTGTGAGAATACTAACCATTTCTGTCCTAATTTTGCAAAATACTTACATGGTATAACTTTCCAATTAACTAATTGATTACTAACAAGTCTACTTACCCAAGATGCTTTAAGAGACATAAAGTAACTTTGAATATCGATCATTTTAAGACCCCCATTTCCAAGTTTCCCTACTACAGTGCTTCATTTTACTTTATCAGGTTTATTATTCCAAATAAATTTGGAGCATTTGCTATCTATTTCTTTCCTATAGTTTTCTGGAACAACACAAGCACTAGCCACATATGTAAATATTTCAACAATTAAAGATTTGATTAT
>FXLX01000341.1 GCA_900180385.1 uncultured Candidatus Thioglobus sp. | reverse complement strand
ATGTCATGCATTTGTGTGTTAGGATTATCGATTGTGTCTCTTTCTGTGATTTTTCTATTAGATTTTGGAACTGTTCCGACAGTGTGGTATTTTTTGTTTTTCACTTTATTAGGTAAACGATTAAAACGCTGACTTTTAGACTGTATGATAGATCCCGTGATAGCTCAGTTGGTAGAGCGGAGGACTGTAGTGGAATGGAAACTAGACATCCTTAGGTCGGTGGTTCAAATCCGCCTCGCGGGATAAAATTTTTGACTTTTTACATCTTTCAATGAAACGAAAGGGTTGTGTCTCCTCTATTAGCGCTTCGAACGGTTGGTAAAAAATAATGTCCTCCCCGGCGGGGAATCGAACCCCGGTCTCCCGCGTGACAGGCGGGGATACTAACCACTATACTACCGAGGACTTATTAAAGCGTTGGAATTCTACATACTTAAGCACCGTTATTCACACACTGATCTAATAATTATACGCAGAGATTTCACTAAATTTTCAACCAGTATCAAATATACACGAACACTGTTTTCAATGAAACGATGGTAAGACTGTTCATAACGACACCACATTTAGCTATTAACATATAGTCAGTAGTAAAACGATAAGACGAAAAAAACGGAAACATTTTTGTTTGATCAAAACAAAACCTGGCACTTTTAAAATAGTTTTTCTCTTTTTTTTTCTTTTTGTCCTTTCCAGTACATCTTTTGCAATTAATGCTATTTATTCAGTGATCATTCAGTTCAACAATTTGTGCTAATTCCGCTCATACGGGGAAAGCACTTGCATGACCGCATCATTTCACTAAGAGGGGAGGTTTGGGCCCATAAAACTAGTTTAACCCCGCCACTTTTTATTGAAGTGTCTGTACTAAGACATGTCATGCATTTGTGTGTTAGGATTATCGATTGTGTCTCTTTCTGTGATTTTTCTATTGGATTTTGGAACTGTTCC
>FXLX01000340.1 GCA_900180385.1 uncultured Candidatus Thioglobus sp. | reverse complement strand
CTCATTGAAACAACAGTCTGCAGGTAGATACATTTGTAAGTCACTCTACTTGGACATGATATCCCATGTTTATCATCCTTCCCTCCCGCTATATCTACCTGCTGACTCCATAAGCAAAACTCGTATCAAAGTTCGCGTGAGCTGAGCTGGACTTATCAACAGTGAGCAGGAGTTATCACCAAATTCTCCCAACATTTAAACGATAATTCCTGTGAAGATGACAAAAGTAAATAAAATTCATCAACACCATTAGCTAGTTAACATTTTATTTTTTAAACATATATCAAATTAGGAACTGTCGTGTCAGCAATATCAACAAACATCGTCCTACAAAAATGTACTTGTCACAATTCTTGATAACCTCTGCTGAGACGTCATAATTTTTACGTCATAAGCGAGGTCGTGACCTTTGTGTTTTCTAAACCGGAACGGCATTGGTAAACAAAACCTTTAATGAAAATGGGTGACTTTGATGTTTGTAATAAAAACTAGAGGCTCAGTGGGCTGAGCCTGTGTCGCTCACCTTTCATTCTGCTTTGAGGAAACTTAATACAGAACCTTCCATACATGTAGATGCTTCCTACCAAGTTTCGGTTCATATGGCTAAGCAGTTTCAAAGGAGAAGATTTTTTAGAAATCGACCAATCAGAAACAAGAATTGCATGTGGTGGCCATGTTTGCTAACCGATCGGGACGAAATGAGCAATCTTCATAGAGGACATTCCATAGATGCTTCCTACCAAGTTTCGGTGGTAGCCATGTTTGTTAACCGATCGGGACGAAATGAGCAATCTTCATAGAGGACATTCCATAGATGCTTCCTACCAAGTTTCGGTTCATTTGGTCAAGCGGTTTCAGAGAAGATTTTTAAAAATTGGCCAATCAGAAGCAAGAATGCCTATGACGTCCATGTTTGGTATTTGGTCATAATAAAATGTGCATTCTTTAGTGAG
>FXLX01000339.1 GCA_900180385.1 uncultured Candidatus Thioglobus sp. | reverse complement strand
AATAATACTCAAATTAAACATAATCTTATATAAAATACAACTAAGTTTCTTCTCGTTTGAAATAAGTCTATTCCAAAAATTTACAATCCTTAATTTTATACATAATATATCTATAGGTGTTCTACCAAGTTCTCCGTATGTCATAAAATTTGGAGTAGTGGTTCTAACACCTAAAATATTTCTACAGAACTGAAGGTGAAGTTTTTCTAGTTGCTTAGTGTTCTCATAACCCCATATTTCACAACCATGAGTAAGTATTGGAAGTATAAGTGTATCAAACAATTTAAATTGTAAATCTATTGGAATCGATATATTTCTCAATTTTCTATACAAACAATATAAAGCTTTGCGAGCTTGATCCATCAATTTAGCTCTTGCCTTCACAAAAGAGCCGTTATAATTAAATATAACACCTAGATATGAATAAGAGTCTTCAATTTGTAAATTCTCTCCACATAGCTTAAAAATAGGTTGATTTTTTTATTTTCTTTTACAAAATATTATTACTTTAGTCTTTTGCAAGTTAACCTTCAATTTCCAATGATGACAATACTTTTCAAATATAGCCAAAGCAGACTTACACATTTCTAAAAGTTTTCGTCCAAAATTATTTGGTCTGCATTCACACTGAGTATATCTTTTTAAGGAAATATTATTATCAAGTAAAACTTGGTAGTCATAGCAATATGATATCTAAATAGGCCATCTTCTACATTTACATCCATAACATTCAAAAAAGTTTCATCTGGTTCTGAAAAATCTTCTAAAACAGCTGTTTTAGCATTAAAATCTCCAACAAGTGCACATTTCATGTCTTTTTCTATCAAATTTACTAATTCATTTTCAATATCTAAAAATGCATTTATTGACGAATGTAGAGAGTTTTCATGTGGGATGTATACACATCCCAATAAAAGGTCATTATTAAATACTTAAATTTAATATGATTTTTAAGA
>FXLX01000338.1 GCA_900180385.1 uncultured Candidatus Thioglobus sp. | reverse complement strand
TTTTGATTAATGTTGTATGATAGATTGTTATGTTACAGCAGTTTGTATTTTTTTTTTTATTATTATTATTTTTGCTTGTTGAAAAATTTCTGGGGAAAATTATTTTGATTTTTTAATTCTAATTCCTGTTGTTGCTTTCTTTCTTAATTTTGTTTTCTTTTAATTTTTTGTTTAAACTATGTTTCTATGTTTACATTTTTGCCTACCATCGACCAAAAAGTGGATTGAAAGTGTACATAATTCACAAGCAAAATAACTAATCACAATCTTTCTTACAAGAAGGTAATAACCAATCACAGCCATGTTTTCAAGAAGGTGATATTTCTATTACGGCCTCGTTCAGCATATATAAGGATCGTTTAAAGCAGTAATTGATCATTCTCGATTTATTTAATATCAAGAAAACAAGTCAACATGTCAGGCAGAGGAAAGGGAGGTAAAGGTCTTGGAAAAGGAGGAGCAAAGAGACATAGAAAAGTGTTGCGTGATAATATCCAAGGTATTACTAAACCAGCCATCCGTCGTCTTGCCAGGAGAGGTGGTGTCAAACGTATCTCTGGTCTTATCTACGAGGAAACCCGTGGTGTACTGAAAGTATTTTTGGAAAATGTCATCCGTGATGCAGTCACATACACAGAGCACGCCAAGAGGAAGACAGTCACAGCCATGGATGTCGTCTACGCTTTGAAACGTCAAGGCAGAACCTTGTACGGATTCGGAGGTTAAACACAGCCGAACTCTCAGGAAAAACAACGGCCCTTTTCAGGGCCACCAACATTTTTCAAAAAGAATCTCACTTGTTGTTACATTCAAATTTCTTATGATAGCTTTATGTCCCTGTTATATATATATATATTTCTTTCTCTGTTTTTGTCTGCATATCGCGCTAAAAAAAAGGGGGGGTGGGGGGGTGGGGGGGGGGGGGGGGGTGCGTATTTAACAGTGTCAAATAATTTT
>FXLX01000337.1 GCA_900180385.1 uncultured Candidatus Thioglobus sp. | reverse complement strand
CAAGACTTTAATTCCTTTTATTTTAGGGTTTTCTCTTATTTTTATAGCCATTATTTCAGCACATAGTATGAATAAATAAGGGGACAACGGATCCCCTTGCCTACAGCCTCTCTCTATACGAAAAAACTCAGATAAATTCCCTCCCTGATTGACTGCAGATTTAATGTTGTTATAAAACGTTTTAACCCATTTTTGAATAGATTCCCCAAAATTGAAAAATTTTAAAATGTTATTAAGAAAGTTCCATGATATTGAGTCAAAAGCCTTCTCAAAATCTATTAACAAAAATAAACCAGGTATATCATTCTCCTCTGCATATTCCATTATATCAAACAAAAGCCTAATATTTTCCCCTATGTACCTACCTGCAATAAAACCAGTCTGATCATTATTAATTAATGTGGGGAGAACTTTTTTAATTCTATTTGCTATCACCCCAGACCCTATCTTATATACTGTATTCAACAATGAGATTGGCCGCCAATTTTTTAGAAAATGTCTTGATTTGTCTCCCTTTGGTAAACATGTGATTATACCTTGTTTTTGTGTAACAGATAAACTTCCTAAACTATACCCATAATTTAAAGAACCAATAACAAAAACTTTCAGATCTTTCCAAAAAAACTTTAAAAACTCTGATGTAAACCCATCTGATCCAGGACTTTTGTTATTTTTCATTTTTTTCAAAATTTCCCCAGCTTCAAAGCTCCCAATTTCCCCTTCTAAATTATCTTTTTCTTCTTCTGTGAGTTTTCTTATACTTGCCCCCTTCAAACCCTCCACTATATCTTTAAGACTACAACCTTTATCTTCATCTTTATTTTTGTACAAATTTTCATAAAAATATTGTACTTCTTTTAATATCTCCTTCTGATCTGTAACAATTTCCCCATCTCAACGTAAATTGGCACTCAATTATTACTACTCAAGCTTTATGGTTGAAATAGTGCCTGAGAG
>FXLX01000336.1 GCA_900180385.1 uncultured Candidatus Thioglobus sp. | reverse complement strand
TACATGATATCCATGCAGACAAAGCGTTCGGTGAAAGTGGAATCAAAGGTCGGAGCATTGTTAAATCGCCTGATACAGATGTCTTGATTCTATGCATCCATTACTTTCCTTCAATGCAACATACACAGGAATTATGGTTTCATACGGGTTCTATCACAAACACCAAGGATGGGCGTTTTCATTCCCGTACATTCGATCTGTAGCATCCTCAATCCTGTTTTATGTAACATTTTACCAGCTGCACATGCCATCACAAGATGTGATTCCACATCATCCTTGTTCGGGATTTGGCAAACGAACCGTTTTTAAAGTACTTAAAGACAGTCCAGAAAACTTTAGAGATTTGTCCACCCTTGCAGACTGTGACACTGATAAATCTATAGATGCCGCCAGTAAACTTGTTTGTCGACTGTACGACCAAAAAGGAAAACTGAAGGAAGGTCACGTCGATCTTAACAAATTAAAGGTAAGGTTAGCGACAGTGGGGGATGCATGTTTGGCCAAACTTCCACCCTGTGAAGCCACCTTCACTCAGCATGTTTTGCGATCCTCACTACAGATAAATATG
Organism: uncultured Candidatus Thioglobus sp.; assembly: GCA_900180385.1. Taxonomy (GTDB): domain Bacteria; phylum Pseudomonadota; class Gammaproteobacteria; order PS1; family Pseudothioglobaceae; genus Thioglobus_A. Next base: position 391 of record FXLX01000336.1, on the reverse strand, counting down.
TGGATGACTGCCCATGTTGCAAAACCGCCAATGAAGTCTGCAGTGCTATTAGGATGGGAAGACAGGAATGGATTAGTTCCAGTTTATTTCAAAGGCCAGATGTCTTCTGATTTTTTGCAAGACCTTGTTTGTACTTGCAAAGGAAAATCTGTGTGCATGAAAGGATGCATTTGTTTTGAGCAAAGTCTATCTTGCACAGACCTTTGCCCTTGCCAAGCTGGCGACTTATGCCGCAATGAAAATACCCACCTAGCAATATCTAGAAATACTGATGAAGATGATGACATATGATCTCAATTTTTTTTCTTTTTCATCCAGTCTCCATCTATTTCACTGAATAAAACTGTTTTTATCAAAAATAGGATCTCAAATAAAACATTTATTATCATTT
>FXLX01000335.1 GCA_900180385.1 uncultured Candidatus Thioglobus sp. | reverse complement strand
AGATAAACATTTGTAAATACATACATAACACAGAAGTCTGATCTTATTTTGTAGTAAACAACACTTAAGTACAGCAGCACCATTACAGGGACAGAAGGATGAAGGGTCAGAAAGCAAAGGTATAAATCAGGAATATTACTACTTATGTTTGTACAGTGAAACCTGAGTAAACCGCAATCCTGTCCATTCCGATCTAAATTTCAAGTCCCCAGTTTTTTCCTTAATATTCTTTGTTAAAAATCATTGAATAAACCGGACACTGCACATTCCGAATTCCGGCCTTGACTTGCGGTCCCAATACACTAATTACTGTTATAATTTATCTCCGTAAACCGGTCATGATCAGATCAATCAACCGTGTGTTTACATATATGTGAATATCGATCGGTAGTAAATTGAAGGGCGTACGAGGGGAAACGTATTGAAAGTGTTTATCGAAGTGTGTATATTAGCACACCTGTAATTAGTGATCACTGGTAACTCATGTGGTTAATGTTTAAATGTTCATTAAATGTTAAACAAACATGGAATCAACACCTAAAAAGCGAAAGCTTAATCAAGATGAAATACCCCGTATAACTTATAAGTGGTTTTTTTCGCCGGGACGCTTTTAAAATATCCAACATGGGGGAATCCTTCCCGAAAACAATGCATATGTTGACAATGATCATAAATGAACAACAAACAATGCCTTATTATTTAGTGATGAAATAGCATCCAAGCCATGCAATCATAACAGATTGTTATATGTTGTAATTTTGTGTTAATCGGATTTAACTTCACCTGGGAGCAATCAAGCTATTAGACTTGACATAAAAATTGACAAATACATTTTATTGTTTCTTTTCTTTTTATTTCAATCACTATAATCTTGTGTAAACACAGTCTGACAGTCTAATTATACACTAAGTAATTATGACACATCTACACTTGCACACATTGACTTATCGGCAAAATTATTGAT
>FXLX01000334.1 GCA_900180385.1 uncultured Candidatus Thioglobus sp. | reverse complement strand
TAAGACATTGTTTTTTATGCAATATAACATGAACAAATATTTAAAAGAATAAAAGTTTTGAATTTAGAAGTCAGTTTGGCCTTGTGAGTTTCGTCCCCTTTAAATTAGAGTGGTAAAAGTAAAAGAGTAGGAAGAACTAATTGTATGTAACATAAAAATTGAATTTAAGTCATGAAAGTGGTTTGAAGAGGTGAAATTATGAATATTTGCATAGATCTTATTTTACTTGCGCGGGTGTGTTAAGGCTGTTTCACGTCGGTTTGTTTCATACGAGTTGCTCCCCTTTGTAATAGTTTACGTAATGACGTTGCATCCATGGAAACGTACTCTTCATGGGTGAACTGCCCGAAGGAAAAATGTGTTTCTGCAGATCTAATGCACTTATTCCTTGTTCGTTTTGTGACAGTAAGATTAACATATACATTTATTGACTATCCAGATTGTGAATATATCATTATTTTGAATACGTCGATTGTAATATATGATTTTTGGCGCTTGTCAGTCTTGCTAAGCTCCACCCCTTCAATGCCCATATTTGGAAATCGCCATCGCCAAAAAGCTTGTTTGTTGACAAATACGAGAATGATACACACGCACCTGTTTACCATCAATATGATACTTATGTAGCAGAATTTCACAAAAAAGGAAAATGTACACATCGTCAGTTGCAGACAAATGATGCTGAGAGGTAAACCTTAGTTTAAATTAATAATGACAATCTCCTGAAGCACATGTATACTGAAAAAAGGGGGTCGTATACTATACCTACCGAACTTGAAGAAAGCACATGGAGAATCAAAATAAGATACATAAGCCTAGAACTCTATCATGTCAATACCAACATTTGTGTACTTGACAAATTAACATAACAAATAATAAGACAAGCTTAAAGGGGCATTAGCTACGATTTTGACCAAAAAATTATATGTTTTGGAAATTGGTAAATAGCTTTAAAATGATGAAAT
>FXLX01000333.1 GCA_900180385.1 uncultured Candidatus Thioglobus sp. | reverse complement strand
AAGTGCAGAGGCACTAAGGGAAGTGGCTAAAAAAGTACCAGCGGATCGTTTATTGGTTGAGACAGATTCTCCATACTTAACAACTTGAATCATTTTTGAGGGGATATTTCTCGATATTATCTCAAGGTATTTCTGTGTAAAGCTTGATGACATGATATCAATATCAGTGCATTCTTTAAGATACGGTTCCCATTGAAATTCTGATATTTCATTATTAAGTTTTAAGAGGTCTACATGTTTGTATTGCCAAACTTTACGCATATATGTTTTTTTGATTGAGTACGGTATTTTGATATTAATCATTGTTGCATTGTGATCACTTATACTTCTATCAACACCTATTACTTCAGAATCAACAACTATATCTATATTTGAAACAATAACTGGATCCAATAGTGCACCCATCCTTGTTGGCTCATTTATAACATTAGTTAAATCATACAGTGTCATGATTTCGTTCAACTTATGATTAGTTTGAGTAAGTAAATCAACATTAAGATCGCCAGTAATAATTATGTTTTCAGTAAAATTTAATGCTTGTTCAAGGGAGTAATCAAAATTATCCCAAAATGATTCTGTAGTTCCTGGTGGTCGATAAACAACACACACAAGTAGTTTAAAATTTGGAATAAGTACTTCAATCCACAGCATTTCAACCCCATCACAATTTAAATCGTGCCTTTCTTTCACACAAATACCTTGAGAAGTATACACGAGAACGCCACCCCCAAAACTGTTTCTATCTTTTCTAAATATTTTATCGGAAAAACCATCAATACCAATGTCAGTATCCAATATATTTTCGTCCAAATGGCTCTCTGTTACACAAATTATAGACGACTCAGAAGCTATGTCTTCTAAATATGACAATTTATTTCGCACACTACGTGCATTTAAATGATACACAGAAAATTCGTATTCTTCAGGTCCCGGATTTTGATGGATATCATTATCAAGAATCAATAAT
>FXLX01000332.1 GCA_900180385.1 uncultured Candidatus Thioglobus sp. | reverse complement strand
GGTTTCTATTTATGGAACATAAACAAGACTACAGCGTGACATCTGTAAAAGATGTTAAAGTTTGCTTTTAAAGACGTAAGTACCAAAAACAGTGAACCTACCTACTGAACCATACTTTTTGTAATGCTAAAAATTTACTTCATTTATAAAGTAGCTGGAAAAAAATCCAGAAGGGCTATATAAAATTTAACTATGTCGTCTGCCTCTCAGACACCGGCTCTTCCTGTCATGTAACTGTCATGGGGTCACTGATCGTATTTGTAAACAAAAGAGCCGACTGAAATGTGCCTGTTTCTTATATAAAATACATGTCACTTTGCAGTGCATTGTGGTTTCAGCACTAAAAAAAACATCAAAAGTAAACACAATTTTGAAAGTGGTCATTTTCAAACATTCTGTTATTTTATTTAGATGTAGTATGATTTGGTAGATGGCCAGAACCATGAAATTTTAAAACCAGCCATTTCCGGATTATATATTCGTTTCCATCCCGTATATCGGCCTTGTTTTTACTTCACACGAAAACAGATGACGCCATTTTACTGACAACAAAAGTTGCCAGATAATCGAGAGTATATTAAAATACAAGAATGGCTTTAAAAACAATCTTATGTACAAAGAAATATTTAACTAGCCATTCTTTGAAAATTCCAATCGTCATATGAATGAAGGGTTAACACTGTTAATCGCTATATCTGAAAATCGATAATAGCACGAAAACCGATAACACGATGCTAAATCATTTAAACATGGTGGAGACAGTTTATACAATATTTTAAAACATTCTAATGCCATAGTGCGCATTCTCCTTATTTGTAGAGATGGTACTTTTGCTATATGTAAAAGTTCTTCATATGTGCTATTGTAATCCTCATAGATAAAACGTAAAGCTCTTTCCTGTATTTTCTCGAGTTTTATAGTGTTTGCCTTTGAACAAAAATGCCAAGCCAAAGGACAAAAATGGAAATTAG
>FXLX01000331.1 GCA_900180385.1 uncultured Candidatus Thioglobus sp. | reverse complement strand
ACCCCTTTGAACATTAACAGCATCATTATATCTGATGACCTCCAAAAAGCAGATTTTTTTTTGTTTTTTTGTTTATTTTCATCATAATATAGTTTATTCAAAATCTCCTGTTTACAATAACCTTAATGGCCCAGGAGTGAACATTAAGGGTCCCTGTTTTACATAAATCTCACTTGTCCAGGGGTAGCAAGTGAAAATAAAAATAAAAAGTCCACTTAAACATATTTCATATTCATTTGTTTTTACATTTCATTATAATATACACAATTAGACGATACAATTATTACCATGCATTAGCTTTATGTTCATAAATAATAAATACTCATATGTTATTCCGAAAAAGTTCTAATTTGTTTTTATCATTTTCATTAATATGCGAAGTTTGTAATGTGCATTGTAAATGTTTTTTAAAATTATTTTTCCAAGTGTTGAAAATTGTTTGATCTCCAATTCGGGATTGGTTATATTTCACCTTATTACGTATTTTCCATATTTCCCACTTTGAGATAAATATTACGGTATTAAAAATGACGTCTAAATCCTCACCCCCATATAGCCCTAACATAATATTTAATTCCTTGATTTCTATATTAGCTGTTAATCCAGATCTGTTAAATATTGCTTCTATTTCTTTTATAATTTTGTTCACAGAAGGACATTTAAAAAATAGATGCTGCATCGTTTCATCGTTGTCTCTTATTTGGCAGAGATGGCATCTTCCGTTTGACAAATTCATTTTTTTCAATCTATGTTCTGTATAATTTATATTATGGAGACATTTCCACTGGAATTCTTTGACCTTATTAGTAACTTTGATTTTCTTTAATTTTGTCCAAATTTGTGTCCAATCAATATTACCCCCGTACTGTTCTTCCCACTTAATCTGACATTTTGGTTTTATATTTTGTTTAAAGATTCCCTGAATTACTTTTATTTTCAATTTATCAGGTGATATAGTTGTATTTGACTCTACGA
>FXLX01000330.1 GCA_900180385.1 uncultured Candidatus Thioglobus sp. | reverse complement strand
CTGTTTTTGTGCTTCAGTGAATTCCTTCATCAGATTTTCTTGTAACTTGTCCAGATGATTATTGAGTTTTTTTCTCAGTACTTGTATTTCATTTTCAACTATTATTTTCTGTTCTCTAACAGCACCTGAGTTGGTCTCTCTGTTTTGTCTAATTTTATCAATCGTTTCAGTCATTTCGCTAATCAATTGTTCGATCTCATTAAATATGTCTGATGTCTTCACATCTTTAACTATATTCTCAAGAATAGTTACATCCAAACAGTCCATATGAGTCTCCACCATACAAATTCCACAACACGGACATTCATGCTCCTTGCAGTATAAATTGAACTTTTCGTGGTGTTCGTTGCAATGTTCTTTAACGTGGAAAATCATAAAGACTGTAAGGAGGTAACTGTTCTTGAAAATATAACAAAGAATGTGAAAACATCAACTATGTTCAATGAGACTGAGCATTTGATTAAAGAAATGATTGAAAATATTGGTAAAATTAGACAAAATAGAGAGACCAACTCCAGTTCTGTTAGAGAACAAAAACGAATAATTGAGAATGAAATACAGGAACTGAGGACAAAAATCAACAATCATCTTGACAAGTTACAAGAAAATCTGATGAAGGAATTGACTGAAGCAGAAATACAAGTAACCGAAGAAACACGTGAACTACTGGTATCTTTAGACGAGAAACAGAAAGAACTGACCGAATACCAGACAAATATAGTCAACATAAAAAAGTATGCATCAGACCTACAAACATTTATAGCCGTAAAGCAAATAGAGAAAGACGTAGAAACACAAGACACGTGCTTACAGTCAATAGTTAACAGCGATAGTCTAAATCAAACCAAACTATCATACAAGATAGACAGCGGCCTGAAGACTATAACCACCAGCATTAAAAAGTTTGGTGAAGTAGTTATTGAATCAAAGCCTTGTGAGTTAACCTTTGTTAGAAAAAAAGATAAGCAAGCCCAAATA
>FXLX01000329.1 GCA_900180385.1 uncultured Candidatus Thioglobus sp. | reverse complement strand
GTTTTTTACCATTAATCAGGTCATGTCCATCTTTTATACTTTTATATGTTGTACTTAGTTTTATTATTGAATATTGTGTAGCTTTTAGTTATGCTTAGCTTTCATGTAAGCTTATTATTTTTAATTCTGTTCAGCTATAATATCTGCTTTTAAATTGCTTTTAATTTCATGTTTTAGTTATTTCAGATTTCTTACCAACTTACATGTCTGTGCTTTTCTTGTAGTGCTAGCTTTGTTTTTCTTTGTTTTTAATTTATTTTTGCATGCCTTAATTATTGTTATTTATGTCGTATGTCGGTCAAAGGCTCATTAGAGCTTATATTTGTATGCTTGTTGTTTTTAACCATGCCGACTTTAGATAAAACTTATTTATTTATTTATTTATTCAGCGTCTTCTTTATCAAAAATGGCGGCTGACAGCGTCCTAAGTTACACACCTCGTTTTGCAAATTAAAGGCGGAATGATGGCTATTTTTATATTTCGTTACACATTTGAATGATGGGTAAACCTATTTCTGACCATAGTTTTTACTGACAACCAATGGGATGCGTTTGTGTCAGTTATTCTTAGCCTCGAGAATTTCCCGCCATATATTCTTAGCTACAACAACAAAAACAAATACCTCGGGAAATACCTTGTTTTATACCGATATTATGTCTAATAAACACTTTCTTGGGGTTTTTTCTGCAACTTATATATTTAACCATGATAATTCACGTTTTTTGGGAATGTATTTATTTATATTTATCTCTCATATAAGGTTTATTCTGTAATCGTCATGGTAAACAAACGTCAATACCTATTACGATTATGGGCGACACCTGGTGGGTTATTATTATCTGCCCTTGCGTAAATGTTTTTAGCCTTACGGGAGGAGTTACGGAAGCTGACGTTGGCTTCCCGACTGGATCTCGTGTGTGTTTTGATAAACTTTTTGTCAACACCATATTTAAAATTTCTAAATTTTTAAACCATCAAATA
>FXLX01000328.1 GCA_900180385.1 uncultured Candidatus Thioglobus sp. | reverse complement strand
ACAAAGGAACATAAACAACGTGTTGAGGGCACTGATAGGAGAGTTAGAACAGCTAGTGTTTTTAGTTTAAACATATTTTATTTGCCAATTAAACAGACAAAATGGATTAGACACAAGTTAAACAAACTTATGAAGTCTTCTCCAAATTACAATTTGTTACATTAAATAAGTACATAAAAGGCATGCAATTACTATATATAGCACTAATAACGAATCAATGATGAATATTCACAAACAGAAGGAAAAATTAAGATGGATTCATATGATGTGCATGTTCACCCAATTCAATTCCAGTTATACAATAAGGAATCTTTTTGAACATTTAATATAATCAAAAACATATTTAAATATAATACAATTTTGTTCATAAGTTAAATTATCATTGCCACATGTCAGAAATTCAATATCTAGAGTGTAGCAAGTTGTAACCCTGTTGATATTACCTATCAATATAGTTCTGGCTTGTATGTATATAGGACAATCCAAAAAGAAATGTTTAAATTTTCAAGGGCTGCACCACATCGACAAGATGGGTCAGATACGATTCCAACTCGAAATAAATCAAAATTCAAAAAAGAAGCTGAATTTCTTAGCTGAGTTAAAATAATATTTAATTTTCGAGGACCACAGAAAAAATGCTTAGGGACAGAATGATTTTCAGTTTCGTCGATTTTCTTTAATTCAGATTTGAATTTTGATAAAGTATCAACGTTTCGAATATTGTTATTTAAACTATTCCACATTTTTATTGTGGAGGGGATAAAGGAATCACTAGTCGAAGACAGTCTACAGAAAGGTAAAATAATATCATTCCCATTTCTCAACGGATACACTGACGTACTTTGTATGGTGGGGGGAATCAATGTACAAAGATAATTAGGGGTATTTTTATTAACTATATTATTGGCTATATCCACAACGAAAAGGTGGATGATTTTGGTCGCTGGATACTTGAAATTAACGTTACTCACCACTATCTATCTAA
>FXLX01000327.1 GCA_900180385.1 uncultured Candidatus Thioglobus sp. | reverse complement strand
CTAAATTAGGTGTTAAAACTGGTCAGGTCACTAAAGATGGATTGGTTAGCGTTAAAAAAGTAGAATGTTTAGGTGCGTGTGTTGGTGCGCCAATGTTTCAAATTGGCGATCAATATTATGAGAATTTAACCACGGATAAAATTGACGAAATTGTGGACGGTTTAAAATGAATGAAGTTTGTTTTAAAAACATAGACAAAGATCAATGTTGGTCATTAGAAAATTATGAAGCGAGTGGTGGCTACAGTGTGTGGCGCAAAATTCTAAAAGGTGAATACACGCCTGAACAAATTATAAATGAATTAAAAACATCAGGGTTAAGAGGGCGTGGTGGCGCAGGATTTCCAACAGGATTGAAGTGGAGTTTTATGCCACGTAATGCTCAATGTCAAAAATACATTATTTGTAATTCTGATGAAGGTGAACCTGGCACCTGCAAGGATCGTGATATTTTACGATTCAATCCACATGCGGTCATTGAAGGTATGGCTATTGGTAGTTTTGTGATGAATGCAACGGTTGGTTATAACTATATCCGTGGTGAGTTCATGGAGCCATTTAATCGTTTTGAAGGCGCCTTAAAAGAAGCATACGATGCAGGCTTATTAGGTAAAAATATCAATAAGTCAAAAATTGATTTTGACTTATATTCACATTTAGGTGCAGGTGCATATATATGTGGTGAAGAAACTGCTTTATTAGAATCTATCGAAGGCAAAAAAGGCCAGCCAAGATTTAAACCACCATTCCCGGCAAATGTAGGTTTATTTGGTAATCCGACAACGATTAACAATACTGAGAGCTTTGCTTCAGTGCCAGATATTATGCTCAATGGCGGCCAATGGTTTGCTGATTTGGGTGTGGCAAATTCTGGCGGCACTAAATTGTTTTCAGTGTCTGGCCATGTGGTTAAGCCTGCAAACTTTGAAGTATCAATGGGCATGCCATTTAAAGAATTGTTAGAGCTTGCTGGTGGTATGCGTGATGG
>FXLX01000326.1 GCA_900180385.1 uncultured Candidatus Thioglobus sp. | reverse complement strand
TATTAAAGATTTTTGTTTATTTTAGCATGATTTTCCGTTAGATTGCCTTTATTTTCTTATGATTTAAAGACAATTTTTGTTTTCTGACGTCAAATTTGCTATATACTGTATTTTAATGAAAGTGACAAATACTTATACATGTATATGTCCACGGACTGTATGTTTCGATAATGGGCAAAGTTAAACATTTCAGTCCTTGGAATAAATGAATCAGGTAACGATTAGTGAATCCACAGTCTAGAAAATGTAGGATATTAAAAATAATTGGTATGCTAAAGTGTATGTTTCTATAATGAACAAAGTTAAACGTGTTAGTCCTTGGAATGAATGAAGCAGGTAAAGATGAGTGAATTCAGAGTCTGTAGAAAATGTATGTGTCCTTGGAATTAGTAAATCAGGTAAAGATGAGTAAATCAAGAGTCTGTAGTCCATTATACTTTATTAAAGTATTAAAAAAGTAATCAATATAACAAAGATAGCTTAAACAAACTACAATGTATTAACATAATGTTCAAGTTACAAAACAAAGTTGCATAGTATAGAAGCTGTAATATTTTAATTCTGTTGTGCAACATGGTCCAATGGGTTGTTTGTTGGCTTATAAAGACCCGATATCATTTTTAATAATCAGGGCGAACTGACCCAAATGTAGGGCAAATGGACCTGATACCGCCAAGGATCTATTTTATCCTTTTTTGGCAACGCCAACGGCCCCACACAGCAAAAAACAACAAAATCATACGAATATTGAATGTTCTGTTTATCTAATGTTCAAAGTTTGTTGTTTATCATGATAATATATGAATTATTATTGTTAGTTAATTAAATAATAAAGTTTTGAACTTTCAACTGTTTTATGCTCTTTGTTTATATTTAGTGTGGCTAACTGAAATTGAGTGTGGCTAAAAGAAATTATTACCCATTAGCCACAGTGGCTAATAAAAAAAAATACCTACCCCTCACCCAGTCTAGACATAAGTTTATACAACC
>FXLX01000325.1 GCA_900180385.1 uncultured Candidatus Thioglobus sp. | reverse complement strand
ATGAGTAGTGTCTTCCTTGAAAATCATCTGGTTCCATGGAACCTGACCTTCATCATTATCCTTATATAATCTAAAAGTATGGTTCGTGGTAACTCCTTTGCACCTGTGTCTACGATTTTACCATTATATATAGCAGCTGTACTTTCAAACAGGTTAATGTTCTCAGAAAACTAAAGTGTACTCTTTGCAAGCAAACTCTATCAAATATATATCTTACTTTCATAAGGCCAACATTAGAATATGCTTGCGAGGTTTGGGATGGGTGTTTTGAACGAGAAATATCAAAACTGGAAAAAGTGCAATTAGAATCAGCTAGAATAGTTACAGGACTAACAAAATTTGCAAGTAGAGACTCTCTTTACTATGAAACGGGATGGGAACCTTTGTCTTGTAGACGTAAATCTCGCAAACTGACAACATTTTACAAAATGCATAATAAAGTATGTCCTCAATACTTGTGTAATTGTCTACCTCCTACAGTATAAAATATCAGTGATCACAATCTCCGAAACGATGAAAACTATGCAACACCATAAAGTAAACTCATAATGTCTACGACATTCTTTATAGCATCCACTGTTTCGTCTTGATACATTCCCACTCTGAATGGTCAGTAAAGTGTACACATGTCGCATGTTTGGACAGACGAAATTTCTGAAATAGAACGATAATTACAATTATCCAGAAGATCCAGTATTTCAGTATCCACATTTGATTACTGCTTTTACGTGAATAGACTTTTTCACAGAATCATTACACTCCTTCTTTAACAGCAAGCATATTGTTAGCAATAGTTATAGGCAGTTCTTTGTTGAGCATTTCTTTCATTTTGAGCAAAGAAAAACGTTGATATATTTTGGTTCTAGTACATAAGCAATGTCCTTAGTAACCAACAAATGAATCCTCAAACCAACCTCCTCAGTTATGATGTCAAATCAGCCATCACATATTGTGAACAGAGATCATTATTCTTATTTATTTCAGATAACAACA
>FXLX01000324.1 GCA_900180385.1 uncultured Candidatus Thioglobus sp. | reverse complement strand
CATCCAGAAGTCTGGCCTCCCTTCCCTCGCTGGCATCTCCAGTAAAGAGAATTCTACAACTAGATGATGAACAGGATGTGACCAGCAGGCTAGAGGAAGTAAGGGCTGTTTCTGCTCTTCATCATCCTCGTCATCCTGCCACTGTTCTTAAACCTGTAAGAAAGAGTTGCCAAAACTCTTCCAGGCCATGGATAGGATGGAGAAGAGCTGGAGAGCATTGAGAGCCGCCAGCAGAAGGCAGATACTGAAACCAAATCAGCCTACACCACTGTCTCCACTGGCATCAGCTACCTTAGAGGCCAGGTGAGACAGCTGGAGCGTAACCAACAGCGCCAACTGACATCTCAACCCAGACAACCACCCAAAGACAAAGAAAAGACCTGCCCGTAAACACCTACTTCAATCCACTGTGTCAAAGGTTCAAAAGAAGCAATATACTTTAATTTTGGTTATTAAGTATATTATTAATTTTGTAATATTGTTTTGATGCAGGGCTAGTGTGGCAACCTCCACGCTTAGCCATCATAAACTTACAAAAAAAGAAAAAGAGGCACTGCAAAACATTCAAACCTCACCTGAACCAGAGGGAGGAGATGGTCAGGGAGGGCTTTTTCAGAGGGAACGACTTCTACATCCACCAGATCCAGAATGCCTCCATAATTACAACAAAAGATCGCAAGCCACTGTCTCCAGCTGCAAGTAGACTGCACTGGATGCAGATGATTTCTGATAAACCAATTCTGCCTGTCGTTACAGCATCAGTCTCTACAACAACCAATGCAACTCCAGTATCCTCTGCACCATCTGAGACCCAGGCTGACACTCTGTCACTGCGCTTTGAGTCGTCGGACCTGTCACTGACACCACCAGCCACAGATCTGCCATCCAGAAGTCTGGCCTCCCTACCTTCTCTGGCATCTCCAGTAAAGAGAATGCTACAACTAGATGATAAACAGGATGTGACCAGCAGGCTAGAGGAAGTAAGGGCTGTTTCT
>FXLX01000323.1 GCA_900180385.1 uncultured Candidatus Thioglobus sp. | reverse complement strand
AATTAAAGAATTAAGAGATTTTAGAAAATGGTCATAACGTGTTTCATGCTCGGAAAACGAAGTTCCATACTATCATGTCTTCAGTCTGCAGAATTATTTATTCCTCTTATGTCTTTTTCTTCAAAAATGATTTTTCTAAATTTTTGCGTTTTGTTAACGAATAAAAATGTATAATATACTAAATACCGAAAATGCCTTGATCAAGGAAAACATTCGATGTACAAGGATCGAAGTTACTTTGAAATTGAAAGACATCCAAGCAGCTAGCGTCGCAGCATTTCATTGTCGGAGAACGATAGGCTTAATATATATGCAGTACACCGAAAAGAGGTAATACACGAGACTGTATATATGCAGATTTCTTTAATTCGAAAATTCATATTTAGAATATTTTGCGCTTTATAAATACTTGAAATATGATGGCATACGTCCATTGGAACTCAAGTCCAACGCCTTAACAAACCGGGGTACCCGGTGAAAACCACCGACCTGTCGCAAGTCACTGACAAACTTGATCACATAATGTTTGTTGTATCGAGTACACCTCGCCATGAACGGGGTTAGAACTCACAACTTTAGTGGTGATAGGCACTGATTGTACAGGTAGATGTAAATCCAGCTACCATGCGATCACGCAAAGGAATTAGAATATTCACAGCTCTTTGTTATAGGTGTTTATATTAAAATAATGTGAATGTGACAGCTTATGTAGACTTGAATTCCCATTTCATTTTGCCTTTTTTCGTTCGGGTGAATAAAAGCGGTGGTTCCAGTAAATATATTTGATTTCATCTTTAATCCAAATACCAATCGGATATAGCAAAAATGTATTACTGCGGGTGGGGTTATTGGAACTTAAGTCCAACGCCTTAACCACTCGGCCACCACAGTGTTAAGAAATCTGACTTTAAATATGTAGTTCTACCTGTGTGATCGGAGATCTGGCCAAGTTAAAACAGCAAAAAGTGGTGTTATTGTCCGAGATAATTGTTACGGAA
>FXLX01000322.1 GCA_900180385.1 uncultured Candidatus Thioglobus sp. | reverse complement strand
CAACTGCTCTATAAGCATTGGGGTGGTTGATTACATACCTGCCAACCTCTGAAACACCAAATCAGGGTCATGACCCTCATTCCTAATTGAAAATGAGGGTCATAACGCGTAACGACATTTTCGGCCATAATTATTGTAAATCGTATGATATCATATCTAGTTTAATATGTATTATTAATGATCATATGTATGTACAAATAAACAGCTGTATCAATAAACTATGTCATAGACTCTAAGCTCTGGTTATAATCACTATATTGTGTTCAGCTATGAAATTACAAAACTGAGTTTCAGCAGAAGTTGTTTGACTCTTCAAAGAATTGTTTGGCATTGTTACAAACAAAGACATTGATTTTGATTTCCTTTGAACCATCTCCAGCTGCATATAGTTTTGTGACTTTGCATGCCTTGTCAGGTCATTCTTTGCACCGGATCCAATAGATAACTGATTTACAAAGAATGCAATATGCATCATTTACGCTACGATCACTGACTGAGCCAACTAAATTCTGCTTCCCAAGCTTTTTGATATTTGCATAAATATTTCTTTCGTTTAGCGAGTGAAGAAAAAGCAGGCCCTTCTTCTTCTTCTTTCGGTATACCTGATAAGGACCTCTTCCTTCCAGTAGACATTTTGCAGAAATGATTTAACTTTTTTATTGTAAAAACAACTCAAACTTTCCACAAGGGGATTAAAACTTTATTGTAAAAGACCCAATCATCGCTAATTACTTACCTCGAAGGTTGCTTGTAGTTGACCATTCGGATTGTTGTCCTTTCGATAGGTAAAATCCCAGTATTTTCCGAATAAATAAATATTTCTAATATCTGGACCAATTCCGGGTCACCGTAGTGAAATCCGTGTCCCGATGGGTGTTCAGGGAAATGAGGGTGACAAACTCGAATTCCGGGTGTGACGAAAACGGGGTACTTGGCGGGTATGATAACTGACCAAAACATAGCAAAATAAGTTATACGAGTGTCCAGAATTGACAATTATA
>FXLX01000321.1 GCA_900180385.1 uncultured Candidatus Thioglobus sp. | reverse complement strand
GTTTGATTGTTAAATTTTCTTTGATGAACAATGTCTTTTCTAACCTAACAACCCTTATTACAAGTTGTTACAACTTTGACAAAACTCAGGTGAGAATTAAATACGATATTTTGCAGTTAATAAATTGTGGCCTCGGTAGCGCAGTAGGCAGCGCGTCAGTCTCATAATCAAATCACAAGAGCGATCTGAAGGTCGTGAGTTCGATCCTCACCCGGGGCACGATTTTTTTTTCTCGTGCCTTCTTGTCTGACAATTTTCATGCCGTTTGTTATTTCGCTCTACAGCAGTTTGCAAGGACAAAATAAGCAACTACAATAAGAAAAGATTGATAAATACAAACGACTTTTTACAATGGCTTATATTTTCTAGTAGTTTTCCACTATCTGTCTTCTATTTGCAATAAAGTATTATTATCATTATTAAAGCGCATATGAACAGATCGTCCAATGGAACACATTTGTAATTATCATATATTGCGTCCGAATTAAGGAATACACGTATTGTATTTGAAGAATTGCCGACGTCAATTGGGGATTTGATGGTGGAAAATGTATTTTTGCTTGACGACGTGTGGTGGATTTGACGACAAACAGAAGCAAATGAAACAACGTACGTAGCACTGTAACAGGTTAAAGAGTCTCATCATCAAATTCACGGGAGCGATGTGAATAAAGTCGAGAGTTAGATCCTCACACTGGCCACAATTATTCGTCATTCTTTTTGTAATTATTTTGATATCGATAATCAAATAAATAAAAACCCAACAATATTTGACGAGTATCACACAAATAAACCTGGTTTAAAAGTAAAAGAAAAGAAAATCTTCATCTATGGGGAACACGGCCGATATATTGTGTACTTAGCATGTACCAGTGGTGGGAAATTTCAAGTACGAGTTGCTACATCTGGTTTGATTGTTAAATTTTCTTTGATGAACAATGTCTTTTCTAACCTAACAACCCTTATTACAAGTTGTTACAACTTTGACAAAACTCAGGTGAGAATTA
>FXLX01000320.1 GCA_900180385.1 uncultured Candidatus Thioglobus sp. | reverse complement strand
CCCAAAATAACGAACAGATGCAAAGGAGAAAATAGAGAGACATCGATATTGGTGAGTCTGATATTGAGGTCGCTTGTGTGTGAGTCGAGAAGAAGAATTTATATTTCGTGACAAAAAACGGCGTAAACTGCCGGTCTGCGGCCTCAAAAAATTGGAAATTTGAGATGCACAAACTAGCCATCTTGGCCAAGTTGTTCAAATTTTTTTCTGGCGGACAACTTCAAGACAAACGCACCAGATTAGGTTAGTTTATACAACGGATAACTTTTTCAAACGACTGGGTCCATATATAACGCATTCTCCGGTTGCGTTGCCCTTTCATCCAATCCAAGGAAAACGGCGGGAAAGACTCCACGACGTTTTACCTATTAAAATACATTGTAGGGTAATTTGGCGCCGAAATTGACGATGTCTAGGTTTGTCATGAAAAATGCACGGTTTTTGTTCTGTAGCTAAAAAACAAGCACATGTACCCCCTTACTTTTTGTTAAAATTCTAAATAAAATCATTGCGAGAATATCATGACAAAATATTAAGAAAATATCAATTGTCATTTTTTTTCTACATGCAAATTTATTCATGAAGAAACCACTAAATAATCCATATTCCACAAATAAGTAGAATTTTTGGACTACTTAATCTATTATTGGCAATGTACATGTTCATCATCTTTGAACGAAATTATCATAGGAAGCTATTGCAAAAAACCGGATGCAATTATCTTTTACCGTTTTGAAATTGTGATATTTTCTTTACCGCTATAAAAATCCGTATTTTAAAAATTTGTCGAAAAATGGTCGAAATTCGATCGTAAATATCTCGAAAACTAAGTCACGAAGGTATATTTTTCTTTGCATATTTGGAAAGAGCATGTCGAAATTGACCAAATCACGAATTTTCATGAAAAAATCAATTGGCAATCCCTACTGTATCGTATTCCCTTAATATGTGCAATTGATATAATTTGATCAGCAAGTTGAGCATATCATGACTAATTTACAATCATTGCCT
>FXLX01000319.1 GCA_900180385.1 uncultured Candidatus Thioglobus sp. | reverse complement strand
CAACAGACTGGGTTGATATAATTACCTGTCCCTCATCATTTGAAACTGCTTTGATCATATCTGATAACACTGTTAATGCCACTGGATGCAAGCCAATTTCTGGCTCGTCTAATACAATTGTTGCAGGGCGCAATTCTTTGGGCTGCAAGAATAGTGTCGCCATGCAAATAAAACGTGCGGTGCCATCAGATAAATTATTTGCAGAAAATCCAACGCCTTCTAAATTATTTTTATGTTGCCACCTTAACAAAACATCCTTACTATCTTTTTTAAAACTAAAATCATGAAAGTAAGATGCAACCGTTTGTATAGCACTCACAATATTTTGATAATCCTCCGGGTAATCTTGACTTAATCTTAATAAAAATGGCGCAAGATTGCCTGCATCACTCCATAAAAAGTCATTATCATTAATGTCTTGATTAGATTTAAACTTTGCTTTTTCAGATGTGTCATGAAAATGATACAATTTACATTGTTGTAAATAATTTTTAGAATTTTTTATAATTCCACTACTTGTTTCATTTGAAATATTACTTTCCAGACTAGAATAGCTAACATCATGCGTTTTGCCATAAACTGTAAAAGTCGCATTATCTATGTCAATAACAAAACTATCATTGTCAACATCTTTGGCCAATTTTAAAAAATATGTATTTGCATCGGATAAGCTCAAATCAATAATTATTTCTTGAGTTATCTGACTACCAAAATGTAGAAATCTTTCTGCCTTACCGTTTGTAGAAATATAAGTTTGTAACTTTTTTTGATATAAAACATCTAACAATTTAAAAACAGAAATAAAATTACTCTTACCCGAGCCATTTGCACCAATCAACACATTAATTGGTTTCATTTCTAAATCTAACGCTTTAATCGATTTAAAGCCTTTAATTTTGATGCGTGATAAATTATCCATAAACTACATTTTATCAGGCGCTGATACACCCAATAAACCTAATCCATTTGCTAAAATTTGCTTGGTGGCAGTGATGAGTGTTAAACGTGAAGCTTGCA
>FXLX01000318.1 GCA_900180385.1 uncultured Candidatus Thioglobus sp. | reverse complement strand
CAACTATAACATTTTTGTCAAAGTTGAAAAACAAAAACTCTTAAATACATGACTAACATGTACACACATGCACATTACATAGAAAGAAAATTCTTAAAATGTTAAATCTAATCTTAATTAATTAATCTATTGATTAAAATAGCATCACAATTAATCTTGTTCTTCTTTGCCATATTTTCAGTTAAAAATTCTTATATATCCAACACAAAATTATGATTTCATTTCAATTATTTGTTTAAATTGTTAGCTGATGCTAATATCACAAAATATTAAATTTTGAAAATATTATTTTATTGACAAATTTTCAAGGTACAGTTAAATGTATTAAAGTCCTTTTTCTACACATCAAAATCACTGAAATCCAAATATGCCCATTTCCTGTTATGTAACACAAACAGGTGTATATATTTACCTGTAGATCACCTGTGAAATCAACAAGACACTACTGACCAGGTATTTTATGGCCCTGTTTATTACCTTGGGGTTAATTAGCAGACCATCAGCGAAAATGCTGAGCCTGGCTCAGCATGCTGAGTATGCTGTCAGTTGTACGGTAATCAGTGTGAACACGGCCTGTGTTGATGTGGATTAATTCATTCCTTTGTCATTGTGGGAGAGGTGACCAGTAAATCTATGATTATCAATAAAATCAGAAAAAAAACCCACAGGAAAAAGAAACAAATTTAAATATTTTGTAATCATCACACAAAGTTATGTGATAGTGTACTAGATTTTAAGCCTTTACATGGTGTTAATATACACACTTTACGATCAATTGAGTCATGAAGCAAAGAAGTTTGACATTAAATAACAACAACAATTTTGTTAATTTCTTAGAAGTCTGTATAATTTCCAGTTTGCACTTTTCACATATGAAATTTTGTTGTATGACCTACATGTATATTATGGCCAACTTTTTGGAATTGTATCTTATAAGTATTTTTTTTTTTTTTTTTTGTATTTTTTTTACTTTTTTTTTCTTTTTTTTATGCTCAATAACTGTTGACAATGTGTCTCAACA
>FXLX01000317.1 GCA_900180385.1 uncultured Candidatus Thioglobus sp. | reverse complement strand
AATTATCTCTACTTTTGAATTTTGGACAGCAACCATATTCCTTCATGCACATCTGCAGGTAGTGTACTACATATGTGTAAAGTTTCATAAAAATCCAATATCGTAAATCGGGAAATTTTGGTCATGGTTTTATTTTGGCCTATTTTGGCCCCTAAATACGAAGTGCCAAAATTAAACACACCAAAATATGTCACACTCCAAAAATTAACCGCCAAAATTGAACACTGCCTTAATATCTTTTTATATTTATATTCCCTAGTCTGTACCTTTTTGTCTTACTTCTTTCCTAAGTAAAACTTTGTCAATTACCGTTATACATGTATATACACACACAAGTCAAACTGAAAAGTGTTCACGATGTGAAATCGTTGGCTTGGATGACAAGAGAGAAATTACAGGTAAATAAAGTACATTGATAAAAACCATGCAATACCAATAAAATTTATTCAATCAACAAAATGTCAAATATCATTAAAATGACAATTACCTATAGAAAAAAGAAAAATCAATAAACACGTAATTAGTGTCTTATCGGTTTTATTTATTATGTATAATTGTTGTGTAAACAAATACATGTACTGACCGTTATAATAAGACTGTTTACCTGTAAAAGCGATGATTAATACCAGTGCAAAATTATTATTTGTTGTTTTTATATTAAATGCATTTTACTTTATGCTGTTTAAATATTTAAATTCCTAGTTTTAATAAATATCACAATTTATCCATAATCGATTTGGTTTTTAGTACGACATCAAAATATCCGGTAAGTAACAGTAAAAACGTAGTATCGCTGGTTGAAATGAGAACGCTTCCATTTACGTTCTGAATTAACTGACAAAAAAATTAAACACATGGGAACCAAAAGTGGCCAAAATTAAACACACTAGAAACGAAAATGGCCAAAATTTCACACACCAAAATAAAACAACCCTCTTTTGGAGAAAAAAGGACAAAATTTCCCGATTTACGGGGTAATAATGAAAAACATGGTTATTGATTGAACATTGTTGTTTAACGTCAACTGAGACAT
>FXLX01000316.1 GCA_900180385.1 uncultured Candidatus Thioglobus sp. | reverse complement strand
AAGTCCAATAACTCTGGAACGGCAAAAGTGAAAATCGTCAAAAATGAAAGGGATCCTCCTCTCTTCACCGGTAAGCTGCTGATAAAATTTCAAAACATTCTGAGAAACACTACTCAAGTTATCATACGACATAGGGTAAAAATCCTATTTTCCGTCATATCAAGTCCAATAACTCTGGAACGGCAAAAGTGAAAATCGTCAAAAATGAAAGGGATCCTCCTCTCTTCACCAGTAAACAGCTGATAAAATTTTAAAAGATTCTAAGAAACACAACTCAAGTTATCGTACGACATAGGATTTGTCTACAGACGGACGGACATGGTGAAACCAGTATACCCCCCTACAACTTTGTTGTGGGGGGTATAATAATAATACAAAGATTGAAAAGGTGAAAAATATTATGTGAGCATGTCAGGGTGTAAATCCTAAATAAAAGAGGGCTAAGAATGGAACCTTGAGGAACCCCTGCCTTTACCGGTAACCAGTTAGAGTTTGAGCCATTAATAACCACCCTTTGTTCCCTCCCATAGAGATAGCTTTGAAACCACTTGAGTAAATTGCCTGAAATGCCTGATTGTTTTAGTTTGTGAATTAAACCTTTATGCCAAACCCGATCAAATGCTTTACTGATATCGCAGAAAACGACCCGAACTTCTTTACCACTATCTAAGGCTTTGCCAAAATCGTTTGTTATATTGATTAGTTGATTAACTGCAGAATCCCCTTTTGTGAATCCGGATTGACAAGTAGTTAGAATATCGTTATCCAATAGATGATTGTGAATATGTTTATATACGCAACGCTCCATACATTTTGAAATTACACTAAGTAGGGATATGGGTCTATAATTATTTACGTCGTTTTGTTTATTATTCTTAAAAACAGGCGTTATATTTGCTCTTTTCCATTGGCTTGGATAGGAAGCGACCCGTAAAGAGAGATTGAATAATTTACAAAAGGGGTGTTTAATAATAGGTGCTGCTTCTTTCAACAGTCTAGGGTTGATCAAATCAGGACCAGATACTTTTGTAGGAT
>FXLX01000315.1 GCA_900180385.1 uncultured Candidatus Thioglobus sp. | reverse complement strand
CGGTTTCTCCCTTGTATTTCAGTTCCCCTTTCTCGCTCCAGGCAATGCTAGGGTCTGCTTTCATTTTCCGTACCAATAGCTCGGCCTTGGTTTTCATAGTTTTCGGAACGCTTTCCAATATTTCCTCTTCTATCGCGTCCTTTGTCTCCGTTTCGATCACTGCGGGTGGTGATGTCGACACTTTAGATACCACGGGTCTGGGCCTGTAATCGTCGTGGACGTTCAAATATCGAGTGAACGATTGGTCGTATAGCTTGAGACGCTCGTCTGCCGACAGGTCTTCTCTTTCTAGTATGGATTGCATCTTTTTATCCAAGGTGTCCATGACTTTCACACGTTGTTCCACTGGAGGTTTTGGGCGCCCTTGAGTCTGGTGGTATCTATTCATTAAGGTTAGTTCCTTCATTGAAACAATGTAGAGAGCAACGGTGCTACTACAGATGCAATCGGTGCTAGTAGGGATCCCAAAAATCCACCTTTCTGTAAGATCGCTTTCTTCTTTTTGAGAGAGACCGACTTTTTCGTCAGTGCTCTCAATCCGGCCTTATTTCTCTTGAGTTTTTCCTTCTGCAGTTTAGTTAACGGGACGTTGCCTCTTAAAATATTATCGGCACACTCACACAGACAGTCGACGAGACTGCGATCGGCTTTGGTTATGAGGTGTTTACGAATACACGGTTTCGTCTTTTGCATGTATACTATATCACTGATGTGCTTTTTCAAGCGCTGAGAGACCATGTTACTGCTTCCGCATCTCTCGTAAAACTGAATTAATCTTGGATAGACTGGGATATATAACTAAATATCGGCGTACGCTTTCTGTTCCTCACCGGGAAAGATATGACTTCTTAGTCTCAAGATGTCCGGTGTCTCTTGTTTCATATCGATGACTAAATAGCCGTGGGGTTGAGCAGTGGCTGCAGTGTAGGCTTCCAAAAAGTATTTCGTCCTTTGGGGATACATTTGATGCGCCAAGGCCATGATCTGCGATACGTCTCTCGGATTTTCGAAGACGACCATGTCATGGGCATTGAGACTT
>FXLX01000314.1 GCA_900180385.1 uncultured Candidatus Thioglobus sp. | reverse complement strand
TATTTCTCTTTTAATACCAACACCAGTTACAGACTTGTCCTCTCTTCATAAATTCCTTGATGTGGGGATAACACTGCCGTAGGGGACATAACCCTGTGTGTGGAGGTTTAACACTGCAGTAGGGGACATAACTCTTTATGTGGAGGAATAAGTTACAACTCTGTATGTGGACATATACCTGTGCAGAAAGAGAAATACTATATAATACGTATCAAGAAATGGCTATTTGGAAATCGATTGTTACACTTATATACAGAGAGTTACTTGCCCTTGGCAGGAACATAGATATATTTAAGCTTATATACAGATATTTGCTTGCCTTTGGCAGGTAAATATATACTAAAACCCTGTTCAGGAAGTAAGTTTTCTTACTGCTCTAAAAATAGAACACTGTGTTAGGCTGTTATGTAAAATAAATTTGATTGTGGAAATCTGAAACTCATCAAGATAGGAAAATGACTAGCAAAAATTGAATAAAATCTATAATTCTCATAAAAATGTAGATAGATAGGTAGGTAGGTATATGTCTTTGTAAATAAAGGGTTAGATGTATGGTGTTTAATGCCACATTCAACAATATTACAGTTATATCGTGGCAGTTTGTACATAAAGGAGATATCATAACTGTTAATGCTTGTTTCTGATAACTGGAAAACATTGCCCAATACTCTTTTCAAATAGCTGGAGAACACAATATATTTTAGAGCAATGGGAATTCTTTGAAATAAATTTAAATCACAGGAGAATTTTAAAACTTAATTATGTTGGGAATATCATTGAGTGAGTTGTGTAAGTGAGTGAGTAAGAAACGAAGAAAAAGTAAGTTAAATAGTGAAAAGATTTGGAAAATACAGAAGAAAAGTAAGTTGAATAGTGAAAAGATAGGGAAAATATGGAAGAAAGGTAAGTTGAATAGTGAAAAGATATGAAAAATATGGAAGAAAAGTAGGTTGAATAGTGAAATGATATGGAAAATATGGAAGAAAAGTAAGTCGAATAGTGATAAGATTTGGAAAATACAGAAGAAAAGTAAGTTGAATAG
>FXLX01000313.1 GCA_900180385.1 uncultured Candidatus Thioglobus sp. | reverse complement strand
CGATATAGGTAATGACATCACATCCAAAATTCGCCTATTTGCAGATGATAGCCTACTATACTTAGCAATATCCACCAAAGACGATTGCAAACGGCTACAACAAGATCTTGACAGAATGGTTAATTGGACTAAAACATGGCAGATGATTTTCAACCCTCTGAAATGCTATGTTCTAAAGATTACAAAAAAGAAGAAAACAGTAGACTTCGACTATAACATCAATGGACAAACCTTAGAAACAGTAGCATCAAATCCATACCTAGGAGCTGAACTCACGAACACCATGTCTTGGGACAAACAAGTTCAGAAAGTTGTAGCGAAAGGAAATAAAGCACTAGGCTGCATACGTATAAACGTAGGATCATGTCCAGAGGAGGTAAAGAAACAAGCATACCTTGCGCTTGTCCGACCTCACCTTGAGTATGCCAGCAGCGCTTGGGACCCTCATCTCCAAAAACATATTCAACAGATTGAGATGGTCCAACGCCGAGCAGCACGCTTCATCAAAAGCAACTACTCAAGAGACCCTGGTACAGTGACAACATTACTCGAACAACTGGAATTACCACCACTTTCAACAAGGAGAAAAATAGCCTGTATCACACTTTTACATAAAGCCATCCATGAAAAAGTAGCGATACCAATACCATCCTACATCATTAAACCAACGAGAACTTCGAGATTCCATCATCCGAAGAGATACATACAAATTAGACCGAAAAAAGATGTTTACAAATACAGTTTCTTCCCACGTACCATCAGGGATTGGAACCAACTATCAGATGAACTGTTAGACATAGAGAGCAGTGAGGAATTTAAGAGCAGACTCACTAAGCTCTACTACGGTGGCTGAACAACATGAACAAAAGATGATGATTTTATCCTGATTTTAATCACTTGTAAATACACACACTTTTGGGACTTTACTGTATATACTAATAATTTTGTCATGTTGGAGGACGTCACAAATACTTGAGTGATGGGTCAACGACCTTTTTCAAGTCAACACCATAGATAGATAGATAGTTGTTGTCGTCCGTCAGTTAAC
>FXLX01000312.1 GCA_900180385.1 uncultured Candidatus Thioglobus sp. | reverse complement strand
ATCCAGATGTTGAGCTTTAGAATAATATATTTGATATTAATAATACATGGGGGAAACAATTATATAAATCTTTGTTGATAATCAGACTATATTTAATAGACTGGATGATAAAAGGAACTGGATATCAGAATGGGCAAAAATAAAAAAATCAATACCAGAAAATTTTGTTAAGAAATTAAAATCCGATGATAACGAAAAGATAAAAAAATCATTAGGTTTAAAAATAGATAGTAATTTGAATATTAGAAATCATAATAATAAAATCATTGTTCCAAAAGAGCTGAAACTGAAGAATATCCAGAAAGAAATACGTAAACCAATCACGCCAAAATGTCAATTCAAATGGGATACATTTTATGAAAAGAAATTTAACTGGATATCAATTTGGTATATACTGAACAAGATTAAATGTAAACAAAGCATTATCCAGTTCCAATGGAAATGTTTGCATAACATTGTCTATTCAGAATATAGATTACAAAAAATGGGAAAATCAAATGGTCAATGTCATTTTTGTAAAAATGAAATAGAGTCCCTTATGCATTTGTTTTACAGGTGTCATAAAATTAAACATGTCTTAGATGAATTAAAACACATTTTTAATAGCATTTTTGAAAAAAATATAGTACTTGTTGAGGAAAACTTAATCATTGGGGTGTATGAGGGAGAAATAACTGAAGATCTACTTTTAATGAATTTAGTAATTTGTATATTAAAATGGGTAATTTGGAAAACAAGAAATTATATAAAATAAGCACTTACAGGGAAGCAATAGTTATCACAAATCTCAAAAATGAACTCAGAAGTAATATACAAATGATGATTAAGAACCCAGAAGTTCGAAACTTACAGAATATTAGGAAATTACAGCTATTATTGGATACATTATGAATTTAGTTGTATTAATAATTCCTTTCATTGTTTACTGTGTAAAAATGTATGTTTATAAATTGAATATGAGAGATAAATTATGATTTAGTTGTTTATGGTATTGTATTCTTACTACCAGCATTTATGTATTTAATTATATTGCTCATTGTAAATATTTGTAA
>FXLX01000311.1 GCA_900180385.1 uncultured Candidatus Thioglobus sp. | reverse complement strand
ATGGCTTTATTGACTATTTGAGATTGTATTTGCTCGCCTGCTTGGCGAGCATCAACGGCGGTAGTGTTGAGTGATAGGGTTAGTAATAAAAATACAAAAAGCTGTTTAAGCTTGGTTAGCGCACTAGAGTGCGCCTTGCCTAGAAATGTGAGTGCTTGGTTAGTTTTTTTGTTTTTTAATATTGTCATCTTAGTTAAAAATTAAATAGTAATTCTAGAAAATTAAAACATTCTACCACGTGTGCCCTTGCAGTGTAAGATCACGAATACCCCAATCCAAAAATACACGCTTTGTAGTTACACTAGGTGGTGCGTTTATGATGTGAATTTAAGATAACCATTTCAGGCTAAAGCCATGAAATGGTAAAGTGACGAAAGTGTACAAATGAATCAAAGTGTCACGCTGCGCTTAATCCTTAATGCAACGAACACTCAATCCGAACGAGCGATTATCGCTGAAGATGCTCGCAACACCCGAGCTGAAGCCCACGCGACGGGCATCCAACCCATTGGCAGATCGACTCCATAAGCTGACGAAACTGCCAACATCGACAAGCGCGCCACCCATCCGAATGCGGTCGCCAGCAACTGGGATTTTTAAAAAACTGGAGAAGGCGGTGGCACTGTTAGTAATATCATTGCTGCCCGTGTAAGTACCGTCATGAACAGTATCCGCAATTAGTTCGGCAATGGTTGGCACACTAAAGCCTGCTGGACAAATATCATTAGCGCCGCCATCCGCCCAAGCACTAACTCTACTACTACCTGCGCTATCTGCGCTAGTCCAGTCATATGGCGCTGTGGAATTAGTGACGAATGTATTTGCACCTGGGCTAATAGTGGTTGCCAAGGTTGCTGTCGTAGCTGAGGTGCGTAATTCATGCCCATCTGTTGCTCGCCCCCACTGATACAAATCACCATAAGCAGCACTGTCTGTGCCTGAGGTTGCCACTTGAGTGGCACCAAGGTTTCTATCGAGCCACACACGTCCTGTATCAGGCGAGGTAACGGTGAGGTAAACCTTGCCTTTAAAGAGTTCGCCTGAGGCGAATA
>FXLX01000310.1 GCA_900180385.1 uncultured Candidatus Thioglobus sp. | reverse complement strand
AACAAAGCTAGTAGATATTATGCTATGTTAGTTGTCTTCTGGTTATTTTTTTTGAACAGTAACGAGTTGTACAATATATGTTCCTTTGCTTGGTTATAAACTAATATTTGAATTTTGTACAGCTAACGCCTTGCTCAGCGGCAATTTAAAGTGGCACGTTTTTTGCGAATGCAAAACAAGTGACGCTTTAAATTGTCCACTGGAGCTATTTATTAGGCATTTTTTATTTATTAAATGCATTGCCTTTACCCAAATTGCATTGTTTGCATTTTGTTTGCAGGTTCTTTTCTTCTGTTTCACCACCTTTTGACCAAGGCAGTATATGGTCTACGTGTAATTCTACGCCTCGTTCTTTTGTAGGGCTTGCACCACATGATTGACATGTAAAACCATCCCTCATTAGAATTGTAAAACGAAGCCTATCTGATATGTTCCTTTTGGTTTTTCTTCTGGTTGGCTTTTCTGGATTGTTGTTTAGCTGATTATTTTCTGTGTTTTCTTCATTTGAGTCATCATCTTCTTCGTTTATATACTCAACGAATTTATCCAACGCTTTTAGCCATGACCCGAATCTTTTATCATATGTTCCAGCCGAGTATTTTGAAAAAGGCTTTTTAACTTCATCATATTTTGGCTGCCTACCCAACTGAACCCAGATGTCTTCAATGTTTTTAAATAGTTCTTTTTCTGGGATATTGATGTCTGATCTACTTTTCTCTAAACCTGTTTTTTCCAACACTTTAAACCATGAATGAAAACGCCTATGTAAAGTGCTTGGATGATATTTACCATGCTGTTCATACTCAGCCATAGTAACCGTATTTCTCCCCGTCATTTTTGAGACTGCAATTACATCATTTAGCAGTTCTTCGTCGGGAACATTTCGGTGATATGATTTAAGTGTAAACTTCATGTGTTTTTATGCCTAACGCCTGAACTCACCTGACACGTCAGTGGTCAGGTGGAGTGATTTGTTAGGTGTTTAAAAATTATAGATAAAATTCAACGAGGTTCTGCTAAATTTTAAATCTGAGCCGTTTATATTAAAACTTC
>FXLX01000309.1 GCA_900180385.1 uncultured Candidatus Thioglobus sp. | reverse complement strand
AATTAATGTATATATTGTATTGGTATTTCCAACAAAGTCAGTGTTTAAACCTTAGAAAAACATACAGTACACAACATACATAGATAAGCATGGGGCCCTATGCTCGTGGGCCCCCGGGCAACTGCCCAGCGTGCCCATGCGTTAAGACGGCACTGAATACACACCTCTCCTACATCCCTCCAATGTTAATGTTAAAGATTTACAGACCACGCTGGACGCAATGTGATGATAATACCTTAGACCCTTTGGGTCTGGTCATGGTGAGGTAAGCGTTGATCCATGTGCGTTTTGTATAAACATGTACTATATATGCACGCGCTACAAAATAGTCCCAAAACTTGATAACGTAAAATAGTTAAAGCATTTGGTTTTGCAGTTTCTAAGAAAAAGATTAAATATTAATATGAAAAGTTATGGATAACAGACGACGGACACTAAATGATAATACTTCACTTGGCCGTTTTGTCCAGTTGAGCTTACAAACATGCTTAATTTCAAATAGGTAAACATCATAAAAATATTCAAAAACCACAAGAAATAAGGTTTGGTAAATAAGTAATGAAGTGAGTGATTGTTGTTTAACGCCAAACGAGCAATATGAAGAACTTGATATTTCCAAGAACTCTGGTAAACCTTACAAAAATACTAATTTTGACAAAGAAGACATTTTGGCAAATCACAATCATTCATGTCATCACTGAATATTCCGATAAATGAAGAAAATTGTGAATTATCTACTTTATATTGGATACCAAAATTTCAGAAGAATCAGTATTTAAACTTGTTCAACAAAAGAACTACCTATCTATAAGTATGACTAAAATTTTGCATGCAGTCAAAGGAGGACTACTATCATACTGTGACAAAGTATATTCACGTGGTAACATCAATCAAAAGCACCGCATCGGTGGCGTAATGGTTAGCGTGCTCGCCTCGAGTGCGGTAGATCGTGGGTTCGAGCCCCGGTCGGGTCAAACCAAAGACTATAAAATTGGTATTTGTTGCTTTTCCGCTAAGCACGCAGCATTACGGAGAAAGAGCAAATATTGGTTGG
>FXLX01000308.1 GCA_900180385.1 uncultured Candidatus Thioglobus sp. | reverse complement strand
AACAACAAACTAATGAAACAAACAAGGGACTGAAACGAAGATGGGTAGCACGCTTCAACAACAAACGAGGTATATCCAGGCCATTGCATGTTAATATGTGTTTAGTACGGAAATATCAGCTGGATTCTCCTGTTTCCATCTGCTGCAAAAGTGTTTATAGCCTGGTCAAAGTTCAGGGGAATCTCTGGATGGACATGCATTAAGGACAAACCATTAAGTCTATCCTCAACCATCGTAGATTGCAGATAGGTTTTGATTCTTTTGAGAGCGCTAAAAGACGTTTCTGCGGTAGCTGAGGTTACAGGCATAGTCAAAAGAACCTTTACAGCACTGTGGATGTTAGAATACATCTCGGGTTTAGCATGCTTGAGTGTGTCAATAAGTGTGCTCGGCTTCTCAGTAACATTTTGACATTTACATTTCCACCTTACCATTTCTGCTTTATAGGCTGCAAAATTGTTATCGGGCAGGTCGCCTGCAAATGGCATAAAATCCTGAAGTTCTCTTTCGGGTGTAAGGGAGGCAAGTTTTGAAGGGATGAGGTATTGAGCCAGAAACCGGTCTTTGGGAACTACAAGTCTTGTCTCAAGTTCATTGGCAATGTGGTCGAGCAACGGATAGTATACTGATCGTCGCCAGTATTCTTCTGGTGTATCAGCAGGCACATTGTCTCTGTGCTGTTGCCTACCAGCTGTCCTCGGTTTGCTCGGTAATACATTCTGCTTTTCGGCAAGTTTTGTTATGTCCTGGTACAACTCTTGCCAGACATTGTCATCCTGTCTAATTTTTCGAAGGCTTGAAATAACAGTTTCAGCCTCAGATGCAGCCTCTACCAGGTCTTTGTAAAAGGTTGGATAATGCCAAACTGTATTGAAGCACATATTCAGTAACAACAAGAGCAACCATGAAGCCGAAATCCTGAAGGGCAAGTTTCAATTGCTTAGCATTTCGATCACCACCAGTCCCTAGGTCATCTAGAGTATCAATTATTAATGCATGCGCAGATTTGAATATGTTAAGTGCGTCTGCCCTTCTTGACCATCGGGTCTCGCACAA
>FXLX01000307.1 GCA_900180385.1 uncultured Candidatus Thioglobus sp. | reverse complement strand
GGGATAATTGTGGAATTGGCTATTCAGACAAATTAGAAAAACTTCAATTAGACGCTGCCAGAATTGTAACAGGTTTACCCATTTTTACAAAATCGGAGTATTTATATGCTGAGACAGGTTGGGAAACACTATCAGAGCGGAGATACCGCAGAAAACTCCAATTATTTTTTAATATAAAATGTGGAATGGCACCTGAATACTTGCGTCATCTAGTTCCCCCAACTATTCAGAGTACTACTATATACCCTTTGCGAAATTGTGATAATTTAATAGTTCCTTTCTGTAGACTCTCTATAACCAATTCGTCATTTATTCCTTCCACAGTTAAAGAATGGAATAAACTTGACATTGCAATCAGAAAATTAGATTCATTATCCAAATTCAAAAACGCTATTCGTCTTAACAGCCAATCAAATAAGATCTCAGTTCCCAAACTTTATTACTATGGCCCTAGAAAGTTAAACGTGATCCTAACACAAATTAGATGTACAGCTTCTTTCCTCAACCATGATCTACATAAGGTTCATATTTTATCTAGCCCAGCGTGTAGCTGCGGTGCCCCCCAAGAAGATGCGAACCACTTCTTTTTTGTTTGTACCAAATATTCTGAAATAAGAAATGAACTGTTTCTCAGCATAAGCGATTTGTCTCAATTGATCAATACTTCACTTCTCACATCAGGAAGTGAAACCTTAAGCTATGCAGATAATTGCTTTATTTTTTATTCAGTTTTTCGATTCATAAAAAGGTCTAAACGATTTCTAATCGTTTAATGTACTAACCAAACATCATCCAGCATCCATACACACACACACACATACTTTTTCTTCATTTCTTTTTACTCGTTTACTATTTTCAGCTATATTATATGATAAAATTGTATTTTTCTTGTTTTCTTGTGCATTCTCAATATAATGTAATAATGATTGTATATATAGGAGAAGACTCCATAAGTTGGTAAAACTTGTGTCTGATCCTCTTTGTATCATTGATCAAATAAAATAATTATAAACTAAATCTGGGTAACGGGCACCTGTTACTAACTGTGATTGCGAAT
>FXLX01000306.1 GCA_900180385.1 uncultured Candidatus Thioglobus sp. | reverse complement strand
AATTAGTGCGCCACCCTTGCCTGTAAGTGACAATACTCTGCCTTTGAAATGCTCTGATAAGCATCGGTTACGGCTCCAACATAATACCCGTAATTAACGGAGCAGCGAACATGTTTCAAGTACTATATACATTATCTGGCGTCAAAAGAAATTAAATATCTTAAGACACTGAGGATCATTTATTATGATGAAAACCCTGTCGCTTCACATGCAAACAAATAATGGGGTTTCCACAAACATGGGTATTGTCTATGTGGCCCCTGTCCAAAATAAAGCGGGCATACATTTCATGGTGAATTTATCAGACCATGCAAAGGAGCTTCTGTGCTAGTACTGTAAAATTCAATGCTGATTTCACAAAAGGTACATCGTATTGATTTGATTGATTGATTTTGATTTTTGGTGTTTAACGCCACTTTCAGCAATATTTCAGCTATATCATGGCGACCAGTTTGTATGTCAGACGAATATGCATCTGATAATGCGAATCGAAAACGCTTTTAAATTTTGTGGTAAACTGATTCACTTTTACAAAGAACGGATTTCTTTTCTTTTTTATTGTGAAGATGGAAAACGTGGGGCTGTCAGTTGACTTTCATTGAACGCTGTGGAAGTCAAGCAGACCTCTCATTTACTTGATGTCTGCAGGTTTCGGTTGTTCCTCTGACAGTTCGATGGTTTCTTGAGGATTTTCCGCTTTCCTTCATCTTTAATACAGCCGGTTTTGTACATAGTGCATGTACATCGGCATCAGTGGTATCTGGGGCTACTCGACTGGATAGTATGTAGTTGTCCAGGTCGGTATTCCCCGTTACAGAGCCTTTTAATGTTTGGGGCTGAATTTGTCCCCCGGTCCGTGGTTCTTTCCCCCGTTTGCACTACACTAAATAATGTTCACATCACTGTAGGGATGATCATGGAGTGGCATGTAAGTATTTCCTGCACCCCCTTTTAAGCTGTTAGACCAGACGCATAGGCCCTGAGGTCCGACTCTGGAGATACTACAGAAACCCTGACAGGAATGCCTGGATATCCTTCTTACCTCATTTATTGAGGGT
>FXLX01000305.1 GCA_900180385.1 uncultured Candidatus Thioglobus sp. | reverse complement strand
AAGCAAGAGCCTCCATAGCTCAGTGGTTAGAGCACTGGTCTTGTAAACCAGGGGTCGTGAGTTCGATCCTCACTGGGGGCTTAGACCGAAATCCTTCAGGTCTCCGTTATTTTTGTTTTTTCCTATAATATGCTTCCTATTATTCCACTGATGTCGCAACAGATAAATGGTGACACTCACTGAATCGAAATGAAAACAAACAGCAAATATACAAGAAATTCATCATTAAGTAGCTAGGGTTACATGTACTTTTGACATTTATATTTCTAATGTTAAGGAAAAAAACCCAATTCAAAGCCAACAACAACTTCAAAAAGTATCACATTTGAAAATAATAACCTACTCTTATTAGAAGAACTGTGAATAGATGAATTATACGTTCATACTAGTATAGACAATTTTATTCTGCTGTTGCCATCCAATACATTTAAGTATACAAAATTGGTCTAGTAATATCATCTGGGGGTATAGCTCAGTGGTAGAGCATTCGACTGCAGATCGAGAGGTCCCCGGTTCGAACCCGGGTGCCCCCTCTTTTTGTTTTTCTATGCGAGTTTTTTGCCTGATGTGGATTCGTTCAAATTTGAACACACGAGCGAATGATATACAGTCAAACCTGCATACAAAGGATACTCAAGTGAACCTGAAAATGTGTCCTTTATATACAGGTTAAAACTATATACACTATTCATTAATGGGGGAAAAGGAACTGTCCTTTATAGACAGGTATTTGCTATAGATGCGCAATTTAATCTAGTTTCACTGTAGATTTGTTTGTAAGAGTATTATTTTTCGTGAACATTATTTAAAGATCAGATCGAAATGTGTGTCCTGTCATTCCATTGATCGGAATTGTACGTGTGACGTGGACAAACTGATAAAAATCAGTTGTATTACTTTATTGACCGGGCGGTGTTATCTCATTCTTTTTTATTAAGTTTCTTCTTCAGTTTCCTATAATTTTTCACAATTAATCACAATATCTTTATCTGAATATGTTCACCTATTTTTATGCTAAATGGAGTTAATTGCCACATTCGCAAATTTCTCAAAGAGTAT
>FXLX01000304.1 GCA_900180385.1 uncultured Candidatus Thioglobus sp. | reverse complement strand
AATACTTTGGACAGACAACTGTATTTTGTTTGGTCCTCATTTTATTGTTTGCCATACAAGATTGAATTAAAGATCTTTTGATTTATTCATACAAGATGATAAGAAAATTCTATTTATTTTAGAATTCAGATCAATCATGCAGCCTTCATTTGTCTTCAATTTATTGGAGCAAGAAAATGAAAGAAATCCAGATCCATCCTGCTCCTCAGCCTGGTCAACCTGACTGGTGCACCTGCACCTATTGCAGGGAGATGCCGGAGGGAGAGAAAGTGTGTTGCAAGGAGAACAGTGAGAGGTGCCACTCAAGAATGCCTGTAAATATTATTTTTTTCATATGCCTTTACTATTCTGTTGCATGATTTTATTTTTGACAGTTTTGTGGTTACACCAGTATTGACTTTGCCATCACCATGTAATCTGTTGTTTGTATGCAACATACCATCTAATGTTTAAACATGTATTTACCATTTAAATAAAATGAGATATGGGGTAAACAACCAACAAATCACACAAGAATAATCCTCGGAATTAAATACAAGACAGGTTACCATACAGCCCTCAACAAGCAAAAACCCACATCTCATGACAAACTGTTGATGGCCCCTCAAATAAAGCATAACTGAGAAAGTATTCATCCAGCACCACATCTTTTTCAAACTAGCTTATCTGAATGAAGTGATGTATTACAACGGAAAACTATGGATTGTTTCTCATCTATATTTTTCCTTTCTTTTCAGGATTTCTATACCATAGTTTTGGATGAACTTGTTTTGGAGGTTGTTGCTCGCCATAGAGATGATATTCTGGCACAACCTTCAGATCAAGATTACAACAGAGACAGAAGACACACTGCGTACAGACAGTACATTTTGTGGCGACATGGCTATTTGGGAGCAGGAAACAGGCGTGTTGTACCAAGTTGCTGTGTATGGCGGATAAGGGGAAAATATCCAGACCCACTTGGACAGTATGTTGGCTTCATGCCTGGAAGACTCAGGTGATGTTGCTTTGGTTGAGATTGGTGGAACTGCCGGTGACATTGAATCATTGCCGTTCTTAG
>FXLX01000303.1 GCA_900180385.1 uncultured Candidatus Thioglobus sp. | reverse complement strand
AATTTAATTATTTAGGGGTAAATTTTTACAAAAACATGTAATTTTGATGTTACTAAAAAGCATCTTTCTGACAAAGCGCTTAAGGCAATGTACGAAGTTCTTAAAATGGGAAGGTTATATAAATTATCAGTGAAAATCCAGCTAGATCTCTTTGATAAAATGATAAAACCTATTCTCTTATATGGTTGCGAGGTCTGGGGATTTGGCAAAAATGAAGTACTAGAACGAGTTCACTTGAAATTCTGCAAAATACTTTTAAATTTAAAGTCCTCTACTCCAAACTATATGGTTTATGGTGAGCTAGGCAGGTATCCAATTGATATTGATATAAAAGTAAGGACAATTTCATACTGGGCAAGACTTTTAAGTGGTAAGCAGGCTAAATTTTCAAATGTATTTTATAGGCTTTCTAGAAATTTGAATGAAAATGGTGATACTAATTTAAATTGGGTTTATTTTATCAGAACAATTCTAAATGAGTGTGGATTTACATATATATGGGAAACAGAAAATGTTAATAATAAAGAATGGTTAAAATGTGTTGTGAAACAGCGATTGATAGATCAGTTTGTACAGAATTGGCAAACATCTCTGTCAGATTCTTCAAAAGCATTAAATTATAGGATTTTTAAAACCAAATTCGAATTCGAGGAATATTTCAATATTTTAAATATAGGTGATGCAATCAGACTGTGTAGATTTAGGACAACAAATCACTATCTACCGATTGAAACCGGTAGATGGAGAAATATTGATAGAGAAAACAGGTACTGTAATTTATGTAATTGTCAGAAATTAGGCGATGAATACCACTATGTTTTAGAGTGTTCCTCTTTAAACGATAAACGCAAGCAGCTTCTTCCAAAATATTTTATGAAAAGACATAATGTTGTCAAATTTTTTGAACTTCTATCTACCAAAAAAACAATCGCTGTTACGAAAATTATGTATATTTATCAAACATATCAATAAGGTCTTTTGGTGGTGTTAACGGCTTCAAGCCGGTTGTTGGTACGCTAACAAATGGTGGAATTTTTAATCAATCAGGATTACAAGTAGGTG
>FXLX01000302.1 GCA_900180385.1 uncultured Candidatus Thioglobus sp. | reverse complement strand
ACGATTTCGATATATCATTTCTAAAATCATAATTTCATTAACAAATCAACTCGATATTTCCAGAATTTTACATATTTCGAAAACATATGTACCCATGTAAAGTTGTTTCACGAGAAATAAATCATTCGGTAAATTGTATGTACTATCGACGCCTTTTTGGTGCCAAATGGAAAAATTCTCGGGTAACCTGTTCCTTAAAATATGAGGGTCTCCACCTATCAATTTTCGCTACGAATCATTGTTTGTAAATAAATTCATTCGTATTCTTTTCTGGAATTGTTAGTATTATACATGTGTATCTGATATGCTTTCTAATTAGCTACTTACGGTATAATACAGTTACTAGGTGGGAATACACTAGTCTGTTCTATAGTAACCACCGGCATTGCCACAGTAAGAATTGTTAGGTATATACGAAATATATCTGAATAATTGTATATCTTTCAGGCTTGACACACCTTTAACTCCCTTTCAGAAAATACTTTAATTCCATTCAAATAATGCTCGCAGATTCCGACCTTAGATTAACAGGTGGAACAAATCCGGTTTTTGCTACCATTTGTAATACCAGTCCCTATTTGTTTGAGTTTTCTCCCTTTGTGTGACATCTAACCCAGTTCTTCTGATGTGATAATGTATGCATATATAGCATGGGACTTATTTACAAACTTGGAGACTTTCTCCACATTAATTGATTTTCAGAAGAAGTGTTATGGTAAATATACTCCCAAAGCTGTTTTATGTTGCTGGTTTATATATACTAAGTATCACACCAATTTTCAGTAGAGCCAGTTATTCTAGATGCTCCTATTGTTTCCTAATTGATAGTTCACAATGCCTCCTAATACTCTGAAAGCAGTTATCTCCATCTAATATACGATGAATCTATTGACAATTAATAGAGTTTTGACGTTTCGTATTTATAATGAAATTATATGGTTTTGGTAGATTTCGCCCAAACATGTCTTTTTGTACGATTTCGATAAATCATTTCTAAAATCATAATTTCATTAACAAATCAACTCGATATTTCCAGAATTTTACATATTTTACAAACATATTT
>FXLX01000301.1 GCA_900180385.1 uncultured Candidatus Thioglobus sp. | reverse complement strand
TGGGGGGTCTTTACGTTGCTATACATGATGTAAAGATGGTGTAAAACGTAAACAATCTCAAAGCGCTTTGCATTCAACATGGAGAACGGAGGACGTATTTCTTGAGAAAAAAAATCAAGCGTCTCAATAAATGCAGAAAAAACAAACAATGCACCAAATAATGTTGAGAGATTTAAAGTTCCTACGGTATTGATGGTCATGTTTAACATGTAGTGTAACATTTTGTTGATTCGCGCTACATGAAACGTTGATTTTGTTGTCATTTTGTGTCTTTATAGAAATGGTCAATTGTTTGAATACAATCATTTTAAAATCATTTCTCATTATTGTTTTCACATCAATTCTTCATTTGTTTTATCGTACTATAATACCACCCAAAATATGTACGACACATATTTTTTTATCAATAGAATTCTCGATCCTATTACTAGTGACGTCATGAATAATGTAACGCTATCCACGTGACAATACGCGCCAAATACAAGAAATTAAATTACAACAAAACAAGACTGAAAAACGTTAAAAATTAGTTAACTTTATTTTGTCAAAATGCACCCAAATTTTCACCTGAGCTATGGCATTTTAGTCCGCAAGTACAAAAACGTTATGATTACGTTACAAAAAGAACGAGAAAATCCATTAAAAATCAGTTTTTGTTTTCAAACCGGGGATAAAATCGTTATCTACGTGTCTACCCGTGGGCATTGAGATTGTACCACCCTTCAGCACCACTGTACAACCTTCGGCTTCGCCTCAGGCTATACAGAAGTGCTTCAGGGTGGTACAATCTCAATGCCCACGGGTAGACACGTAGATAACTTATATTATCCCCGGCTTGATAAAAATGTCGGCTTTTGATTGGTCGATGACCCGTTGGTACAAAACCCATGCTACCGGCTGGTAGTTACGTAACGTCACTGGGGGTCTTTACGTTGCTATACATGATGTAAAGATGGTGTAAAACGTAAACAATCTCAAAGCGCTTTGCATTCAACATGGAATGGAGAACGGAGGACGTATTTCTTGAGAGAGAAAAAAATCAAGCGTCTCAATAAATGCACCAAAT
>FXLX01000300.1 GCA_900180385.1 uncultured Candidatus Thioglobus sp. | reverse complement strand
ATATAGTTAAAGAAAGTGTTAAATACAGAAATTTACGACTTTATATACAAGCGGCTCGTTGGTCTAGGGGTATGATTCTCGCTTTGGGTGCGAGAGGTCCCGGGTTCGAATCCCGGACGAGCCCATATGTTTTTGTCTGAATTATGCCACATCTCCCCAAATGTCACCGTTGAACTGAAACACTTTTTGTTTCTCTCTCCATGAATGGCTGGAACTAAACATAGTGGAAATCTCAAAGAAATAAAACATTTAACAGATCAAAAACAGAATCAGGCGATCGTCCTCACTTGTAGTTCTATATACTGCTTAATATTATGTTCTCTTGAAAAAGTCAGTGATATGGTATTCATAACAGTACTTAGATGATTGGATTTAAAATAAATTGTAGCAAGAGCCAATGATCTTTGCGACAATAAGCAGATATCACTTTGCTCTCAGTCTTTCACTTCAATTATTACATTATTCTTCCTCTCCCCCAAGGCTTCAATTGTGTTGTGAAAATCTAATGGAAAAATAGAACAGACCGTGATTTACCCTGGGCAGGTCAGCGTGAAAGCAACAATACATAGGTCATTGAGGAAGATTAAGTATGGAAAAATCATCTCTACAGTTAACAGTTTCCGTAGTGTAGTGGTAATCACGTCCGCTTCACACGCGGAAGGTCCTGGGTTCGAGCCCCAGCGGAAACATTTTTTGACATCCACCCAAAAAGCGGCCCTAGCTCTATGTATGGAAGTGATGCGAAAATAACATCACTTTTGGTTATTAAATGGCTTTATCTAACTTACAATTCCATTTATTCGAAAGCAAACAACTTCGCCGTTAAAGAATAGTTGAGTCTTCACGAAAAACAATCCTTCATCACATGGACAATTTCAGAAAGTTCAATCGGGTGGACCTATTTATATACCACGGACAATAGATGACTGCTGAACGTCTGCGCAACATGGAGTTAGAAATTTATAACCTTTTCTTTGTCGCTGTTTTCCATACAGGCTCGTTGGTCTAGGGGTATGATTCTCGCTTAGGGTGCGAGAGGTCCCGGGTTCGAATCCCGGACGAGCCCAATT
>FXLX01000299.1 GCA_900180385.1 uncultured Candidatus Thioglobus sp. | reverse complement strand
CTTGGTAGATAACTCTTTTAAGACAAACACCCCCTTAGGGCCATTTAAATCAAGCTTAGACTTAGTTTTAATTGATTTAGAGGGCTGCTCCGATAGGATTCGCACTCTCAGTGTAAATCTGCAGGGGTCGCGAAGCAGCGACTATACGATCACGGCTATGGTACAATGATCAAATTTGTAAGTTTTGTTTTCTTTTTTGTGGTATATAAGGTGTACCTGATGTAAATTGGTGCAACTCTATAATAAAGCAGACGATGCCTATATTTCATAAAATCATATTTAAGCATATTTTCCATAAAAGGAAAAGTCTTTATATGTTACCAAAGGGAAAATGTATATGCATGTTAAAAAGGAAGTTTTGTGTTGCAAGTTTTTGATTTTTAACAATTGTAATTTTGTTTGTTTTCGTGTTTTTCTCCTTTACACCAGCATTGAAAGCACTTGTATCTGCAAAAGTTTCCATTTTTTTTCTTAAGATCAGAGTCAAATCTTCATTTTCCCCATCCAGCTTTTGGAAGGAGCGGATGCCGGCTGTCTAACTCTACGGTCATATTTCTACCCGACGTCTCTGACGTTTGGAGATGGCCAAATCCGGTAAAAACCCGAAATGTTCCTTTTTTATTACAAAATCCGCAGTGGAACCAAAGAATGAATAGTCATGAACCATGTATATAACTAAAGGTAAAATATTCAATTTCTTTATCCTGAATGGAGCCTGTCGGAATTTTTATGGGAATCTGCATTGATCTCTTGAAAAAAAGAAAACAAAACTAAATATCATGCAAAAATAGACATCTTTTTAATAGACTCCGAGCAGATAAAATATCTTTATCTATATACACTAGGAAATAGAAAATGCAAATATGCCCGGTAAAATGCAAATAATTAAAGATTACCAGTTATATTAGCGTTTACCAGTTAAATTAGCGAATTGTCTTGTTATATTTGCGTTTTTCCTTTTAAATTTGCATTGTCGTGGCATTTTAGCGTTTTTCCTTTTATATTTGCTTTTTTCCTTTTAAATTTGCATTGTCGTGGCATTTTAGCGTTTTTCCTTTTAAATTTGCATTGTCGTGG
>FXLX01000298.1 GCA_900180385.1 uncultured Candidatus Thioglobus sp. | reverse complement strand
TAAGTAATAATAGTCAATTACGATGCTTCACGTTAGTTCAACGTTGTAATAATGTACTGTTCGCTGTGAACACTGGCCGTAGTCTGGCCGTAGTGGCGGTGTTGTGTACTGGTGTGCTGTGTAGGATTCCGCAACAGGTTGACGTTGATTAACTATTATGCCTCGTGCATTAAGAATAACCAGGGGTACAGTCTCAACCAATGGGCCGAAAATAAACTAAGAGACGAGTCGTATGTAAACTGTCAATTTATTATCGCATCCAATGTGACACTGTACACAGTACGTAAATCTGTGTGTGAATCTGGTTAATCCTGTAAATAAAAGGAATGAAACAATTTTACAATATGTGAAATAATTATACAAATAGAATAAATGCGCAAATCAATATTGTTTACATTTACCAATTTTATAGTCAATGGAAAGTCAAAGTAGAAACGTATTACTCAAATAAACAGTTCGTTGTCAAATATTCATATATGAAACAGTTCACAAATAGAAAGAGGCAATCAAACGGAATGTTATTGACACATTTACGATGATAAATTCACACTTACAACGGTGGATTGTTCAAACGAAATCCTGCTCTCACGAAAATGTCCGTCATGGAAGTTGAATGAAACATAAGAATGAACGGCCCGATGACGGGAGAAACGATTAAAGTCCGGAATGTCACAAATCCCAAATATAATTCAAACGTGAATAACATTAGATAATTACAATAAATTTCAATCCTCCTTGGTTGAATTAACACAAATATATCTAAATAAAGTTCCAAATTATTGAAACACAAATTATTTATCATTATTGATTATTTATCAGTAAATACACGGATGTGATCCAATACACTCCCCGTCTGATATTCATTGGATATCAATATTAAAGTTATTTCCATAAGCACTATATACAGTTACTCTCCACAAGAAGAATCATATCCACGATGGGTCGAGTATATACGGTAGGCTTTCCGTTTACTATTACTTTCACTTCAGCTTTCCGAACATGGCCGTCAGAACTTTCGAACGTTTTCAGGACTAACCCAGTAGGCCATCGGTTTCGCTCCAGATTCTTGTCCTTGAGA
>FXLX01000297.1 GCA_900180385.1 uncultured Candidatus Thioglobus sp. | reverse complement strand
CTACGCGTGGTCATCCCTACCTTTATTAAATACTGGTCTGATGGATGAGTAAGTATATAAATGAAGCCAGCATTAACTGCCATGTTTTTTCCTGATTGCCTAACGCCTTGCTCACCGGTGGAGTAAGTTGGCGCGCGTTTTTGCGTCTTTTTGCAAAAACCGCGACAGCTTACGGAGTCCGCATGCAGCAACTTGTTATGTGCTTTTTAAATGACAAACTATCAATTAGTTCTTTTACCAAGTTGTCTATTACTGGCAAAATCTTTTCATATTGCTCAATTGACTCATCTATTACCACCTCTTTTATCTCATCATATGACATAATATCGGTGATTTGCTTAACTGATATTGACTCTGATTTAGCATTTTCAATTGTTTGTAAAACGCATAAGTTTTTACTTGAAAATCCTGCTTGATGAGCCACTTTATTTCTAGGTATTCGTAGATGATCTATTGTATCTTCCATAGTTTTCAATATGGTGTCTGAGGGAGGTGAAAAGTGAACAAGTTCTTCACTTACTTTACCATTACCCCCCATTTTTTCTATTTTTTCATTTTCCATTAGCATGGTTGACCCAGCTAACAAGTAAGAACGATCTACCACGCTAGTTAACCTAAGTAGAAAGTTTTCTATGTGAAAGGAATGATGCTCAGAGAAGTTATAGCTTGAATCGCTATATGATGTTTTGCGTAAATATTCGATTGTAATTCGCATATTTTTAAAAGCATTATCAATTTCAGCGACCCTTGAAAATACATCTTGAGCATATATTTCAAGAGACGAAGCACTATAGTTACTATTACCATTAGACAAAGCTGACATAGCTTTTGAAAGGGATTCAGTAACTAAAGGAAATAGTTGCTTTATATTAGGATTTTCAGAATGGATAGTGACTCTCCTTAAGCACATAACGGTGGAGTTGACATGCCAATTGTATCAGCATATTAGAGGCTAGCCTCTTTTTTATGCTGGAGAATTGGTCAGGTCGAACGCTATGTTCGAAGGTGCTTCGCACCAAGAAGATAGTGTTAGACCGCAGGTCAACTCCACCGTTCACACGGCGCGAAGCGCCGTGTGAAC
>FXLX01000296.1 GCA_900180385.1 uncultured Candidatus Thioglobus sp. | reverse complement strand
TTCGGTTGTTTTGTTCCGATGATTACCGATCATTATACCTCGTGAAGAAAAGTTTTGGTCCGATGATTGCCGATCAAGAAAAGATAAACGGGTGTGTTCGATTTGCGTTTCAATTATCTCCCTTTTTGAAACCTGGCTGTCAAAAGTAGACATTTATTTTTATGTTGATATGTTTTATTGATATATTTTGTAATGATAAGGCTATTTGTAATATATTTATCGTATTTAAACATTGACAAACTTCTGCAAATAAAATTTGTTAAGAAATTTGCAGAATCAAAATAATAACCATACCATTGTCAAGGTGACGAATGTTTTATATAATGCTTAATGTTTACATTTTCAACTCGTTCAAGGAACCATTGGCTATTAACCGTATGGCCTACTTAGTATAACTTTGATGTTTGAAATATAAAAAGGTATAACTTTTGATCCTGTGTCTGTCTGTGAGCTCTTTGCTTGGCAACCACCAAGCGAGACATATCCAAACACGCTCCTGTTACAGAAAGTGATTGAATTAGTTGACGATGGATACAAAATGAGATTTAGACATATCCAGGTTTGTTCCACTGGGATTCGAGCTTATGGCAATAGGAATTAAGGCTAATAAGTTTTCAATACTTTATATAGTCAACAAAAGGCATGATATAACAGAACATAAAAATCAACAATTGTAAAGGCTTCAAATAAATACTGCACAAAAAATAGATGCAAAAACGGCTGTAAAATACC
Organism: uncultured Candidatus Thioglobus sp.; assembly: GCA_900180385.1. GTDB lineage: Bacteria > Pseudomonadota > Gammaproteobacteria > PS1 > Pseudothioglobaceae > Thioglobus_A. The sequence continues at coordinate 353 of FXLX01000296.1, read as the reverse complement.
AATATCAAAAATAACCTAGGTAGCACTGAGGTTCGAATGTAAAAAATCAACCCAGAAAAACATGATGTGGTGAGCAGCTAACAAAAAGTTTATATTTTAAAGCATTCTGGGGTTAAAGCTAATCTAAATTTAAAGCCGAAAATTAACAAAATTTAGTCTCCCATTTTAAGCTATCCCAAAAACAAATAGATTGGGTACTACTCCTATAGAAGCAGGATCAAAAGTTATACTAAGTAGGCCATACTGTTTAATAGCCAATGGTTCCTTGAACAAGTTGAAAATGTAAATATTAAACATTATATAAAACATTTGTCGCCTTGACATTGGTATGGTTATTATTTTAATTCTGCAAA
>FXLX01000295.1 GCA_900180385.1 uncultured Candidatus Thioglobus sp. | reverse complement strand
CTTCCACCGCAAAACAATACTAAACCCATTTATTATTATATTGGTACTCGACTGGGACAAATTTTACACGCTAGGTTGCGTATGCAATGCAGCTCTCTCAATCATCACTTATTTCGTAAAAACATTGTAAATTCCCCATTCTGTCAATGTGGGGCAACAGAAACCACGGCCCATTTTCTGCTACATTGTCCCCGTCACAATGCAACAAGACTGAGATATATTCACACCATTAATTTACCAATTAACTTAAATACGGATTTATTATTGTTTGGCTCTACAGACTTAACGAATACCCTAAATACAGATATATTCTTAAACGTGCAGAAGTTCATCATAAGTAGTAAACGATTCACCTCTTAACCATATTCACACAACTTAAACATGTAAAAAAAAGCACTTGCACCTTTGCACTTCATTTGTTTGTTTCTTTTTATTTTTTTTTTCTTACTAAAGCACACCAAATAACATTGACAACGACTGATTAACACTTGATAATTCTCAATACACTTCTACCTTTCGATACTAATTAAACCTTGAACACCAGATAACAACAGGGATACGGATTAATATAAGTTTAACCACTTGTTTCCGAATCCTATTGATTAATTTAAATGTCTATATAATTTATATGTGTATTATCATAATGTGTAATATTGAATTAATTAATAAAATATGTTTATACTATATCTATTCCAAAGAAATAAGACGCTTAGTTATAACAAGCAATGCTCCTGTGGTGAAATAGTTACGAGTACTCGCATCATGTGCGGTAGATCGTGGTTTCGATCAACGATCTGATCAAACCAAAAACTATACAATTTATATTGGCACATGGCGTAAAAGAATAAAGGCAAAGACTAGTTGACTCGTAGTCAGCATAATTCCTTCATTGCATGGGATAGAAGTCATGAAGTTTTCCATGAATATAAGCTACCTTGCATCTGTCCAGTGTATGACATAGGTTTCAAAGTGTTATCCATGAAAATAAACTACCTTGCACCGTTCAAACATAAGCATAAGCATCTGAAGCTTGTCCATGAAGAGAAGCCACCTGAAGACCACACACCAATCCCTCGACCTAACGC
>FXLX01000294.1 GCA_900180385.1 uncultured Candidatus Thioglobus sp. | reverse complement strand
TCTTTTTGGGATTTGATAGTTTTGTAGATGATGCTGTCGTCGGCGAACAGTCTGAGTTGGCTGGATTTCATATATTCTGATAAGTCATTTATATATACCAGAAAAAGAACAGGACCCAGAACTGTTCCCTGAGGGACACCAGAAGTGACCGGAGCAATATCTGATGACTCTCCATCCAGAACCACTGTTTGTGTACGGTTTGATAAAAAGGCAGAGATCCAGGTTAATGTTTGATTCTTGATTCCATAAAATTTGAGTTTGTATAGAAGTCGTTGATGTGGAACTTTGTCAAAGGCTTTGGCAAAGTCCATGATAATGAGATCAGTTTGAATATTTTTATCTGAATTTGCGGCAAGTTCTTGAACAAAGGACAGTAGTTGGGTTTCACAGGATCTAGAATGTCTGAAGCCGTGTTGAAGATCAGATAATAAACTTGTTTTCCAGATGGTTAAGTACGTGTTTTGTAATGACATGTTCCATAATTTTACAGCTGATACAAGTGAGAGATTGGTCTGTAGTTTGCTGCATTGTATTTTTCACCTTTTTTGTATGCTGGTGCAACATTTGCATGTTTCCAGTCAGTTGGTATGCAGCCAGTCTGAAGTGATTTTTGAAAAATGATGGTTAAGATTGGAGCTGTAAAATTTTGAAGATCTTTTAGTATTCTGCCGCTGATGTTGTCTGGGCCACTGGCTTTATGCGGGTTGATGTTGTCAAGTAGTTTTCGGATGCCAGGTGTTGTGATGGTAAGTGGTGGTATATTTGGATGTGGACTCACACCCTTGTTAGGAATGTTATCTATTGATTCAGTGGTAAATACAGATTTAAATTGTTCGTTTAAGATGTTTGCCTTTTGTTTAGTGTCGGCAACTAGTTGTCCCTCTTTTTTCAAGGGAGCAACTCCACTGTTGTCAGTTCTGAGTGACTTTATGAAGGAGAAGAGTTTTTTTGGTTTCGATTGATTATTAAAACTTTGATCTGGATCATTTGTTGGAAGGTCTAGGATTAATTTTTCGATATAGGTGTTGTAAGCATGTCTTTGTTGTTTTTGGACTTGTCGTTTCTGCGGTTTATATTTTTCTTTT
>FXLX01000293.1 GCA_900180385.1 uncultured Candidatus Thioglobus sp. | reverse complement strand
GTTCACACGGCGCTTCGCGCCGTGTGAACGGTGGAGTTGACCTGCGGTCTAACACTATCTTCTTGGTGCGAAGCACCTTCGAACATAGCGTTCGACCTGACCAATTCTCCAGCATAAAAAAGAGGCTAGCCTCTAATATGCTGATACAATTGGCATGTCAACTCCACCGTTAGCATTCAAAGGAGATGAGTCATAGAGATTGAGATACCAGAACTGCCGAAGTTTTCAAGGTTTTCACCAGCCTTAGTTAAGGTGCTAGATAAAATAAGATTTGAAATAGACAAAAATGATGATGAAGGTGAATTGTTTGAATTCTATTGGTTTGCCCGTGAATACCCCAGATTCTATAGGTATCATTTAGATCATGCAGAACATAGACTAAAAGAAATACACAAAAAATATCAATATATAAAAAACAGCGAAAGCGGTCATGTAAAAGACTGGAATAAAAACCGTTTTGAGGTAAGTGTATCTAATCCAATAACACATCAAATATATTGGGACTTCGAGGCATATTTAATGGCATTAAATGCCGCTCTTGATTTATTAGCTAGGGTTGTTGGTGTGGCTTATTCGGACCAAACACCAGTTTCTTTTAATAAATTATGTGCTAAAAAATCATTAGTAGGCCCCGTAGATATATTAAGAGTGGCTAAGAATAAATGGGTAAATAAATTTAAAGATTATAGAGATTGCTTCGTACATTACACTCCTGTGGACAATCGTGTTTTTGCAGATATAATTCGAACTGAAAATAATTTTTTATTGAGGTGTAAATTACCTACAAACCCAAATATTCGAACAGTTAAGGGGTTTAGGTATTCAAAAAAAATTGAAGTTCTTAAATATGCATCCACTCTTTATCGACATATGTCGGCATTAGATAAAGCAGTAGCAAAAGAAATTATGAAGCTATATAAGGCTAAAGAATTTCCAAAAAGAACAGCTAATTTGTTTTTTATTGGGCAACGTACAAGGTAATAAACAATGCTAACAAGTAGCTCAACCCGACCATTTATACGCCGCTTCGCTTCGCTGCACTCTGTATAAATAGCCGTTTATCAAAGCGTTCACACGGCGCTTCGCT
>FXLX01000292.1 GCA_900180385.1 uncultured Candidatus Thioglobus sp. | reverse complement strand
CAGTTGCCCTCTTGCCTGATTTATTCGCTTTACCAGTGTAGTAACTCACCATGTGCTCTGTTTCTTCAAAGGAATTTGTAATTAGGATTCTATGCATAAGTTTATATTGAAAGTCCTGTAATTTAGTATCTTTTGTAACAGAGAAAGGTATACAGTAAATAAAACTCCAATTATAATCTTCAATAACAACCCCCTTATGAACTTCCTTTTCCCATTTACTCTGAATGTTTAAAGGAAGCATTTTTACATTTAACATGTATTGTTTTGAAAAGTATTTGCATGGCTTAGGGTCCCTTTTCAGTCTATCAACAATGTCATTTTCGATTAATTTTAATTTTCCTATCCCTCTTATCAGAAGTTTCCATCTATGTGGAATGGCACTTAGAATACTGAAATATTCTATAAAATTTAATCTAATATTATAGTGATTCTTAAATTCCTCATATGTAAAAAGCATTTTATTTTCTGATATTAAATCATTTACAAAAAAGACACCATTTTCACAACATATTTTGTTCATACACATATTACCACCTATTTTTATCAAGGGATTTAACCATATGGGCTGGCTCAAGACGTGTTGACTATCCACTAACTCCCCCTTTTCCTGTTTCAACTCTGATAAATTTAAAAAAACATCTTTCCAAAACGGGTTAACTTTTTCTGCTATTTTTTCTAGACCCTCTTTACTCAAATATAATATATTACTTCCTCCCCATTTTTGTATATAACCCAATAAAAGTACTTTCCATGGTGAATGATTGAAAGGGTCAAGTAATTTATGAAGCCATGACATTTTAAGTGCTTTGTAAAAGGATTGAATATTTGGCATTTTTAGTCCCCCTTCTTCATATTCATTGATAATAATGGATCTCTTGATCTTGTCCTTTTTACCATTCCATAAAAATTTATAAAATATTTTTTCAATATCATTCAAAATTGAATCTGGAGGGTTTGGTAAAACAGTAAGGCTTTGAACTAGAATAGGAAGAGCTAGAGTCTTAATAACAGTGACTTTACCAATGTATGCAAGATCTCTATAAGACCACAAGTTTAATAGGATAGGTTGTTGCACCAGAGACCTGTGC
>FXLX01000291.1 GCA_900180385.1 uncultured Candidatus Thioglobus sp. | reverse complement strand
TATATCCAACTCATTCTAATACTCACAGTATAGGAACATGTGCGCCTGAAATCTCTTATTGACGTGCTCATCTGTAAACTGCATTACGGTTTCGGTGGAAATCGACTGCCCACGCTTTCAAAGCAGGTAAGTTTTTCGGAATTTATTATCGACAGATACGATGTATCTGTGTAAAAAAGTTACAGAATGTACATGATTCATTACTCTAACGGACGCTAAAGTTTCTTTGGATAAAATAACGCAACAAATTCAGAATGGAGTATCAAACGTTTGTTGTTACTACCAGAAAAGGTAAAAATTCCATTTCTTTATGCCTAAATGGCTTCCAATTTAGACTGTATTTGCACGGATAGTTTTGGATGTGAGAGGCATTCTTTTTACAAAGAAGCGATAAAGAAAACATGATTTTTCCTACTAAAAAATTGGATTGAAAAAATGAGTGTGCTGTCGGCTGTTTGCTGTAGCTGTGCAAGTCTGTTTGACGTCGCGTTTGAAAACGGTCTGTAACCTGATTGACGTGCTAAATTTGTATTTATTAACAATCAACTAACATTTATACTTTATTACTCTTACATTTCAAACAAAACGGAAAACAGTGTACTAGGTGATGATGCCATATGCATATAAGATTGATTTTTAATGGCATATTTTGTCTTTTGTATCAAAATGGAGAGCGGGTACCTATGATATTATTGCAATGAAAAATTCGATTTATTCAAAGACATATTCAACCACCTCATTGAGAAACATAATGCAGAAACATTTAAGAGCCATGTCATATTATGTTTATCATATACTTAAACATGAGAAAGTCTTGTTCTGTATTATGAACTTTAGTCACGTGATCAATATCATTTTAAGGGGTATGATAAAGGGGTGATGATATCGATATCAGTCACGGCAGACAAATACAGTCGTAATGTTCTTTCAGTATTATATATGCAAATTTCCTTTATTTAGTACTAAGTATATGATGAACGAAAATAGTGACCGGCTGCGCTAACAAAGACAAATAGGGAAAATAAAAACGTAAGGCATAATATTACAGGAATAATCTATGATATAAGGATAGATATGACAAATAAAAT
>FXLX01000290.1 GCA_900180385.1 uncultured Candidatus Thioglobus sp. | reverse complement strand
GGTTAATTTTATCTTCGTCCGTAATTTCCTCAGTTGTTTGTTTTTGCACAAAGGCGGTTTTGAAATATTTAAGATCTCCTCCTAAGCTCTCTACTTCTTTATCTTTTGGGGTGGTATAGTCTTGCATGACACGCTTGATACGCTCGTAAGTTACCTCTTCACAAATGTTGTTTTCGTTGTTGGTACAAAGGATGAATTGGCGATTGCCATTATCTTTTTTATTGAGTTTTAAAATCGCATGACCTGTGGTACCAGAGCCTGCCATAAAATCTAAAACGATAGATTTTTTTGTTTTCTATTCAAAAAATGCTGTACCAACTTAACGGGTTTTGGGTTTTCGAAAACAATATTATTGTTAAATAGCTCTTTTAGATTTGACTTTCCTTCGCTCGTCCCTCCAATTTCATTTTTTGATATTCTTGATTGTATCGGAGTTCCTTTTCCTGAAAAAACTTTTTTATACACTTTCCATTTATTTTTTACTTCACTTATTTTTAAAGTCTTGTTATTTTTTTGATATGTTTCAAAGCTCCAAAACCATCTGGCAATACCGTTTACTTCCACTCCTTTTCCATGGCACATATATGGGAATACTTCTGTTCCATCGGGGGCTAATATTGGGTAATCACAATTTTTTGTATATCCATGTGAAACAGTCCATAAACTATCCCATTTAAAGCTTTTATTGTTAATTGGGTCGAATTCAGGATATTCTTTTCCAGAGTCTAATAATTGCAATATATCTCCACGAATAGAAGAATTAATACAAAAACAAGTTATATATTCATGTGTTGTATTTACATCTTTGCTATCGTGCCCGCCTGTTGTTCTTTTTTTCCAAATAAAATTGGCAATAAAATTTTTTTCATTAAATATTTCATCACAAAGTAGCTTCAATTGCGCCTGTTCGTTATCATCAATTGAAATAAAAATAACCCCATCTTCAGTAAGCAAATTTTTAGCTAATTTTAGACGTTTTGCCATAAAACTTAGCCATTTAGAGTGGCGAAAGCTGTCTTCTTTATCAACAAAAGAGTCATTATATTTAAAGTCTTTATTGCCAGTGTTATATGGCGGATCAATATAAATCA
>FXLX01000289.1 GCA_900180385.1 uncultured Candidatus Thioglobus sp. | reverse complement strand
AGAAAGAAATCTCGTTTAAACGCACAAATCAAAGCTCTGTAAAACTTTTAGTTAACATTGCTATAATTAAGCCCTCTTTTGAGGGCTTTTTTAATGCACAAACAATCATGATCAACGACGAAGATAAACGGCTATTTAGAGATAGCGTTGATACTAGCGCGCCAATCGATAAAGATGGTCAACAGCAAACCAACCAAAGAATTAGTCGAGCAGCATTTACCGCCTATAGTTACATCACTGAAGCGCGCTTAAGTGGATCTAAAATAGTTGCTCATGCTAAAAATGGCCTTTCTCCTAAGCTGATTAAAAAAATGAAACGTGGTACTATTGATTTTGCGCCAACACTTGATCTTCATGGCCAGACTGTAGTGGAGGCTTGCGAATCTATGAGTCAGTTTATGTATCATCACCAACATGAGGAATTTATTCATATTATTCATGGCAAGGGTTATCACTCTGACAATAGTATGAGTATTTTAAAAACTCAAGTGGTTAGTTTTTTAAGCCAACACCCGCAAGTGATGGCATTTAATTCTTGCCCTGATAAAGACGGCGGCACAGGCGCTGTGTTCGCCCTACTCAAGCAATAATCAATGTTTAATTTAGATGAAATCTACACAGTCTCTGATTTTTTGTCACTGTGCAATAAAACCGTTGAGGATAATATTCCTAGCTGTTGGCTCCAGGGTGAAATCTCTAATTTAGCTCGCCCCACTTCTGGACATTGGTATTTTTCACTTAAGGATAATCGCGGTCAAATACGCTGCGCACTGTTTAGGCTGAATCAACGCAATATTAAATTTACACTAGAAAATGGCATGGAAATATTAGTCCGTGCAGCACCAACACTATATGAAGCGCGGGGTGATTTTCAATTAATCATTCAACATATTGAACCCGTTGGCGTTGGTAATCTTAATTTAGCCTTTGAACAGCTGAAAAATAAATTATCTGATGAAGGTCTGTTTGACACTGAACATAAAAAACCTTTGCCATCAGCGGTTAATACTATTGGTGTTATCTCTTCATCCTCGGGTGCGGTTATTCAAGATATTATTAGAGTTCTATATAAGCGCTATCCTTTTGCTGAAATATTATT
>FXLX01000288.1 GCA_900180385.1 uncultured Candidatus Thioglobus sp. | reverse complement strand
AGAAAGAAATCTCGTTTAAACGCACAAATCAAAGCTCTGTAAAACTTTTAGTTAACATTGCTATAATTAAGCCCTCTTTTGAGGGCTTTTTTAATGCACAAACAATCATGATCAACGACGAAGATAAGCGACTATTTAGAGATAGCGTTGATACTAGCGCGCCAATCGATAAAGATGGTCAACAGCAAACCAACCAAAGAATTAGTCGGGTAGCATTTACCGCCTATAGTTACATTACTGAAGCGCGCTTAAGTGGTTCTGAAATTGTTGCTCATGCTAAAAATAGCCTCTCTCCTAAGCTGATTAAAAAAATGAAACGTGGTGCTATTGATTTTGCGCCAACACTTGATCTTCATGGCCAGACTGTGGTGGAAGCTTGCGAATCTATGAGTCAGTTTATGCATCATCACCAACATGAGGCGTTTATTCATATTATTCATGGCAAGGGTTATCACTCTGACAATAGTATGAGTATTTTAAAAACTCAAGTGGTTAGTTTTTTAAGCCAACACCCACAAGTGATGGCATTTAATTCTTGCCCTGATAAAGACGGCGGCACAGGTGCTGTATTCGCCCTACTTAAGCAATAATCAATGTTTAATTTAGATGAAATCTACACGGTCTCTGATTTTTTGTCACTGTGCAATAAAACCGTTGAAGATAACATTCCTACCTGTTGGCTCCAGGGTGAAATCTCTAATTTAGCTCGCCCTACTTCTGGACATTGGTATTTTTCACTTAAGGATAATCGCGGTCAAATACGCTGCGCACTGTTTAGACTAAATCAACGCAACATTAAATTTACACCTGAAAATGGCATGGAAGTATTAGTCCGTGCAGCACCAACACTATATGAGGCGCGGGGTGATTTTCAATTAATCATTCAACATGTTGAGCCTGTTGGTGTTGGTAATCTTAACTTAGCCTTTGAACAGCTAAAAAATAAATTATCTGATGAAGGGCTGTTTGACGCTGAACATAAAAAACCTTTGCCATCAGCGGTTAATACTATTGGTGTTATCTCTTCATCCTCGGGTGCGGTTATTCAAGATATTATTAGAGTTCTATATAAGCGCTATCCTTTTGCTGAAATATTATT
>FXLX01000287.1 GCA_900180385.1 uncultured Candidatus Thioglobus sp. | reverse complement strand
TTAGCCATTGCAAAGTTACTATTCAAATTCCATACTGCCATAGGGTTCTATGCTAAAACTATGCAGGGGTTGAAAATTTGTTTGGGCAGGCCCAAGCCCAGGGCTTTTTAAACTTTTTTAACCCAAGTCCGGTCAGTGATTTGCCAAGTCCCAATTTGTAGGATAAAATTTGAAATTTTACTTGCTTGTCAACTAAAGTTTGTGCAATTGATGCAGCAAAAGTTTTACAACCATTAATATTTCTATAGTTTTCACCCAGGTCAAGTCCATTTTTAACTTGTATTTCACATATCAATTCATAATCTGAAAATGGTTTTCCAGCTTTGACAACACCGTAGGAAGTATTAAACAAACTTTCAAGACGTGATTTTCTCTGACTTTCATCTAATTTCAATAATGACTGGCCTATTGGGGTGTCAGCAAAGGCCTGTGAAGGGCCGGCAGCTGCCTGGGGATCATCAAGTTCCTTAAACCAATGCTTGACACATAACAAGTGCTCCTGGTGTTTATCGTGTAACTTAAGTCCATCAATGCGTAAATTTTTAGTTCCCCGAGTAAGGGCATCTTTCCTATCTGACAAGTGTGGAAATTTTCTACAGTACTTGCAGTACATTTCCTGAGCATTCTCGTCAAAGACGACCCAAGGAAATTTATCTATCCATGAGTTTTGAAATGTTCTCGTTCGTTTCTCCCTATCATACTTAAGATCTTTATTTCTGGGAGTTTCAGGATCAGTTGGCTCGTCGTTCGCTTTCCGTTTTTCCGCTTTTTTGACTAAAATTAAAATTAAGCAACGACATTTTTCTCAAAAGTTGTCAACATAAACATACGATTGATCAATGTTATTCCGACGCTTGACTTTACATAGGTATGTGGGAAGCGCATAGGTGATTCGGAACTCATTAATATTCATGAGGAATATCGATCCGTCCAGGATGTGTATTACCGTTCTTAAAATAGCTTTTTAGTACTTATTTACAGTGAAAGGAGACGATTGACAAAAACTTGCATGTGATTTGAATTGAAAACAAGACGCTTAGAAAAAAGTGGAGTTTTTACGTATTAGCTGAAGAAAGCGGTGGTGTTGTCTCTGACTCTTT
>FXLX01000286.1 GCA_900180385.1 uncultured Candidatus Thioglobus sp. | reverse complement strand
ACTCGGCCATTCTCGCTACCCTGCAAGGTAGCGAGAATGGCCGAGTAGTTACGATTGGCTTTCTTTCTTCTTTTGGTATACAGCTATCCATCCACTGGATGATCACTAGCTGTTGCGCATGCGTGGGAATAAGAAATAATAATAAATTCAGTCAGTTTATAACATATTTACAAGTGGTGCCAACAGAAACAAATTTTGTGGTTAAAACTATTTACAATTTCATTTTTATTTAAATTTGTGATTGTAGATGGCTGAGAACAGTTGGTGTTAGCTGTTCTCTAAACGTGTTGACTGTTGGGCATAGAACTATAGTTTGAGGTAGTAAATTCCAGTGAATGATTGTGTTCGGAAAGAATGAGTACTTGTACGGATCTTTGAATGCATGAAGATGTCTGTATGTAAATGGATGAAATTGTCTGATTCTTGGGTCTGTAGGTATTAATATTGTTGTAGGAACTGCAACTATATGGTGAACAATCTTGTAGAACATGATAAGTTTTGTTTTGAGTCGACGTTGTTGTAATGAAGGCCAGGTGAGAGTTTGTAGCATGTCTGTGACGCTGCTAGTATTATGGTATCTGTTGCAGGCATACCTAGCTGCCCGTCGTTGGACCATCTCAATTTTATTGCAATGTTCTGCAGTGTGAGGGTTCCAAACTGAGCATGCATACTCTAGTTTTGGACGGACAAGAGATAGGTATGCCTGCGACTTTATATTTGTGTTGGAGGTTTTAAGGTTTCTTTTCAAGAATCCAAGACTTTTATTTGCATTGGCTACTATGTTGTTAGCATGCTGTGTCCATTTCAAGTCGGATTGAAGAGTGATTCCAAGATATTTTGCTGAAGAAACTGATTCCAAAGTATGATTGTGTAGCAAGTAGTTATGTTTTACAGGATTTTTCTTGTTTGTTATTGTAAGGACTGAGCATTTGTCTGGGTGGAAAGCCATCAGCCAGTCACTTTCCCATCGTGCGGCAGCATCAAGGTCTTCTTGGAGACTATCACAATATTTTGGGATATGATAGTTTTGCCTATAAGCATCTTAGACACCTGCACAAAAGCCATCGTAAGCGCTATGGTAGTTATGAGCGCAGAGGACG
>FXLX01000285.1 GCA_900180385.1 uncultured Candidatus Thioglobus sp. | reverse complement strand
GTTATATTATGATGCTGAAATTGCATGAATGATCTCATGAAATCTGATCTAAAAATGTCATCTTTAAATGTAAGAACTACGTACCACATCTATTATTTCACGTTCAAATTGTATTTTTTCGTAATTCATTTTTTCGTCACCTTAACAAAGCTTTAATCATTTAAAAAATATATCTCATACAGACCAATTTTGGTTTCATCGTCTGCTATGACATTGATAATGTACATATTGAGGTCATATCAATTCAGAAACTTATTAACATTGATCGTCGAAAACTGGTCGAAATTTTGGTATTAACCTTAAAGAAGTAATAGATAGATTTATTTGGACAATAGAACTTTGTCATATTTGAAATTTTTTTAAACACTTTTTTAACCGTACTTTATTCTTAACGACAACCAATGCGATGATATATTCCAGTACATTTTTACGGACAACCATCACAAATCTATAAACACAGTGTATAACCGGACAGTTTTGAAAAACGGAAGTTGCTGTACTGTCCGACCAGGTAAGGTTAGTTGCTTGCAGAAATTTCGACATTTTTGGATGATTATCCGTGATTTATTCTTTGAAAGTGGATCAACTGAAGCAACAAAAATAAAAAAAATACTGCAAAGGTATGTCATTTATATTTCTGATCAAATAACAGTGCCCTATTTGAACACTGAAACTGGAAATCGTCGTTTAAACATCGTGGATGGTATGTTTTCGCTCGAAGAAAGGGGGTAAAAATCTAATTTTTCTCCACTTATTCTTTAAATTATGTCAAATATGTTCTCACTATCTGATGAAATAGACATCGACGTTTTCAATGCAAGGAAAATATGACCGTAAACGCACTCATTTTCCTTACGACGGGTGCATTTAACATCGTTCTTCATTCTACGTCACTGTACGCCTAATTGCTAACGAATTTGTCTGTCCTGTCCGCACAATTGTGTATTCCTTCAAGTTTCGAAGTTGTTATCTGTTGTTCTAAAATTTCATACTTTTTTACGTCATAATTTACTCTATACTTATGTTAAATTTGAACTTTAAAATTTAAATTTTGAGTTTAACTTACTGTTATTCAAAAATTGCAAACTTATTTCCAAATTA
>FXLX01000284.1 GCA_900180385.1 uncultured Candidatus Thioglobus sp. | reverse complement strand
GTCTACCAGCTGCGTAATTTTTTCATACCCAAAATTATTGTCGATTTCCGTACTGACCTTCATAAAATGAAGATTAAACACCGAATTATTGATGAATACGCTCCGAAACGTTGTTTTTTCGACTAAAAAAGCTGACCATCGTTACTGGAAGCTAATTAATTATGCACTGACCTGGGCGAGGCCAACTCTATTTATTTATCTATTTTTATGTCAGTAGCCCGGATGCTGCAGCATGGATATTGAGGTAAGTTTCTATAAAAGTTGAGGAAAAAAGCTATTTGCGAACCGATTGTATCTAAAAGACGTAGAATAAATAATTTCTGTATCAGGAATAGATTTTCTTTGATGAAAACTACATGCCTTAACAGATTCAGCCGATATTTCCACGATAACCATTGAAAACATGCCAGGAGGCACCCCATGGGGACAAGCTCAACTACGTATTTTCGATCGGAAATTTTTGCCGGCGTTAAAAATAACTAAATTAGTTTTTTTCTTCTTATAAGTTATGAAGTTGTTCCCCGAGATTTTGATACACGTGTTAAATTAATTTATTTTAGCCAGTTTACCGACAATATGAAAACAGAGACATACATGTAGAACACAGTGAAATACATGTCTGATGAAAACGAATGACGTAGCCAGTGTTGTTTTATTTGTTAATTGACTGGAATGTTTCAGAGAAATTTGGGCTGGATTAGAAACAAAAGAGACCTTACTTCTAGTTCCACAAGACAGTTGCTGCAAAATAATATGGGACTGACCATTTACCTTGAAGGGGGCTATGTCACGTTTTTTCGCCGTAGAAATGTTTTTTTCAGACGCCACAGAAATCATATTTTCTTATTTTCCGGCGAAGTGCCAATCTAATTAAAACAAGGTGAACTGTGATCTAATGCTCACTTATGATACCCCTGCCACTTCCCATGATATGGGGTACCTATATGAAGCTTGTGACCAAATACCAGATTTCTGCCATCAATAGTTGTTGAGAAAAATGTGCATATATGTTCAATGTGTATAAAAACCAACTAAGTCGGCAAACAGGAAGTAGGAATCTGATGGTTCCAAAAACGCTTCCCACGATATGGCATACTTATATG
>FXLX01000283.1 GCA_900180385.1 uncultured Candidatus Thioglobus sp. | reverse complement strand
CATGGTGTTATGAAGATATGTCCATGGTGTTATGAAGACATGTCCCTGGTGTTACCAGGTCTAAACAGTATACTCCCATCAGCTCCTTAAACTATATCTTATAAGTAAATGACGATGTTTGAACAATTTTTCTGCATAGGTTAAAGAGCAATATTTTGTTCTGTATATTACTGTTTATGGAATAATGTGTTTATTCACAATTTTAATGCTAAATGTCTGTGGTGTTACACAATCTTTATGGTAACACCATTGACAGTAACACCACAGAAAACAGGTAAGTATTTTCAGGATAAAAGGAAAATAATTTCTCCCTGACTATATTTTATATGTATATCCTGTGAAGAATACCAAATGTAATGTATTGTATATTTTTACATTTTGTTCAATTCTAACAAAAAGAAGTAGTGAGAAGTACACCACAGACATAAAATTTATATACTATACCAATCGCACGTACCTTTTCGGCTCTATATTAGTTTATGGATCACTTTTGTTTTTGTCGTCTGCACATGTCATGAAACAGGAAATAAGCAAAGGGAGAAACTATTTTTGCTTCAAATATGACAAGACAGATGACTCTTACCAGCCTTAATAGGAAGGGTAACACCACAGACATGAAAATCTATAACAGCAGGTTTTTGCTAATTTTCTTTTTAAATTTCAATATATATCAAGCAAAAATAATGTTGTGCTATTAGAGTTTTAGGAATAGTTCAAAAATAATATAAAGATCGAATAAAATCATTACATCTGAATAGTACAATTGACCAGAAGTAAGTCATTCTGGAAAAATAACACGTAACACCAAGGAAAAAACAGGTCTTCGTGTAGCAAGTATAAATTCGCAATTGGACCAATCTGGATTTAGATGGTAAAACTATAGAAAGCTGATGTGCCTTCATGCAAAACATGTTTTCTCCAATCAGTTTGGTTGATATTTGTCTTTTAATTGCGTAATAACAGAAAAGTGCGTGTATTTTGATAATGACCCATTAATGGGACACAATTGCAGTCTTTACCATCACTATTGTAAAAGTTGTCAGAGAATGACCCAAATACGGAAGCAAATCTAAACATAGCAGTATGACAAAGGAACTCGTGATA
>FXLX01000282.1 GCA_900180385.1 uncultured Candidatus Thioglobus sp. | reverse complement strand
AGCATGTCGAAACACTTCAATCATTCTGGATTAAATGTGAATCCTTTATTCAGGACATTAGTCAAGCTTCTATGGACATTAACACACTGATGACGCTCCAAGAGCGAATAAATGTGTCTTACGAACGGTACCGTCGACAATCCGACATCTATATGGAGTTTTTGAGATCCTGCCGGACAAAAGACAGCATAAGTGATATAGAAGCTCTCAAAGAAATATACTCAAGGCGGCAGAATCTGGTAGACACGTCCATTAAAAGAATAAGAGACTTTTGTGTGTCCCTCTCCGAGACGACATCTATGAAGTCTTTCAGGTCAAAGGCGACTACTCATCACAGCAGGAGTGATTCTGGCACCGCAAGTACAGCCCGACAGAAACGTGCCAAAGCAGAGGCAGCAAAGGCAAAAATTGCTTTCGCTGAGCAACAGACACTCATTAAAAAACAACAAGCTTCAATGCAAGCCGAACAGGTACAAATGGAGGCGAAATTACATGCTGAGCAAGCACAAATGGAATCAAAGATAAAAACTGAAAAGGCTAAGATCCAAGCTACAAATGCTGCCCTTGAGGCCGATCTCGATTTATTAGCAACAAAGGGAGAAGCCGCTGCTGCAGAGGCAGAAGCTCTCGCCTTAGAAGAAGACGGAAATAGAAGCCAGGATCTTGAGGGCGAACTACCGTTGCCCAAAATGGACTCAAATGAACTTGTTCAAAACTACGTTAACCAACAAGCTGAACTGACAGTTTTACCGGAAATGACAAACACCAACATCTTTAATGACAACCATCATGCAGCAACTACAGCTGGCATTCTGCTGCCACTGCCTACAACTACATCCGCTACTCTAACTCGTCCAAAACTGCTGAACACATTTACTGCAACTTCGGCAAGGAACACGACAACGTATCCGTATGGTCCACCGTACTTTCCATCAAACTATGGAGCGCCAGTCCAGACATCAATGTTTTCACCACCTGTTCACAAGCTTGCTGAGCCACCAGTGATAGCTCGTCTGGATAGCAACGCACCCATCTTTGTGCCCTCCGTCGATCATTTTCCACGCTCTACCTTGTAACACCCTGACAGTCCTATGCACAGTAATAAA
>FXLX01000281.1 GCA_900180385.1 uncultured Candidatus Thioglobus sp. | reverse complement strand
AACAAAAAAGGGGGATTTAAATTTATTTTGGATTCCTTTCATCAAACTTCATGAAACTTTGTAGGAATATCCACCGTAGTGTGTGGCAGCTTTTGGGGGGTTGAAAAAATTCAAAATGGCGGCCGTTGCCATGGTAACCAAGGTACAAAATGGCCGCCAAATAAAAAAATCCTCCGATTTGGGCGAAATTTGGTTTCCAAGTAGATTATGATGTTGCGAATTGATATTCATCGTTGGTTTGCTATGGTGCTCGGAATTGGATGAAACTTTCCAGAAATTTTGTCTGACATGTGTACACATAATTTTGAGGCTTAGAAATTTCAGAATGGCCGCCGTTGCCACAAAAAACGTGAAAAATTTAAAGTGCTCGGAATTGGATGAAACTTAATAGAAATGTTGTATGGCATGTGTATAAATGGTTTTGAGGCTTGGAAATTTCAAAATGCCTGCCGTTGCCATGGAAACCGCAAAAACACTCAATTTAACACAAAGGTGAATAACAACCATATCTTTTCAGACTTAGTATGCAAATAGCTATCTAATATTTGCTTATTAATATAATAGTGTATGACAAACATCTTTTGCATTTGATTTCATGCTAATAATATAGTCTTCTAACATCTCCATTACTGGTGTTGTAGATGATGGCAGACAATTGAAGCCATTTTTTTCTTGCTTTGCTTACTAGTTTATTGTAGCACATTGTAGGGTAACATAACAAAGAAGCCCTACTATAGACATGATAGAGTCAAAAACTGGGCTCTAATTATTTCTTGCTATGTTCTCACACTATTCTTCATTCATACCACTAGTACTTGTATTGTTCGTTTGGGGGACATTTGTAACGCTCTGCGTTACAGTAACCAATATTTCTGATTTGAAGTAGTTTTTTTCCATTAAATTCCTTTTACAAATTCATATATTCATATGGAATAACAGGATAGGCATTGACATGGATTAATTCTTACTTGAGTAATAGAAGTTATAGTGTCAACATCGGAAATATCGTATCAACCGAGAAAATTCTATCGTTTGGTGTTCCGCAAGGGTCTGTGCTGGGGCCGAAGAAATACTGCATGTTCTCAAAGCTGATCGGGCAGATATACAAAAGACAAA
>FXLX01000280.1 GCA_900180385.1 uncultured Candidatus Thioglobus sp. | reverse complement strand
GAATAATAATATGAATCAATCAATGCATCCATGCCTTAAGCATTAACCTAGTAGTCTACTAGCATATCAACAAATTAAATAAAAACGTAGATATCAAATTTAGTGCGCACGACGCGTTTCTGGAATAACCTTCATCAGGTACGCTCAAAATCGAAAGATTGGAAAGCCAAATAATTTAAAAAGTTTTGGGAGCAAGTAAACCAAAGGGCCTAAACAGGATAGCCAAAATCGGCTAAGGTCACCTATGCCTGAGGAAGGAGAACCTTAATTTTAATAATACTTTCATTATTTAGAAACTGTAAATTTCAATAACACATATATCTATTAAACCATGTCAGTGCCGAAGCACTGACTACTGGGCGGATGATACCCTCGGGGACTAATAGTCCACCAGCAGAGGTATCGACCCAGTGATAGTAATAAAACGTAGATATCAAATTTATCCTCAGATATTTCAGTCATTTTCATTTTCATCTTCTATTTTGACAGGTCTCAGCTTTGTTGGAAGTACATCTCCATCACACTGTGCAGATAGAGCATCAACAAATTCCTCTGAACTGGTGCAGTGCCTTTGTAGAACAGACACAGAAGAACTACTGGAATTGTCCGTGTAAGACTCTTTGAGTGTTGATGTAAATTTATGTCCAGCGTGTAAATTTCATGTTTTCTGTATTTTGATCACTAGGAATCTTTTTTTTTCTTAATCTGTAGTGGTAATTTCCAGTTTGTTTAAAGTGGCCGAGCACATTAAAATCATCATTTTATGCATTTTGATGTTAATATCCTGCAGTAGGAAGGCATCTTTATATTCCCTATGATTCAGTCTTTCCAGAATTAGATAAGGGCTCCTTATAGAGGTCTATCTTGATTTTTTGGAATTTTTTTAAGCAATTTGGATATTGCGGACAAATTCCTGTAAATTTGTAAAGAACAGTGTACTTGTTTAAAAATTTCTAAATAGAGTCTGTAACATCTGTAAGTGTTCAAATATAGTTATTCTTGTTTCAAATTGGATAAATTATTAGGAAAAAAATATACAGTGGATGATGTAGATTATTTTTGGTCTTCTTAAGAAAATTACAGAATATAAGAAAAAAAATATTAAAATTAAGTAATTTGTTTTTTCTACC
>FXLX01000279.1 GCA_900180385.1 uncultured Candidatus Thioglobus sp. | reverse complement strand
CCCTGGTATCTTCAAACTTTTCCTTTTAAAGTGTTTCTGAGTATCTGTCTAACCCAGGGTCACTTAAAGAAATACAGGCTGTCAGAATTGATTTTTTTTGTTTATATTAAAAGTTGCCAATATTCGATGTTTTATACTAATAAAATGTTCTGAACAAGAAGCCAGGTTTAAAAAATATGTTATAATGTCGTAATTAGTGAAAAGAATTCGAATGTCTGTTGGTGAAATCGCCATTAACACACCTAATTATAAGTCGGCTGCTTTTCCGAAGTTTGCCGAATACTGATAACTGCTATAAATAACCAGGAAGCATGTTGCATGTAAATTCGTTAGAATTAATATAATTTAAGAAATATATCTATGAAATTGGATCCCGGGGTAATCAGTTAATATTATATAATGGTATTTAGTAAGAATGACACTTAAAATCGGAAATACGTGATGAAATCAATAAAAACAAACCCAAACTCTGCAAAGGGGCCCGATAAAGGGAAAATTGTAAACAAATTGTATTGCATATTATTGACAACACTTGAGTTGCTTGATTATATTTTTTTTAGAAAAAAACAGACATGAAGTTCATTATTTTAGTCTCTAATTTAAAAGAGATATCACCTAGCGTTTTCTCCTGAAAAAAAGAATATATAAAAAACTACGATGCAATTCTACTGTCAAAATACGATTCGGCCGAAAAAAGATACTAAATTATGCTTACGTGTTGAAAAATGGAGTAGGTCGGTATAACATCTTTTTTTAATTTTTACACAAAGCTTGCTGAATCCTCCTTTTTGTGTCGTTTTCGTGTAGAATCCGTCAATGTTTTTGTTCTTCCACGATTCGATTTGTGCCATGTGCTTTCTTCATCAACAAACAATTTCGCACATGCGCAAACGCTTTCCCGAATGAGTTCACTGTCAGGTCGTATGAATATTGCGCGGGTAAACATTGAATTCTTTACTGGATGCAAGAAAATCAAACAGCGACGTATTTCCTTCGTTCTAGGCTATTTACGTATGATATTATGAAAAATTTCAACTGCAATTAGTATAAAACATCGAATATACTCACACATTTAATGTCAGTTTCAGTGATAACACCTAAATCTTTATCTTGCACAAGCAGGCCGCCAGT
>FXLX01000278.1 GCA_900180385.1 uncultured Candidatus Thioglobus sp. | reverse complement strand
AAAAAAAAAAAAAAAAAAAAAATAAAAAAAAAAAAAAATACAAACTGCTGTAACATCACAAACTATCATATTCCTATTGTAATCAAAAGTATATCCCAATTTCTTTCATTATGAAACCACAGTTCCTGATGAAATTATTGTGGCATCCTTTGTGTTTATTCAATTCAATTCTTTATTAAAGATAACTAGTAATAATACATTAGTGTTCTCCATTACAAATAATATGATAGTATACAAAACAACATTTAAAAGTTACATGCAGTATATAATAATACAGTTGTACACACATATTTTAAGAAGTGTTTCTTATTTCTAATGCATCCCTAATGAATTTATAAAGAAACAAACAAACAAACAAACAAATGTGTTTATTTCCAATCAAGGGACCCATTAAGGGCAAGATCATTACAATGATTAAATATTATATATATATAAGGCAGAATATAACAATAATATTGGATGATACCTATATAACATAGGATACACAACAAGTGTCTGATAAGCATACTCAATAAAGAGGACTATTACCAGAAGCTGCAACGGTCCCCATCCGTACATCAATTCAAAAAGATACTACATGTATTATATTTAGATGAACTTTTTAAAGTCCTCCCTGTGACATAAAAGCATATAAACAAGTACATTTATAATTTGTAGAAGTCACCAAGGGTCGGTGCTAAAGGACATTCATCCTAAAAAAAATAAATAATATAAATAATTACATTCAATAACATTTTTTGGATTTAAAAGTTTAGACAGTAAAAAATAAGTATTATGTGAATCTTTTAGATCTAAACCATAAGACTGGAAAAAAGTTTTCCTTATATCTTAATATTTATGGCATGATATCAAAAAAATGTTCTTCTGTTTCTACTTCAGCAAATAATTTGCAGAATCGTTCTTCTCTTGGAATTTTAGGTTTATTATATCTACCCCCTCTATATTTAAACAATGAGCACTGATACGTAGTTGTGTAATTTTACTTTTTATACTTTTGCTTAGATTGGTTTCAAGATAGAAGGGAACAAAATTAGGAATAAAAATATTGCTTTGTGCATAATTTTATCACAGGTACATGGGCACTGTGTACAAACTGACCCGACAAAAAATGTTTGGACTCGTGCATATCTA
>FXLX01000277.1 GCA_900180385.1 uncultured Candidatus Thioglobus sp. | reverse complement strand
CTAAATTAAAAGTAATAATTAATTCAATGCGATTGCCATTTTTAATACTGACACCAGTGTGTTTATTTTTGGCTTGGAGTCCTATTTTTTTCAAAGTCATTGATATCTAGTTATTTTAAGCAATTTCGGCAACACCAGTAGGTTTTTTCGGCGCAAAACGTAGTCCAATACATCTTAGATGGTACCATACAAAAAGCGCAAACTTGTGTGTTTTATCATATGACTTACGATAGTATTGTAATGACTTAAAAATTCTAGAAACATGTATTTGCTGCTATACAGAACATGATTGAAGACATCGCTGCGAATTTAATATGAAGAACTGCAATCAAAGTGATGATCATTTGCTTATTTAAGGTATATTATATGTGATTTTACCTTGTGTTTGGGCGTTGGCCGCTGGAAATGGAAATACAAATTTTCCCTCCATGAATACAGGAATAATCCAACTCCTTATAAATTAAAAGACCCGCTGCACTTTCTGCAACTTCCATGTTTTTATATTTGGACCCCGTACCAAGCTTCCTTGAGCTACGCTTATAAAGTTGGACGTAGTTATCCTGCTGGAATTTTTTTAGGGCACACTCTAAATCTGTAAAAGATTTATACTTTGCTCCAACACGGAGCGCACTACCATCGTCGTCCATTTTGAAAATAATTAGTGTTGGGAAGTGTGAGTTGTACTCTGAGAAGTACTCATACCAGTGAAATCTATGGGCTTAATCGTGTATTGTAAGACTAGTTTTTCAATGCATCAGATTTTATTGGAATAAAAATAAACTACAAACAGAAAATCATATAAAAAATTCATAAATTGTCATTTAATGAAATAAAAACAATAGAATTAAGAAAATCGAGAAATCCGTCGTATTCGTAGCCTCTAGATGCTAGCAATACGTGATTAATTTCCGTAAAATAGGTGTCCATGTCCGGAAACCGGTTGATCATTTAGTCACAACTTCCGCCCGTCGTACTTGTAGAACCCAGGCTACGAATACGTTTCCGTCGTATTCGTAGCCTGTGCCTAAAAGAAACAAGGGCAACGCAAAGCGTGGCATATCCCCTCGCCTAAAAATTTGACCCTGTGACCTTGACCTTTGACCTTGAAAATCAATAGGGTTCCAGATTCTCTTA
>FXLX01000276.1 GCA_900180385.1 uncultured Candidatus Thioglobus sp. | reverse complement strand
CTTCAAGCGTGGCTGTATTTGATGCCAATCCACCTAATTTTACTATGTTGCGACTATTAAGAATATTGCGATTTAAACCCTTAATGGCAAAATCTAGTGCAACATCCCACTCAACTTCTTTCCACTGACCCTCTACTTTAATTTGAGGAGAAAGCAATCTGTTTTCATGCGACAGACCTTCATAAGAAAATCGGTCTCGATCTGAAATCCAAGTTTCATTAACGGCATCGTTATCGCCTGATACCACACGCTTAACATTACTCTTATAAGTCTGTACGTATAAATTTGAGCCGACTAAATCATGGCGAGCGACACTCTCAATTGAGCTCATCTGCCATGACCTAAGTTCATATCTAAATGGCTTAGAGGTTAAAGCGCCTACTGGGCATACATCAATCATGTTGCCAGAAAGCTCAGAGGTAATACCTTCGGCCAAGAATGGCTCAATTTTTAATTCTTCACCTCGACCAGTAGCACCCATTTCCATAATACCGGCAATTTCACTACCAAAGCGCACACAACGTGTACAGTGAATACAGCGAGTCATGTCTGTTTGAATTAGTGGGCCGATATCACTTGGTGCAACAATGCGCTTTCCCTCACTAAAGCGAGAAACGTCAGAGCCGTACTTTACCGCCACATCTTGCAATTCACACTCACCGCCCTGATCACAAATTGGGCAATCTAATGGGTGGTTAATGAGTAAAAATTCCATTACCGCTTTTTGCGAAGCAACGGCTTTTTCATTTTGGGTATGAATTTTCATGCCTTCGGCAATTGGCGTAGAACAAGCTGGCTGAGGCTTTGGCGCGCCTTCTACATCAACCAGGCACATACGACAAGATGCCGAAATTGATAATTTTTTGTGGTAGCAAAATCTTGGAACGCTAATACTCTCTCTATCAGTTACCGCGATCACCATTTCGCCTAGCTCAGCATTAACCAGTTGACCGTCAATTTCAATTTCTACCATTATCCTTTCACCATACTTTTGCCGTGTTCAATGTAGTGTTCAAACTCTTCACGGAAGCATCGAATAAAACTCTCAACTGGCATTGCCGCTGCATCACCTAAAGCACAAATTGTATTACCCTGTATTTTGTCTTGCACACCTAATAACAGATTAATATCATCAGCT
>FXLX01000275.1 GCA_900180385.1 uncultured Candidatus Thioglobus sp. | reverse complement strand
CTTTCAGCCGATATATACCGATTATGCAAATTAGGCATATTTTGATAAAAGATCACATTTAAATCTTCTCCTCTGAAACCGCTGAACCAAATTAAACCAGATTTGGCTGGGATAGTCCTTGGGTAGTCCAGGGCTCCTCCCACTACTTTGAAATCAGAGGGAGAAGTGACTTCTCTTTCAGGTGCTGACAAAAGAGAAGTGAGAGACAACAGGGAGAAGTGGTGAGAGTACAGGGAGAAGTCAAAATATTTCTCTAATTGTACCACTTTTCACATTCGCGGGGCATTATCGTGGCATTCGTATGTTATAATGTACTTGTTATGCATTAAGGTATATTCAGTAGTTGTTTAATTCCTTGTTTTTGTTAGCATATCATCTCTCTGATTTACATATGTCCTTGTATTTGTTTTTTGTTTGTTTGTATTAAATAAACCCTTTTCAGATTCTTTGTTTTGTCTTGCAGATGATAAAGGCACATATATGATAGTCAACTATTGTCCAATAAATAATAAATAAATAAAATTGAATAATAAAATTTATTTCGACATCAGCATTGTTTCAAACAAGTCACACATAGATAAAATGACAAAACATTAGATAAGATAAATATATGCAAAAAAACAACAACACACAAGCTGTGAAATCAAATTTTAATGAGTGTATATTATTTACATTGCTTCTCTTTAATCACTGATTGATATTAATTAAGAAACTAATCATATCCACAAAGTTAACAATCCCTTTGGATAGCCGCCATCAAACCCCAAATAAATGAAATGAAACAATACCGACGTTATTTTCCCGAGTACGGATCCGTAGTACAGTTTTTATATTCGTAACTGTTTCGATTACGTCCCTTTACAATGGCGGTTTGAAAAACGGAAATTTTGTAGTAAAAATATACCGATGTTTTACTGTTAAAACAGTTAAAATTAGCAAAGCGACTTGGTAAAATTACAGGGCGACTTCCACTTCTCTTTTGGCACTAGTACAAAGCGAAGTGAGCAGCCACAAGGCGACTTCTTCGCCCGAATCGCCCTCCAACGTGAGCCCTGAATACCCCTTTTTTAGTTCACTTGACCCTTTGGGGTATTGCCATCACTTGGCATCCATCGTTGTCTGCAAATGTTTACATTTTA
>FXLX01000274.1 GCA_900180385.1 uncultured Candidatus Thioglobus sp. | reverse complement strand
GTAGCATCAAAAGTGTTATATTGTGATATTATAAATGTATAATTATATTTCATCAACGTACATGTTATAATTTGCCTCCTTGAAAATGTTCTAATCCGCATTGCAATTTCCATGCATTCAAAGCATCTGAAATATCCACACTGAGATGCGAAATCGACTGACTTGACGGGGAAAAAACAAAACAAAACTACTTGGACGTTTGATGCACTTCTTCACAAATAGATTGGTATCCTAAATATCAAATTGTCATTCCACATTGAAACCAATATTTAAAAAAAAATGTAGAAGCCCACGTAGGGACTCGAACCCTAGACCCTCAGATTAAAAGTCTGATGCTCTACCGACTGAGCTACGCGGGCTACATGAACACAGTAGGCAAATTTAATATCTTTATATCTCATAAGACACGAATTAAAATTGTATTTTCAATGTTGAAAAGCAGATACGTTTGTCCGTCTTGACATTTTAGGCAACACAACTGTCAAGTAACATCTTACAATTGGATGAATATATATATGCAGGCAATTCTTTATACAATAGTCCACCTCTTAAGATATATATAACCAAACAATAGAATGTGACACAGCTGTGTCTCTCATCATCTTGCTGTTCATTTTGATGCAGCTGGGTGTCATTTTAGAATAGTTACAAAAAACACAACCCCTCCCATTGTACAGACGAAGTGATCAGGGGAAATTATCGGAGGAAGGATGGAGAACACGTTTAACAATATTTTGTTTAACTGTGTGCATCGTTCGTTAATATAAATGACGTCAATATATTTAGGATCACGGTCGCAATGTTCTGGTTGCAAATGAAACAGAAATGATTAAAATAAAGCGGGAAATAATTTCTGACGCAATGACACCCTTTAATTTGAACACAAGATATATACTTAATATTAACTGGTAGTGAGTATCAGCAGAGTGGCGCAGTGGAAGCGTGCTGGGCCCATAACCCAGAGGTCCGTGGATCGAAACCACGCTCTGCTAACTTTTTCTTTTTTTCTCTCCCGTAAAAGGTCTCTATTGCAATAAGGATGTTAAAATTCGGTTTAAGGAAAGACACGTCTTTGCTTAAGCTTGCGTTGACGCATCGTAGTGTTGTCAGAAAAAATAATGAGCGTCTTGAATTTTTTGT
>FXLX01000273.1 GCA_900180385.1 uncultured Candidatus Thioglobus sp. | reverse complement strand
CATAACCTCTATCGCATACTGCCTGTTTAATGGGCTTGTTTTTATCTCTATTGCTATTAGCATGACCAATGGCAGCGTGTAAGGTTTTGGAATCGTGAATGTTTTTGTTATGACTCACAACGCCAACAATAATGTTATTATCTTTGGTTGATACAATGGACACTTTGTTGCCG
Organism: uncultured Candidatus Thioglobus sp.; assembly: GCA_900180385.1. Taxonomy (GTDB): domain Bacteria; phylum Pseudomonadota; class Gammaproteobacteria; order PS1; family Pseudothioglobaceae; genus Thioglobus_A. The sequence continues at coordinate 970 of FXLX01000273.1, read as the reverse complement.
TATTCATATTGTTTATGATCCTTGCCCTTGGCAATGACATAAACATTAGCTTCATGCAATGAATAGATTTTATTCTTGTCCTTAGGCTTTTGTGCTAGCACTTGTTGGTAGAGCAAGAAGTCTTTTTGATAGGTTGTAAACAACAGATATTGAGGTAGTTTGCGTTGCAATTCTCTGATGAGCTTATTGGCAATGGTTCTAAGTCTTGTTAGTGCTTTCTTAGCTTTGGTGCGCTTTTTAACATGACGGAAGTGTCTGATTGCCAAGCGACAATTTTTAACCTCTTTGACATAAGTACGGCGCTGTTGAATGTTATGGTGTTTTGCCAGCTTGTTAAGGCGATTGATAATCTTGATTGCCAGTTTGGCATCAGTAGGATAGGTGATGTTTTTTTCTTGTACGGTGGTGTCAATTAACACGCTTGGCTCTTGTGCTAAGCTACCATGTAATTCAATACTCATTTTAAAAATAAGATTAAAACCTTGGGTGCCAATGCGCTTTCTAAAATGTACCAGTTCAGTAGCATTGCAAGGAACATCAGGCGTGTAGTTTGGATAGCCACAGAAGTATTGGTAATAAGGGTTGCGCTTAAACTGCAACACAACACGCTCGTCAGAGAGGTTCTCCAACTGTTTAAGCATGAGCAAGCCCACCATCAGCCTAATGGGTTTTGAGGGTCTGCCATTGTCTTTAGAGTAATGCTGCTCAAAGCTATGATCAAAGACTGCCCAGTTAATGGCATTGGCCAGCTGTATTAAAGGGTCTTTAGTGTCTAATTGGGAGAAAAGCTCTGAATGAAAAAGATTTTGTTGACCTGTGTTTGGGGTTGATTTTGTTAGCATTTTTTATCAGCAAAACGACCAAGAAAGATAGGGTATTTTATCAAAATCTGGTTGATTTGTCTGTGATATATTGTGGTTTTATTGTTATAAATCAGTTTGTTGTGTGGTTTTTAAGGGTTGACTACTTA
>FXLX01000272.1 GCA_900180385.1 uncultured Candidatus Thioglobus sp. | reverse complement strand
TAAAGGGTATAATATAACTGATGAGTTTCAGACTTTAATTAAATATACCTATACATACGCACCTACATCTACACACATACATCTATGCATATACACACATACATATGCATGCATACATATACATATACATATATACAATGCATACATATTTACATTTCAATATTTTCCCTTATTTTTGCTAACAGTTTACTATTTTGGAGTTTTTGCACCTGGCTTATTCTCGTAATATATTCTCTCACAAATAAAGAATATATGTTTACTTGTTTGGTCTTTTGTTGAGATACATAATATGCTTTGTATATAGAAAATCCTAAAATTGTTAAAAAATAGTTGAAATCAAAATAATCTTTATCAAATATCCTGTACCCAAAAACAATATGTTTTAATGTGACAAAATTTTCTATATTAGATTTTTTCAATATTTGTTGTATTTTCACCCAAAATTCTTTCAGATAGGGACAAGACATAAAGTAATGTAGATAGTCTTCATCTTGACCACAGAAATTACATTGGCTATTAATAGCAATTCTCCATTTCATTAATAGTTTCTTTGTAGGAATTATATAATTATATTGTCAATCAATCATCTTTATTCTCATAAACCATATACAACGGTACAGAGAAGACAAACATATACAATAACAAATACAACATGGATATAAACTTGTACAACTGAGACAGGGGAGTGAAACAGCCTAGAGAACAAAAGATTTATTTATATTTCGTATAAATTTACATAATTTTTCTAAAGTGTGCTTTTAGAAGCACTCGTAATTTATTTAGATTTAGAAATAATTGGTCTTTCTCGTAAATTTGTAATGATGAACCTATTTCTTCATTATGTAATGGTATTCATCTCAAATAGTTATATTGTCACATTTTGTACATATTCTATTGACACGGACAATATTATTCCACCGACCAGTTTCTATAGGTAATTTATGATTGGTAGTCCTGAATTTGCATAGGGTATAAATATCCTTGTCTTCTAAAACTCTAAAGTAATTTTCAAATTCGAAATTTTCTTTAAATATTCTATAATTCAATGCTTTTGGGGAGTGTTCAATTAGGGAGTACCAGCCCTGTTTAAATTGATCATGCAGGCGTAATTTGATTCTCGAAATTAACCAATTAGAATTTGGAATATCT
>FXLX01000271.1 GCA_900180385.1 uncultured Candidatus Thioglobus sp. | reverse complement strand
CTGTAAAAACAAGGATTATTATTTTGAATTTTACTTGGTTTTGTTTTTATTAATTGTTGTAAAAATGATAAGATTGTATTCAGGATTATTGGTTTTTTTTTTATCTTTATTTAAAATAATTCATATACATTACATTAAAAACAATTTCTAATACATAATTATATTACAGTTATAATGCTATTTATGTAATTCGAAGTTTACTCCTAAATTAATTAATGTGTTACATATTAAAAACAATTACACCATTTGTTTCTTGTACGATAGTATTATCTGACAGAAAGTTCTTTTCAAACACTTTTCTCATATCTTTTAATTTACATAGGTATTCATAAAAATATACAACATAATGTTTTAAAGTATATGAAAATAGTCTAATCAAGTCAATATTATTCTGTCCATTTTTAACTAAATTTCTCCTTCGTAATACACAATATCTAGCAATTGATAACATGAAATTTAGAAATATTACATTTACACCTTTCATTGTATTTGTGAGTCCAAACATAAATATTTCTTCATATACTACCAAAGTCATCTTATCTGAGTTACAGTTCTCAAACAAAATTTCAATTTTTTCTTGAATGTGTTGATGAAATTCTACAAGTTGTTCACAAGAAATAAACAAATGTGTAATACTTTCTATTTCATTTTCACATATTTCACATTCTTCATAATCTATCAGTTTCATTTTCATTAATTTAGTATTGGTAAATATACTGTGATGTGCAATTTTAAAATCTACTTCTATCATTTTAGAAGGTTTCCAATGGAAATTAACAATTGTCCATATTCTATATAATTCAGTTTCTTCTATATCAAAAATTTCTTTCCATTTCTCATAACATATTGGTAATTCATATAACTTTTCTACAACCATCACATACAATTGTTTTGTTGTACATAATTTGAAATCTAATATTTTACTATCTCTATTTACATTAATATCTACAGTTCTATTGTTTTTCCTGTTGTGTATTTCAGTTTGAATAGTTTTAGTCCAATCTTCTGGTATTGCAGATTTAAGTACATCTATTCTTTTTCCAATATCATTACTATCACAATCACTATCTATATTACATATCATTTCAACAATTGCTTTGTTTGGTAAAAAACCTGTCTTGACTTCATAACATATATCTTTCAATTGTACT
>FXLX01000270.1 GCA_900180385.1 uncultured Candidatus Thioglobus sp. | reverse complement strand
CACCAGCACCAATATCATGAATTGAAATAATTGGGTTGTCATTACCTAAGTTTGCACAACGATCAATCACTTCTTGAGCGCGCGTTGGATTTTAACCTTATACATGTATATGAGAAAGTTCAACAAAGATATATAACAGTTTAATTATTGCCTGTGATCTGTGTTTTTTTCACCCGTTAAGTTTTATTCTTTCAACACGTTAATCTATCCATCTAAAAAATATATATTGACAATTGTCAATATGTTTAATATGTTTCTTAAAGTTCAATGCCGATACAAGCACATGGCATGAACCACTTTATTACATCTCGAGCATATAGTGATTGCTCTAGAGCGTATGTTTGGTGTAGTACAGAGAATACAGTTTCGCCCTTTCCAAAACGTACAAGTCTATTTTTGTTGCCTTGATTAACAAGCTGGCGTCGCCTGATAACATTATCGACAGATCGAGGATTGCAGGGGGAGGGGCTCAATAATGGTGAGTAGACATGATCCGACTTTTGTTAAACTCAATTGATTCCGTTCAGATGACCCTTTATTTTTCATCTATTTATTAATTTCACTTCGTCAGTCACCACATTGTCATTGTCAAACATTGCAACATGCAAATTAAACAAATTATAATCAAGGTATGCTGAGCGGGTCGGCACAAAAGATGTCGAGAGAGAGACTGAGAGAAATAAAAAAAAAGGATGACATCTCGGACACGCACAAGTCAACTGACCAAAGTAGGCCTACAGTAGTTGTTGGTATCAAAAGTAGTTTCTACCAAATTTTGGTATATTGACTTCAGTTTAACTTTAAACTGATTAATATTCTTATGAAGGCAAGTGGGTAAAACGAGGCACGAGGGTTCCTCTTGGTAATTTTTTCCAAAGCCTCGGAATCCTATCTGAGTAAAATTTTTGCTGAAATTGTTTTTACCCTATGCTTTTTCAAATAAAAATGTTGTAGACTTAGACTAACACGTGTACTTATTCAGCTGCCTAGGGCATTAAATTAGTGAAGATATATGTTTTATATTTGGTTGTCGATAAAATAATTTGACTATTGTTTTTAGTTTATAAAAATACATCTATTAATAAATGTACCAGATCATTATAATTAATGGTCCAGACAAATAAACAAGTAGAAAGCTGTTTTCTAAATCAC
>FXLX01000269.1 GCA_900180385.1 uncultured Candidatus Thioglobus sp. | reverse complement strand
GTGCGACTTCGGCAGCTTAATATTCATGTTTATTTTTTAGAATACCAAACGCCCTTAGTTTTACCGTGTCGAGTCAAAATATTATCCTTAACAAGGTTGTTCAGTCTATTTTTAATCGTTGGTCTTTTGATCGTTGTGATTATATTTTGTGCTTGTGTAATGGTAATTCGATCATTAATATCGACATATTGCATGATTAGCGCACTTTCATGGTCTAGGTTACTATACTTACTTAGATTGTTAGTTTTGTTCTGTAAGTGGTCTTTTTGGCGTTTAAGTGATGATAAAAAGAAGTTGAGCCATGGAGTCCAATCAACTTTATCATTTTTTAATGTTTTTTGTGTTCTTTGCAGTGCAAGGTAATAAGCATCCTTGTTTTTTTCAATAACACTTTCTATTGAAGAATAAGGAATGTAGTTATATCCAGATTTAAGCATAATCAAAGTTGATAGTAGGCGTGATAATCTGCCATTACCATCCTGAAATGGATGAATGGCTAAAAACACAACTGTAAATACTGCAGCAATAATTAATGGATGAAAACTCCTGTCTTCTAGTGTTTGTGACGTCCATTTAATAAGAGTTTGCATTTCAAAGGGCGTGTCAAATGCAGAAGCTGTTTGAAACACGACCCCTAGGCTTTTGCCGCTACTATCAAAAGCCTCAACAGAATTTGAATGCTTTTTATATTCCCCTCTATGACGCTCATCTTTGGTTGAGTGTCTTAGCAATTGGATATGAAGTTGCTTAATATAGTTTTCAGTAATCGGAATATCCAAGTAATTTTGATAGATGGTTTCTATGGTTTCACTATAGCCAGCAACCTCTTGCTCATCTCGTGTATTAAAAGACTGCTGCGTTATATTGCTTAATAAAGACTCGATTTTTTGATCACTTAGTTTTGAGCCCTCGATGCGAGTAGATGAGCCAATACTCTCAATAGTGGCTACATAACGTAGTGCATTTAATTGTTCTGGATTATTTTCACCAATTTGCTTCCAGCTACCTTTAAACTCATCGATTTCAGTGATGAGTTTTAATAGTTCTGGTGTAATGTTAAATGCTGTTAAATTCATGTGGCCTGTTGATCGACTATCTAATAATATCTAATTATATCCAATTAATTGAAAAAATGACCAATAATTATTAAATT
>FXLX01000268.1 GCA_900180385.1 uncultured Candidatus Thioglobus sp. | reverse complement strand
ATTGTTTGTACAATAATTACAGCTATTCCCACTTGAAATTTTAGATTTCTTTAATGAATTTAAAAAAAAAAGTGGGATTAGGTGGAGTCAACCCTACCGGTCACCGACACTAAGTACTGATACACCATGCCCAGAAGCTGAACGCCTTGTTACCACTGCGAATGTCACTCCAAAAACAACCAATTCAAATTCTTTATTACCTAACACAGCTTCAAATGACATCCAACAACATGTAAATAGTGCAAATAGTGGTGATGTTGATATTCGCAATCTGACTGTCACTCTGATTCGGACAGTTGTGCTCCAGAGGTCATGGTACCAGATGCCAGGGTGTTCAGTTCAATGCAAAATGAACAAAAATACCCATGGCTATATGACAGTGTGGTACACCAAGGGTATTTATGTAAGTTTTGTGAACTGTTTTGTGGTCATTCTTCCTCATCACAAGAATTTGTTACTGTTGGCATTAACCTTGGTACAGTATGATTGCTATTCTATTACTGGACCTCCAAACTAATAAATGTATTGCTCTTCCCATCTTTTCCCAATTCACATCATTTACGTGCTAATTTTCCCAATTATAAGGGACCCGGGCCCCAGATACAAATGAGTAGGAAAATCACTGACTTGTAATAAGCATGTCGGATTTAAAGCACTTTGTAATAAGCAAGTCGGATTTAAGGCACTTGTAATAAGCAAGTCATTTAGTAGTTTGCTGATTGGTTGCGTCCGTCGTCCTACGCCCCGCACAGACAAAGGGAGTTCGAGTATAACTGATAATATGATTACTTTTAATGGTATATCTGTATTAAACTTTAAATTTAAGAGATATTCTCTTTAACCAAAGTATTATATGTCGTAAAGTTTTATTTTCAATGTATTATGTAATCTTCAGGTGAGCGACTGGGGGTATTAAATTCTGAGAAAGTGCCATTTCATCTATTACATATTAAGAAGTTATTGTTGAAGCCATGAATTTTTTTAGATTTTACCATGGATAGGAAATAATATGCACCCCCCCTTTTAGCTCACCTGACCCAAAGGGTCATGTGAGCTTTTGTCATCACTTTGCATCCGTCGTCGTCCACGTCTGTAAACTTTTCATATTTTCATCTTCATCTCTGAAACCACTGAACGGAGTTGGACCAAACTTGGC
>FXLX01000267.1 GCA_900180385.1 uncultured Candidatus Thioglobus sp. | reverse complement strand
AAAGCCAACCAACACAACTACCAGTCACACCCGGCAGAAATGCAATGTTAATAACAATAAGATAGAAAGAAGGTTATATATTTTTTTTTTTTTTTTATCTATTGGATTTATAGACAGGGGATAGCGCGAACGCAGTCCCCCACACTAAAAAATTGCGTACCCGAGTTGCCCACATTTGGGGCAATCGCAGGCTTCAGCCTAACCGGAGTGCAATGGAAAGGCCTCGACCTGGGGAGACCGCCTTTTTGATCACGGTGCTCCCTGTACCAGGTAAGTATGCTTGGGCGACGTCGTCCAAAGAACGTGTAGGAAAAACTTCGCGTGGTGCCGAGAGGTAAGCAGCCACATTTTAATCAACAATCTCGAGATGGCTGTACCTGGAAAAGATCAAACCGAAACCGACACCTCAACAATAATTTGTGCTAGTTGCACATGTTTCGTACATTATATGCATTTTCCATTCTGGAGTGCTTATTACAAGACAAAAACGTGAATCACACGCCAAGCGCAAGTTCGACAACTCTGGTCAAAACTATGTCCATTTATTACAATGCACGAATTAAAAAAAAAATGCAATTTTCTCACGCCGTTTGCACTATCCATGATAGATATTAATTGGATAAGAACAGACATTTACATTCCGAACCTACTTTCGAATGACGGAATATTCGCCTATCGTATAATTGTCGCGGAAATTGTCTGTTGTCAACGACTCATCGTACCTGTAACAGCTTATGGTATAATCTCCAATCCAATGTACTTTTGCAGATAAGCTTGTACAGAGATTACAGTTTTGAAATGCTACTGAAGAATTGTCAGTCATTTTAGTCATAGAGTCTCAATTTGTTGAAAAATATCATCATACTGCTCTACTAATAAAAAAGGCCGGGGGGACAAATAGAGGCTACTGCTCCCCCCTCCCCCTCCCCCAGCCACGCATTTAATATAGTGAAGAAAATACATAAACGGATAAAACTACTACGAGTTTGACTCGGCTGAAATGCAATGTTAATATCAATAAGATAGGAAGAAGGTTATATATTTTTTTTTTTTTTTTTTTTTTTTTTTTTTTTTGAAGGGGGTAGGGCCAACCGCATTCCCCCCCCTTAAAAAATTGCTTACCCGAGTTCCCCCCTTTTGGGCCAACCCCGGGCTT
>FXLX01000266.1 GCA_900180385.1 uncultured Candidatus Thioglobus sp. | reverse complement strand
AACCCATTCCCGAAATTTCAGTCCAGAATTAAAACATTCCATAACATAATTTAACCACCCCCATTCCATTCTATCAAATGCTTTTTGCTGATCAACAAAAATAATTACACCTTCCTCATCTTCATTATCTACAAATTCTATAATATCATCAATCATACGATTATTTTCGCTTATATTTCTCCCTGCTACGAATCCTTTTTGATCCGTATGAATAATTTTGTTTAATACTGGCTTCATGCGATTTGCTAAAAGTTTTGATATGAATGATGTTATAATCACTATTTAATAATGTTATTGGACGCCAGTTACGTATGTTATCTCTATCACCCCCTTTATGAAGTAGTGTCAACATTCCTCGACACTGGGAATCACATATTTCAAATTTATCAAAAATTTCTAGTAATACTTCAAATAAATCTTCCTTTATTGTATCCCAATATATCTGATAAAATTCATTTATAATCCCGTCTAATCCAGGTGATTTGTATTGTTTCATCGAAAAAATTATTTTCTTAATTTCATTAATTGTCAAGTCTTTTTCTAAATCTTCACTTTCGTCGCATGTTAATTTTTTATCCATATGAGTAACCAGTTCCTCTGCTACATTTTTATCCCACCCTTCTGTTGAAAATAGATTTGCGTAAAAATTTATCTGTTCATCTAGTATCTCGTCGATATCATATTTTAAATTACCATCTAGACCCCTGATTTTTTGCCATAATTTAATTTGCCCATTTTTTCTCTCTAGATTAAAAAAATATTTAGTTGGTTGTTCCCCCTTCTCGTACCAGTCAACTTTAGCTCTTAACCTTGCGGCGTCAGTTTTATTTTCATAATGTGAGTGTATTTGGTTTTCTAAGTCTGCTAACTCTTCTAATTGTTGCCTGGAGGGTTCAGATATATCCTTTAATGTCTCTAATTTATTTTCTAGAGCCTTTATTGTGTCGTCAGTAGTGTTTACCTTTTTAGACGCTTCTATCGTTATCGATTTAATTTTAATTGTGGCTATGTCCCACCATTCCCTCAAATTTGAAAAAGATTTCTTTTCTAATTTCCAATATACCCACCAATTTGTAAATACTTGTCGAAAATAATCAGATCTAATTGTATGCAAATTCATTATCCAGGTACCAGACCCTCTAGTGATATCGCATACGTTTA
>FXLX01000265.1 GCA_900180385.1 uncultured Candidatus Thioglobus sp. | reverse complement strand
AGTTTTTTATAACATTTAAACAATACTTAAAGGGAAACTTCGCAAAAAAATTATTTTTTTATATGTTTTTCCTGATGTATAAATATGGATGTTTATATGTATATTAGCGTTTTATTATGTTGGATAAGGGAATGAAATCGATTTTAAAATTCGGTCAACGATAGATGGATGTCGCCATTTTGATAGCATCTCGATACCAATTATCACGTGATGTCTAAATACCACCACGCCCCAAAACAAGCGTGACAAACCGGGGTCCTCATTCAGTGTCGATATGGCTTGTCAGGCGTAATTCTTTTTATTTTTCTTATTATTCTAAATATATGAATTTATTACACAATCACTTTTTGCAGATTTACGTTTTGTTTCTATATACTTATGGCAAAACAAACGAATCGGAGAAAACGGTCCGTCTTTAATGAGACACATTTACAAAAGATTTTTTTCGAAAATTGAAGAACTACGAAATTATGTGAAAAAAAAGAACGGACATCGGAACAATGCCATGAATTCGTAAAAAAATAAAAATAGGCCTATACTACGGGGCAAAATTGTTTTAATGATATTATTTATAAGATCGCACTTTGTAATCGATCGTTCATGCACTACAATAAAGCTACACATAAGCTCTGCTTCTTAGCTAAAAGCACAGAAAGTTACAGGGTAGGAAGCCATAAAATTGAGAGGATTATGTAAACATATAATTTGTAATAGTTTTCATTTGACAATTACAGACGATGAGTATTATAAATACTTTTAAAGTTTATTATACAAAACTTCAGGGTACATCTCTTACGTAATATAATAATTTGTTTATGGTAATACAATATTCGTATTCGCCAACAGTAAAAAGATTAATCTGTTTTCATAACGGTTATTTCTGATTTGAACAAAGCGTAACATATAATATGTCTCTGCGTAAAGAAAACATTTTTTGTTTATTTTAATCACGTCTTTCGAACTGGCGGACCCTTCTGATTAATCTCAGAATAGTCATAAAAAATTTGTTCATCACAATTATTGATATTTCACCGCGAATATTTAGTTTGATGTATTGTTGTTGTGTATCAATCATAATTGTTATTTGTATATGCCCTCCTGGGGCCCTGATTTGGTTAATAAACTTATTTCTATTTCTATTTCTATAAGGAAAAATTTCATAC
>FXLX01000264.1 GCA_900180385.1 uncultured Candidatus Thioglobus sp. | reverse complement strand
CACGTTTAGTTTTATATATACTCTATTTTGCACAAAAAAACCCCAACCCAAAAAAAACAACAACCTGGATTTGATTGGAATAATCTCAAAGAGAAGAGGGGAAAAAATCTGTCCTCCCCGGCGGGGAATCGAACCCCGGTCTCCCGCGTGACAGGCGGGGATACTCACCACTATACTACCGAGGACTTACACAAATTCTACAAATTGAAGTATAAATACCTATGCATATATCTTGGCGGCAGTAATCCCTTTTCTCTTGCTTTGGCGTGCATATCAAGTCAATTAACACAATTGCATGTGCATTGCCAAGAAAACAAGACACAGTTTCTTCTTAATATCTTTCTTGTTCAATATTGAATCACATTCGATACTTGTACGTATAAAAGCTTAATTTCTCACAGGTGTGTCTATGGGCCTGTGGCGCAATGGATAACGCGTCTGACTACGGATCAGAAGATTCCAGGTTCGAATCCTGGCAGGCTCGGATTGTTTTGAACTTTTTTTTAATTTTCACACCGACTGTGCGCTAACCTGGTCTTTGTTTTGGCTTGGTGATCTTTGTACGGTTGCATTGTGTACACGGAATATGAAATACTGCTATCAACAATAAATGCCCTTGCAAAAACATACATTATTTTCCTTTATCACAAATAAGAATCTAGATGCCTCTGCAGTTTGTCAACTAAAAGTTCCAAGACAGGTCGGGCTATGCCTGTCGTGTAAAGTCCTGGAAGATGAATCGCATCTTCTTTTACAGTGTAAAACAAATGACATATTAAGAATATATAAATTGATGTCAAACTCAAAAAAATGGAAAATGTTGCCTTTATACCCAGGGCATCATCCGCCTGGTAGTCAATGTAAAGACACTGCCATTCTTAATTAGATATATTTATTATTGAAACTTACATTTCCTAATTTGTGTAATTATACCTCGGGCACGGGTGACCATGGCCGTCCTGTTGGTTGTATAGCTTTCCAAGAACTTTTGAGTTGCTTGCCTGTCCAGTCTTTCGATTTTGAGCGTATCTAATGCAGATTGTTCCGGAGGTGCGTCGTGCACGCTGAGTTTGATATCTACGCTATTTGTCACAAAATATCCCCCACCCAAAAAAAACAACAACCTGGATTTGATTGGAATAATCTCAAAGAGAAGAGGGGAAAAA
>FXLX01000263.1 GCA_900180385.1 uncultured Candidatus Thioglobus sp. | reverse complement strand
GTGTAGATTAGGGAACCCACTACCTATATCCATGATTCATATCATAAGACAACAACATTAACCATAGAGAATGATGCGAGTCCCCTGAAGTAAATGATTCCTATAATGCATTGGTATACTTTAGGGAACCCACTACTAAACATACCTGGTTCATATCATAAGACAACAACATTCGTTATAGAAAATAATGTGAGTCCCCTAAAGTACCTAATAAATATCGTGAGACAACAAAACCAAGTCTCATAGAACAAAAATGATACATTATATGGTGAGTGCCCGGCTTTCTTTTTTTGAGGATATGTAGAGCCCACTAAACTACATGAAGGCCTGACACACTGATTCACCAAAACAGAAAATTTTACACAATCTACAACAGAGATCGTTGTACCGTATTCAACAATTGACGACAGACCATAATGTACGACAATGTACATGTATCTCAGAGGCAGATCCAGAACTTTCCATAATCACCGTGTCCCCCGTCACATTTGGGGACATGGCTTTGTGAAGGTGGGGGACACGGATCTGAAGCGGCGGTTTCAGGTAAGCTGGTGTGAAATCATAAATCATAGCATTATTACAATTATTTAAAATATATGACTTATTTAGCGGAACACCAGGTTCATTTCGGGAGATGTTGATCCCATTTTACCCACGTTATTCGTCCGGTATATAGGTGAACAGTTCTGCAATGTATGACGAGGGTGGTCAAAATTGAAAATTATCACAAGTCTCCGTCAGATTTTAGCTAATTTAAGGCTCGATGCACATACTTTCAATGACATATGTTATCTAAAAAGTCGTCCGCGTTAAATGCAATCATTATTTCAAACCATCAACGCAATATAAGAAGCATACGATCGAATTGTCTCTCGCGTTAAATTGTGGCGTATGGGGGTAAAATATTTGTGACGCCAGGGGATAGGGCTCACATTTTAAAAACAAGGATAATTATGTATATTACCCTTTTTCATGAAAGGCAAAGCAGCCCTCGTGTAATAAAAACCACAATTCAGGGCACGAAGGCACGTGACAATTATATTTAATCTTATTTTGACCTTATTTATCATATGGATGTGTAGAAGAATGTACGTTTTTAGCTCACCTGACCCAAAGAGTCAGGTGAGCTTTTGCCTTCACTTGGAGTACGTCGTCCGTCTGTCGTC
>FXLX01000262.1 GCA_900180385.1 uncultured Candidatus Thioglobus sp. | reverse complement strand
ACTATTGTACTTTGTATGCTTTTCAATTTAACTTGTGCTTTATTTATTTTAGTGCTTGGCTATTTATGCATGAAAATTTTTAAAATGTTTTTAGAATATTTTAAATGTTTTAAAAGTACATGAATATTTTATATGTGTTTTGAGTTTATTTGCTTAAAATTTGCATGAATGTACTTGTATGTGTAATGGGTGCTATAAATGTCCGCATCTATTTTGTGTTTTGACTTCTGGTCCTATGACAATAAGTACACAGAGAGGCACTGGCTGTGGAGGTCCAGAGGTCAAAACACAGAAATGTATGCATAAATATTATCCGGATATGTATTTAATTTTGTATTGCATGACATGTTTTATTGTGCTGTATTTAATTTATGTAATTTTTTATGCATGTCGGTTTGAAAAGCTCTTGAGAGCTTATGTTGTATTGTTATAAAATGTACCGACTTTAAATAAAACTTTGATTGATTGATTGATCATTACAATATTTGGACAATGTATTGCATGTTTTTAGCCGAGTTGCAACGAAGTTGCAGTCGGCTTATGTTTTGGCGAAAGGCGGGCGGGCGTATGTTAGCCTATCTTCGTTAACGCGATAGCGCTCTTAGTTTTTGGCCGATCAACATAATTTTTGGTAGGAAGCATTATTACACTATTATTTAGAGCGAGTTCGAAATTCAGATTAATCTATTGTTTTTTTCTTGTAAAATCATGGTTTTTTATAGAAAAAGTACATATTTTGAGAATTACACATTTCTCTGAAACTACAAAAGATAGAAACTTAATATTTGGTATGGGTGGAGATGCCAATGTGAAGTTGTGCATTCAACATTTTTTATCCCCGGGGCTCAGCCCCACCCCGCTGGGGAATCTGTTTTAAAAAATGTGACCGAGATCCCCACCCTAAACCATATATATTTATGATCAGGGTGACTAGGCAAATTAAATGCATTATAGCTCAGGCCCCAGGGTCATACCCCACCCCCTACCTGAAGTGAACTTTTTAATGGTTGAGATCCCCACCCCTAAACCATATATATTTATGATCAGGGTGACTAGGCAAATTAAATGCCTTATAGCTCAGGCCCCGGGGGTCATACCCCACCCCCTACCTGAAGTGAACTTTTTAATGGTTGAGATCCCCACCCCTAAACCATATATATTTATGA
>FXLX01000261.1 GCA_900180385.1 uncultured Candidatus Thioglobus sp. | reverse complement strand
AAGGGCAGGTCGGGGATTTAAGCCGTGGATGGCCAACATAGGATTATAATCCGGCGGTTGTCGAGCGAGACTGGTAAATTTAAGTCGTTCCCTTATGAAATTTATTTAATAAGATGCCTGTTTTAAGGATGTTTGGATATGGGAAAATGTCCTAATTTATTTGAGATGGCTTGAATTTATCGCCGTTTTACCACGGGTCAGTCACCTTATTTCAAATATTTTAAAATATAGGCGTAAAGTGACTAACCGTGGTAAAACGGATGTTCTCTCAAAGCCTTTAAAACGTCGTATTAGAATGGGTTATACATGTATGATATATGAAACAAAATTCAAGGGGACATGAGAATCATGAATAATTAGCTGTTAAACATATGGGGTTTAATCCCCCAACTTCTGTACAATACGCTCGTTCCTAGGGAATTACTCTACACTCAAAACAGTTTTTTATTGTATATTCTTTTATGCCCAAAACCTACAAATGTAAGACTTAAAAAAATAACAAAGCAGTACTATCATTAAAAAAATCAAAGTAAATTTTGTTGTACACTATTTACTCCACACCTCCGCTTGTGATAGTGCAATATTATAACCTATCTTTTCCCTTTTTCAAACAGAAATGTCAGATAATATTGAACTGGAGGAGGCGGAGCCAGTTGACGGGTCCTTTTTGGACGTATCTCTTGTAGAAGAGGTGAACTCAAATTCACAAGAGAACTACTGCTGCGGTGTTTGTAATAAGGTTTTCAGACGTAAAGCCCATTTGGTACGGCACAGTTCACCTTAGATTTCAACGGATCAACAAAACCTCTCTCCGATGTTCCATCCAAAACCTGTCCAAAGTTGCGGATCCCGGACATAAAGCGGAGGAATTTTCCATGAAATAACCGATATCCAATTTGCCAAAACTTAACGGTTTCGTGTCCATATCTCATATGTGTGGTTGAATCGCACGAAAACCATTCAACAATATCTAAGAAGAGAAGGTAGCATATGTTATGTAACGGAAATGTTCCGGATGCTAATAGTCCCATAAATTTTAAGAATGATTCTTTTTGTCCAACATCTTTCAAGAGATTTCAGTACCTTAGGCAACAAATCAATCATGTCATTGATCTCAATAGATTCTGAATCGCATTCGGGTATTTCTTTCCCTGATGCTGGCGTCAC
>FXLX01000260.1 GCA_900180385.1 uncultured Candidatus Thioglobus sp. | reverse complement strand
AATCTATTAGCAAATGATCATGACAGCGATCGATCATAAATAATAGTTACTATATTATTTTTAGCATTACTGATGTGAAATGTGATATATTTTCTAATTGTTATGTAACGAGAATTCACTTGTTGTTCTACTAGTATATCAAACTTGTGTCCACGGTATGAAGTAGCTTCCAACGATAAATGTGCCACAATTTTCCAATTACAAGCATTAATCCAGGTGCGTAAACTATTGAAGTTTAGTGTACATATATAAGCTCCTTATCAATCAATTATAAGATTAATAATTATTCGTAATATGAATTTAAATTTTCTCATTTACAAACCCATGCAAAATCTGCCACAATAAGGTACTGGTTCCAGATAGACAAGGTTGAAACCTCTGCAACGAGTGACTGTAACATTCCAACTGTCGACACAGTTGTCATAATATCCCACTATACAAGCCTTCATTGTCACATATTCACCATCATATGAAGGATAGGAACCTGCAAAACATTCAGATGTGCATTTATTCAATCATTTCCGCCATGTCTATCAGCCGAATTTTCATAACATATGAATGAGTAGGACAGAATTAGCCAGCTGGTTTATGTAACATCATGATATGAAGGTTATTCTGGAAACGCTTCCACTCTTTGTGTGTACTAAGTTCAATATCTAAGTTTTTATTAACACCAGGTCTACTCTATTGTAAGCAGCATGTGATGTGTGTCAACAATCGAATCGAAACGAATTATCTGATTTGACAGACGTTCCACATTCCATTGTATTATATAAACGAAATTGATCAACAAATATTTATGTTCTGTCATCCTGAATCCCAAATTAAAAAAAAAACCAAAACATATCCCACGACATATACACACACACACCATCAAGTGTCGTAAAAAGTCGCATGCGGTCCGAACATCATTGACTAATATTAATTTCCCGTTAATTACATTTGTCAGTCGAGAAAATTAAACAATATCAAAATTTTAGATTTTATATTCGTAATAGAGTCTATGTAATTAAGCACATCACCTTCTATACGTTTAGACAAGTTTTTATCAATTTTTATTTTATTTTTCTGTCGAACTCCTGACTTAATATATTGTAAAAACAATAATGGAACTGGCATCCAGGTATTAAATTTAACAATCTCTATGTCTAAATATATGCATATTTCATA
>FXLX01000259.1 GCA_900180385.1 uncultured Candidatus Thioglobus sp. | reverse complement strand
GTAGATATTTAGGTCCTTTTTGTTTTTTTCGGGGTCCGCCCTATCAGAAAATTTCACAAGGACCTAAAGACCTATGGTTCCGCAGCTACATTAAATCATGCTCTTAAATATATGTAGGATGGACAGGTTGAGGTTCGGACATGAAAGACCCACTGACTCAGACTGTTGTCTAATATGTACATGTCTTTCTGTAAGAAATTTTGAAAACGCAATCAATAACTCGTACACACACGTACAACCGCATTGTATCTTCTTCTTCTTCCAGTGTAGAACAGGAGTCGTCGCCGACTGTTTTAAGTTCTGCGGGACTAGGCATGCCAGGCACACACAGCTGATGTCCCCAAGACTATGTACAACTAAACACTTCACTATGACACAGTTAAAACTATTTACACTGGTTGGCGTGGCTAACCTGTTGTTGGAGGTTAGCCCTGAACTCCTCTATGGAGCTGGCCCCAACTGTGGTGTCTGGTAGGTGGTTCCATTCTCGTGCTGTTCTTTGGAAGGAGTTTCTGAGAGTGTCATAATTGGACCTCTCCTGGAAGAACCTATGTTGACCTCTGGTTCTGCTGTCACCAGGTCTGAGGTATAAGTCTCGGTCGATGTCCACGAGTTGATGCTGGATCTTATACATCATAACGAGTCTGCTTATCCTCCTCCGTTGTTCTAAAGTCTGCCACTCAAGTGATGTTAACATGCTTGTCACGCATCCTTGTGTTCTGCTGGTGTAATCATTTATGACGAAGCGGGCAGCTCTTCTTTGTACATTTTCTAATGTCTGTATCAGGGTTTAGGTGGTGGGATCACAAACCATTGCTGCGTATTCCAGGGTTGGTCGTAGGATCGTGAGGTAGCTGGTTTCTCTTACTTGTTTCATTTTGATCAACTGCCGATTGGTCCGATCAAAATTGTTTGTTTACAACAAGAGAAGTGGATCAGCGGGGGTAAGACATTCGATATTTTATGCCTTTTCTGTCGGAGTTATGAATTGATTTGTGCGTGAAAAGGATGATTATATGTTTCTTTATGAAAGCTATTATTTGTTTTCTTATATCATTGACATTTCGGTGGACTTTGAACCACATTTTTACAAATAATCATGTCAAAATTTAACGTTATGAACTATCATCATTTATTTTACAAAACATATACATAAACACATACGAGCAACACGACCAAC
>FXLX01000258.1 GCA_900180385.1 uncultured Candidatus Thioglobus sp. | reverse complement strand
CTCTTTCAGTATTTCGTAAAGAGTAAATGACAAATCTGAATTTGTTTTCATTTTATTTGTATGTTGTTACTATGTCTTTGTTTATTTGGGATAATGTCATTACTCCGACACTCAATACTCCGACAGTCATTACTCCGACACTTATTACTCCGACAATCATTACTCCGACTCTTAATACTTCGACAGTGACCGATAGTCTTTGCAATTCTGGCGCTTTTAGCAATCCAAATGCAGTACGGGACTGCCCATTTAACTTGAAAGGGGCATGGTTTTTATCCCGGAGTCGGAAGTTTTTTTCGTATGCAGCGCTATTGTTTTTAAAGCTTTTCAGCGCGGCCCAACAAAATATTTTTTACAAAAGAAAATATTATTTCATGTAGATCTAATAAAAATGCTTTCTCTGATTAGTTTGTTTCTTCGATTCCCGTCATATTTTCCTCAAAATTCAGGATAGCAAAAATACATGGCCTACCTTTTCAAGTTATCAAGTCGTCTCATAGTTGAGCGACACCTACCTACCATTGCATCAGATGCGTACGGAATTGGGTTTGTTGAAGAGACCCGTACTACCCGCGACCAATACTGCGGGTGCATTGCAACAGTTTCAGACAGAAATTGCTTCACTCGCATTCGGTCGAACTCATTGGGCTCGTAATTTTGTGTGTTTTTTCCCCTTTAGATTGTTGTCTGTGCTCCCCGGGTTTGTATATAAAAGGCCAAGATTGGATTTGGTTTTTTGTTGTTGTTGTTATTTTCCTTCACTTCTTTATTGACTCAGCACAGGACACTTGTAAACACACATAAAATTAACAAATGTGCCAAGTTTGGTAGTATTCTGTTGGGTGTTTCTCGAGAAGATGATGAAAATATTGTTTCCCATAGAGTTTCAATAAAATTTTGACCTTCACAAGTGGTCATTTTGAAATTCGTAAATGGCCCAAAAACTATCAAAACTTGTTAAGGACCTTTATAGAAACATTCACACCAAATTTCATTCAAATCCGTTTATTGGTTCTCAAGAAGAAGAATCCTGACAATGGACCAATCAGAATCTCATGACAGCCATGTTTTTAGACAAATCCGAAACAAAGTAACACAACTTCAATAAGACCTTTTATCTTTAAAGTATGTTTAATAAAATGATCTAAATCATTGAGATACAAATTACCAAACATCTGTG
>FXLX01000257.1 GCA_900180385.1 uncultured Candidatus Thioglobus sp. | reverse complement strand
GGGAATTTCACATTTTCATCTTTTTTCTGAAACCACAAAACAGATTTGAATCAAACTTGGCAGAAATGTTCATTGGATGGTCATATACAAGATTTTTGTTTTTGGCACTGATCGGAAATCCAACATGGCTGCCAGGGCCCATAATGTGTTCTGATTGGTTGAAATTTTAAAAATCTTCTTGTTAGAAACCACTAAGCCAATTGAATTGTGACTTTGCAGGAATGATCATTGGGTGGTCCTGTACTAAACTTGTGAATCGTTTGCCGATCGGAAATTCAAGATGGCCGCCATGACTCGACTTAGTTTAACATTGGACCCTATGGGAATTTCACATTTTCATCTTTTTTTCTGAAACCACAAAACAGATTTGAACCAAACTTGGCAGAAATGTTCACTGGATGGTCGTTTACAAGATTTCTGTTTTTGGTGCTGATCTGAAATCCAACATGGCTGCCAGGGCCTATAATGTGTTCTGATTGGTCGAAATTTTAAAAATCTTCTTGTTAGAAACCACTAAGCCAATTGAATTGTGGCTTTGCAGGAATGATCATTGGGTGGTCCTGTACTAAACTTGTGAATCGTTTGCTGATCGGAAATTCAAGATGGCCACCATGACTCGACTTAATTTTAACATAGGACCCTATGGAAAAAATGTTTAAAAGTCTTCTCCTCTGAAACCAGTAAGTCAGTTTAAAGCAAACATGGGATGAATGGTCCTTAGGTGGTCAACTTTCAAAATTATGTCCTGTGACCCCGACCTCCATCCAAGATGGCAACCATCAGCGAACATAGTTTTAACATAGGACCCTATGGGAAATATATTTAAAAATCTTCTTCTCTGAAACCAGTAAGCCAATTTAAAGCAAACATGGCATGGATGGTCCTTAAGTGGTCAATTTTCAAAATTGTGTCCAGTGACCCTGACCTCCATCCAAGATGGCCACCTTCAGCAGACATACTGTAGTTTTAACATAGGACCCTATGGGAAAAAATGTTTTAAAATCTTCTCCTCTGAAACTAGTAAGCCAATATAGCAAACATGTCATCGATGGTCCTTAGGTGGTCAACTTCCAAAATTGTGTTCAGTGACCCCGATCTCGGTCCAAAATGGCCACCGTCAGCGGACATAGTTTTAACATAGGACCCTATGGGAAAATTGTTTAAGTCTTCTCCTCTGAAA
>FXLX01000256.1 GCA_900180385.1 uncultured Candidatus Thioglobus sp. | reverse complement strand
AAATCACGATGGATCTCGTTGGTGAAATCAACAGTGAATGACCACTGGTGTACCCAGCTAACAACTCTAGCACAACTCTACAAAGGGCTGCAATATCTTAGTAACCACAACCTGAGCAAGTGCAAAATACATCCTATTTTGAAGCACAGATGCTACTCATCATTAGACATCAGTAGAATTCCAGTAAAATTAAGACTCGTCACCGGGACATACGTGCTGCAAACAAAACGCATTAAGTACTACAGAAATGAAACTGACCCAACATGCCTGCTATGCGGAGCAGCTGAAGAGAATGTACTACACTTCATTCTCCAATGTGAAAAACTACAGTCGGAGAGAGTAGCTTTACTGTCCGAGATCAACGCTATATGGCAAAATGAGTTCCAAAATAATGAAAATTTTACGGACTTGAGCGAAGTTGACCAACTACAACTGCTAATGGACAATACAATCAAGGTGAAACCTACCAAGAAAAACTCAGCCAGCGTAGCCAGACTCGAAGGTCTATCAAGGAGATTAATGTTCAAATTGCATATTAAGAGAACGAAGCTTCTGGAGAGTGATAGAGACAAAATACAGACAACAATGAAGAAACGGAACTAACATTGCGAAAAGGGGGAGGGGAGAGCCGTCCGGGGATTGCCCAAGAATCCATTACAATAAACTGTGATAATTGTTTTAGATTTTAGACTTTGAAAGATGACGTTTTAGATCTTAAACTGTAGATACGATTCGTTTTAGATTTTAGGATGTGACAATTACTTTTTAAACCTCGAACCAAACCGTAACAAATAGATTTTAGATTTTAACCATACGAACAGAGACTTTTAGATTTTAAACAGTGATGCGTCTTCTTAAATTTTTCCAATACATGCAACATGCATATTTTATACGTAATGTCGGGACAATCGTTGTGGATTGTTTTAACTTGATTTGATAAACTTGTATATCCCGTGTGAATAAGCCTGATTTTTAGTGTACATAAATTCTATTCATGGATACGGAGGTGATGGGATTTTCACTTACACAGCACTGTACAGCGCACCGCCACCCAACACACGTTTAACATACGACACAGTATGGGCGGTGGCGTGGTTGACGATCTAATTGTTTACTATATTAACGATGAAGATTACCGTATGGTGATTAATGCTGGCACCACAGAAAAAGACATTGCTTGG
>FXLX01000255.1 GCA_900180385.1 uncultured Candidatus Thioglobus sp. | reverse complement strand
CATAAAAATCTTCTTGTCTGAAACCATTTGCTCAATAAGAACAAAATTTTGATGAAATAGTCATTGGATGGTTCTCTTCCAAAAATGTGTCCGGCGGTTCGGCCCTTCGACCAAGATGGCCCCCACAGCCGAACTTAGCTTAACATCAGCATGCCCATTCACGTACTGCAGTACGTGTTTCACGTAGAATAAAAATCATGCACGTATAATTGAAAGAACCCTACGTGCGTGCACGTAAAGAACCCGTTGCGAGCACTGTATAAAAATTACCTTTTGTTTACAATTCACTTCAAAGTACGTATAATAGAGTTGTTCTGATTAGTTAATTTCGGTAATATTATCCAATCAGAGCGTTCCTTGCATATTTTAAGTGAGATGATATGATTTATAGATCGCCCAATTCTATTGGCTCCTTATTTTTTAATTGTCCAATCATAAGAACTGCTACTGTTAAAACCCGTAATCAGAGTTGGCGAAAATCGTCGGACCGGCAGAATAACGGTCGGTCCGATTAATTAATGAACCGTGTCTGTCCCAATGTCCGTCACGAAAATATTACTTTGTGGTCGTCCAGTTGGCGATTGAAATTTATTCACTCCCAGTTTCCACTGCCAATGGCATTAAATTCAGTTTTATTAAAATGTCAGACAGAGACTTGAAATTTGTTTATTTATTCTGTCAGACCGACACGTTCCTATTTGTAATCGAAACTCCTATACGTAAATGTAAACATCCTTTTAGTAGGAACGAGCACCTGCAAAACGTGGAACATTAAAACTGAAATATATTACTGAGCACAGAAATAAGTTGACTTCCACACTCCCCAAGTATCAAAGATTGTTTGTGTTTAATTAAATATGTTTTGAGATGCTTATATATTGAAGATGACAACAGATTCATATTCTTAACTGAAATTAAAAATGTAGGTAAACCGGAAACTGACATTGATGTATAATATTCGGAACGTGATCGGACCATTAGATACGGATTGTTGGCTATATCTGCCTTATCTTTTTAGATAAAAATATGTATACAGAAAAACATTTAATTGAGTTGTTTAATGATCATGACTATATATAGGTAATCTTGCATTCAGTTCTGTATAAAAAACAAAATTTGACAGGTTATATACAATATTACAAAAAAATGGTGGGACAGACACAAAGGCCATGGGTCAGAGA
>FXLX01000254.1 GCA_900180385.1 uncultured Candidatus Thioglobus sp. | reverse complement strand
ACCATTATTATACTTCGTGTAAGTTTCTGTAGTGATATTTGGTACTGTAATATTTTATTATACCTCATATATTAATTACCATAAATAGATTAATTTGATTGGACAATGGGTAAAAATCAGAACACGTGATCACACAGGACAAAAATCATATTCCGTGAAATAAAAATCATATTCCACCCCCTCGGAAGCCTCGCGGGTTTTCCCGCCAGAGTTATCGTTCTTTGACAGGAAAACGTCAGAGGCACTCGGAACGCATCACTTGCAAGCGACCGTTACAATGTTGTTGTGGATGTGGTTTTTAAATGTCTGAGACAACGTTCCAATGGACTTAAAATATGTTTGCCAGCAGTATTTTACATGTATGTGTTTTCTTGGTTTCATTCGGTATAATAAAACATTTATAGCATGCGGGTTCAGGAAATATGAAAATTTATTCACCCACGAGTATCATATTCCCCTCGGGCGTTGCCCTCAGGGAATATGATACTCTTGGGTGAATAAATTTTCATATTTCCCTCACCAGCATGCAATAAATGTATATTAGATCATTAGCACACTGTGTAACGAATATATCTTACTGATTACCTTTGAATGAGGGATTTAGATGTAACTGCATCACAACTAATACATATGTAATTTTTGTTTTGTGTGTAAGTGATCAGGTGAAGTGATCCATATGTGACGTCATCTTTGTTTTGAAAGAAAAAGGGGAGATAACTCTACTA
Source organism: uncultured Candidatus Thioglobus sp. (assembly GCA_900180385.1). Taxonomy (GTDB): domain Bacteria; phylum Pseudomonadota; class Gammaproteobacteria; order PS1; family Pseudothioglobaceae; genus Thioglobus_A. The sequence goes on along the minus strand of FXLX01000254.1, from coordinate 459 downwards.
CTAACCGTGTATTAAAAATCTACTGACCGTGTATTGAATATACACGGTTTCCACGTGATCACTTTAAACCACTGATATTCCTAGAAGTTTGTAAGAAGTAAGATAGTTGTAAATACATATGTATATCAGACATTGTGACTAAATTAGATGTTCCATTTAGACGAAGTTCTGGTTTATTCTGAATACGATTTAGAGAGGGTCCTGCTTATTATGAGTTCACTTTAGACAGGTTTCATTGTATCATAGTAAGAATCAAAGTGTATGCGTCACCTGCAATAGATAGATCCTTATATTAATCGAAATGAAAGTCAGTAATTGTTTTATTATATGAAACTGTTATTAATGTCCCCTGGGTCATGTTTTATAAGTTGGCATTAAACACTACATGTGTTTTTTTGTAAATTTTAATGGTAGCAAGAAAGATTCAACAAAATTTCATCTTTTCACGTCAAAGATTAA
>FXLX01000253.1 GCA_900180385.1 uncultured Candidatus Thioglobus sp. | reverse complement strand
TCTTAAAAATGATTTTCCCCACACTTCTTGGAGAACTATTTTGCGGAGGTAAAAATTATCACAAATCATTTTTAAGAGAGAATTGATTTGAAATGAGTGATTTATTTTCATCTTTATTGATATTTACAATAATTAAAACAATTTTAAGTACATTTTTTTTTACTGTTTCTAAATTTTACAAAAATCTTGTAAAATGAGCGTTGACAGAGATGAGTGGAGCGTAGCGGGAACGACAACTCTGGATAGAGAATGGTTTACGATCATCTGTCAAAATCTTATAATACAGCACTCCATAGACTGATTTTCGGAACTACCTCGGTACCATAGGAATCTCCTTTTCTTGACCTATGAAATGGACGTTGTTGTGCGGATTGCCGATTATAGACTCGTAAACATACTTTGGTTAAAAATAATGCATTGGATATGAAGGAAGGGATCTGCTGAAGTAATAAAAATAATATTTTCACTCGGGTATATAACCGTTTTTATTTATTTCTGGTAAAACATTAACTACCGTGGTACCATAGAACCCCGGGCTACTGAATAAGTAATGGGTGTATATGTATCCTGTTTGCGGTACAACTAAATATCATACGCAACGAAAAGCAACGGTCTTCTTTTGCAAATTAAAAAAAATAATGTTTTCGATTCTTGGAACGTTTTATGGTTCACATGTATAGAAAGGGCTTTAAATGGATTTCTTGATATACAAGATGCATGCACTGCTCCACAAATAATAAATAAGTGGTCCAGATCTTTGCATTTATTATAAGAATGCACATTACAGAGATGTCCATATTAATCTATAAATATATCATTTTATTGGTACAGTATGCTTGTTGAATTATATGTACACTTAGATGAAATCAAGTGTCTGTGATTTTGAAAGGATAAAGATTCATAGATAGACCCTTTATCATGACATGCATATGGAGAATACATGGTTCTAAACCCTATATTTTTAGGTGGAGTTTGGTTTATAATACATCGGTATTCTGTTTTTCACACTTTCATTTGGAGGGGGTGGGTGGGTGGTCTGAGCCAAATGAAACTAACTTCATTTGAAAAAAACTGTCACATTTTGAGACGATCCCTAAAAATCACACAAATTAAAATTCCGCGAAATTTTGTTGACGATATTGGCACGTAAACAACATGACGTCATATGAAGGCTTCCAGTTTAGAAC
>FXLX01000252.1 GCA_900180385.1 uncultured Candidatus Thioglobus sp. | reverse complement strand
TTAAAATGGCAAAGGAAAAATTTGAAAGAACCAAACCCCATGTAAACGTTGGCACAATTGGCCACGTTGACCACGGTAAGACAACCCTAACTGCAGCAATTACTAAAGTAATGGCTGAAGCTAATGGTAGTGAAGCAACTGATTTTGCTGATATTGATAAAGCGCCTGAAGAAAGAGAGCGTGGCATCACTATTTCAACGTCTCACGTAGAATACGAGTCAGCGACTCGTCACTACGCACACGTTGACTGCCCAGGACACGCCGACTACGTTAAGAACATGATTACGGGTGCTGCTCAAATGGACGGCGCTATTATCGTTATTGCTGCTACTGATGGCCCTATGGCTCAAACACGTGAGCACATTCTTTTATCTAAGCAAGTAGGTGTTCCTTACATCGTTGTATACATGAACAAAGCGGACATGGTTGACGATGAAGAATTAATCGAATTAGTTGAAATGGAAATCCGTGAACTTCTAGACGAGTACGACTTCCCTGGTGATGACACACCTGTAATTCTAGGTTCTGCTCTTAAAGCATTAGAAGGCGACACTTCTGACATTGGCGTACCGTCAATCATTAAGCTAGTTGAAGCATTAGACACATACATTCCTGAGCCAGTACGTGATACTGAAAAAACATTCATCATGCCAATTGAGGACGTGTTCTCAATCTCTGGTCGTGGTACGGTTGTAACAGGTCGTATTGAAGCAGGTATCGTAAACGTTGGTGACGAATTAGAAATTGTAGGTATCAAAGATACTCAGGTTACTACTTGTACTGGTGTTGAGATGTTCCGTAAGCTTCTAGATTCTGGTGAAGCAGGTGATAACGTTGGTGTACTACTTCGTGGCACTAAGCGTGAAGAAGTTGAACGTGGTCAAGTATTAGCTAAGCCAGGTTCAATTAAGCCTCACTCAAAGTTTGAAGCTGAAATCTATATTTTAAGTAAAGATGAAGGTGGTCGTCATACGCCATTCTTTGATAACTACCGTCCACAGTTTTACTTCCGTACAACTGACGTGACAGGTGCTTGTAAGCTACCTGAAGGCGTAGAGATGGTAATGCCAGGCGATAACGTGAAAATGCAAGTAGAGCTATTATCACCAATCGCAATGGAAGATGGTTTAAGATTCGCGATTAGAGAAGGTGGCCGTACGGTAGGTGCGGGTGTTGTTGCTAAAGTTACGGATTAA
>FXLX01000251.1 GCA_900180385.1 uncultured Candidatus Thioglobus sp. | reverse complement strand
TCATCAAACCTACCAGAAAACATTTGAAGGGGGTCTGAAATTCCAGTCGTAGCACCTCTTGTTATCCTACAAAACACCATTTTGTGATGGCACCAAATACGTTTAACTTACATGCCGAAAAACATAGTTAGCTCCTCCTTCTTTCCTGTTTTCGCCAGATCTCTCATCGTCAAGTACTGTCTCAGATTCTCAACTTTCCAACATCTAAACTCTTCAGGAGTCAGTGTAGATTTGCTCACAAGGATCCATGTGTAAATAGTTGAATAAAACTTCGAAAAGGTTAAAAATGAAGTGGTATCGCCAATGTCAATGAGACGCCATGAAATAATCCAAACAGTAAGGCCGCTTAACACCTGGATTTTATTCCGATTGGACTTTGGACCATTTGTTGTAAATTGGGGGGTCAACGGAACTTTTGAAAGTGTTTTTCTTTGAGACATTTTGGGCAATTGTGTATTTTATCAATACCTGATGCAATTAAGCGAATATAAATATAAGCTTGAGTTTGCTCTAGGAATAATCCAGAGCAGACGATCGGGTTGCGCAATCGTGTTATTTTTAGCGACTCGTTACTTTCCGTGTAGGATTCGATAATTATCGGTTTCAATTTACAGACAAAATTCTTTAAATATTCATTTCAAACAAATAATTTGTATATTTTCGTCAAAGAAGAAGAACGTTGAATTAAATTTAATGTTTATTTCACAAGCAAACAATATAGGCAACAGCGAAATACCGGTATTCGCTCTTCGATACCTTTCGTACACCGCATCTTTCATAAGCTCTCGAGGGTGTCGCGAAAAGCAGTGACCCGGAATGTCCCGGATGTGTTGAAGCTTTTTCATAGGCATAGTGTATGGATGATAAGGATTTCTGTTTTAGTCAAAGTAAATGGTATTCGTCATTATTCCTTTATTGATTTAATTTTACCATGCTTCAGTCATAAATAGCTCGCTTAGCGAGCTTAATATGAAACAGGCACCGCCTGAAAAGCTCGCGAAACCGGTATCAATCGTGACTACTCGGCAATTTCCGCTACACTAGGCGTAGCGAGAATGGCCGAGTAGTTACGATTGGACCGGATGCTCTTCGATACCTTTCGTAAGTTCTCAAGGGTTCTCGAAAAGCGGTAACCCGGATGTGTTGAAACTTTTTCATCAATGCACCTAACATTCGTGCAGCTGTTATTTATTCAGGC
>FXLX01000250.1 GCA_900180385.1 uncultured Candidatus Thioglobus sp. | reverse complement strand
GAATCTCTCGTGGCTTTTGCTGATGTTGTCACTTATGAAAGTGAAAATACTGATGTGGAAATTGTTAGAGAAATTAATAAAGATATTCTAGTTTATCCTGGTGAAAAATCCCTGTTTACCACGCAACATCGCGGGCGTGAAAAAGCACTTTTTGATCAGCTAGACATTCCTTGTGCACCCTATCAAATGGTCAACAGTTTGTCTGATCTTGAAAAGGCAGTAAGCGAAATAGGATTACCAGCCATTCTAAAAACAGCCACTGAAGGCTACGACGGTAAAGGTCAGTTTTTAATGCGTAGCGAAGACCAAATTAAAGAAGCTTTTGATAGCATGAATGGTGTCGAATCAATCTTAGAAGGGTTTGTTAATTTTAAACGCGAATTGTCTTTAATCGCTGTGCGCGGTATTGACAATGACCATAAATATTATCCATTGGTTGAAAATACGCATCATGGCGGAATCTTAAGGCTTACTATTGCGCCTGCGCAAAATATCGATCCTGAGGTTCAAAAAACTGCCGAACATTATATGCAAACCTTATTAGATGAAATGGATCATGTTGGCGTACTGACCATTGAATTGTTTGAAACAAATGATGGCCTTGTGGTGAATGAAATGGCGCCGCGCGTACATAACTCTGGCCATTGGAGTATTGAGGGTGCCAACACTTCACAGTTTGAAAATCATATTCGTGCTATTACTGGCATGCCACTCGGCGATACAAGCCCGACACATACAGTTAGTGCAATGGTAAATATTATTGGAAAAATAGGTCCAACTGATATTGCACTCAATATGGCTAATGCTCATTTGCATCTGTACGATAAAACTGAACGTGATAACAGAAAACTTGGGCACATCAATATTACTGCCAACTCTTTAATAGAGCTTGAAAATAGTATTCAGCAGCTAAGCGATTTTTTACCAAACTAAATAAGGATTAACATGTTAGAACAATACAATTGGCCCTCGGCTATGCTTTATCATCCAACGGGTGACCCGATTAACATCAAGCCTATTGATGATAACGAATCATTCGGTACAGATGAATTAGAAACTTTTATTGGCGGTCCGATTGGCAATATTAAACTTGATAATGGCATGCTGGTGATTAACGACAAGGGTGAAGAAATGAACCTGCCATTGAATGATATGGCGAGTAAAAATGGCTATTCTTTATATGGCAATGTTATGTTTGTGCCAAAGATT
>FXLX01000249.1 GCA_900180385.1 uncultured Candidatus Thioglobus sp. | reverse complement strand
AGCCTCTTTTTTATGCTGGAGAATTGGTCAGGTCGAACGCTATGTTCGAAGGTGCTTCGCACCAAGAAGATAGTGTTAGACCGCAGGTCAACTCCACCGTTCACACGGCGCGAAGCGCCGTGTGAACTATTAGTATAAGGCACTATTGCCTTGATACGCTATATTAAAAACAAAATCGGGCATATTTTCCCAGTTTTTATCAAAAAAATTGCCAATAACCTAATATTGGGTATTATAATAAAAACCTGTCAATAATTAATCTGATTTTTTTAATATTTATGAGTATTGTACCCAAGAATAAGACATTGTTAGAAGAAATGCGAGCCTTGTTGCGCAGGCAAGGCTATGCTTATGGCACTGAGAATACTTATTGTGATTGGGTGAGGCGCTTCGTTAAATTTTCAAATGTGCAAAACAGGATTGGGATGCTTGAAAATGCTGAGCAAAAAGTTGAAAGGTTTTTAACGCATTTGGCGATTAAACAAAAGGTGGCGCCGAGTACGCAAAATCAAGCTTTAAATGCGTTGGTATTTTTATACACCAAGGTTTTAAAGCAACCTTTAGAAGGGGTTAATGCGGCGCGTTCACGTAAAGAGCCGCGTATTCCTGTGGTAATGAGTAAAAAAGAAGTAGCCAAAGTTTTGGCTTTAATTGACGGTACAGTTGGGTTGATTGTGCGGCTTTTGTATGCTGGAGGTTTGCGTATTTCAGAGGCGGTGCGTTTGCGAGTGCAAGATGTTGATTTTGAATTTAAACAAATAATTGTGCGCGATGGTAAGGGTAAAAAGGATAGGGTAACGCCACTAGCAAATAACTTAATGTTGCCATTACAAGCGCATTTGGAAAAAATAAAAATCATTCATAATAAAGATCTAAAAGAGGGGTTTGGCAGTGTGTATCTACCCTATGCACTGGCGAAAAAATACCCCAATGCAAACAAGGATTTTAGCTGGCAATATGTTTTCCCTAGTAGAAATATTGCGATTGACCCGCGTGCGCAAATCAAACGTCGCCATCATGTGGATCAATCGGTGATTAACAAGGCGATTAAAAGAGCTGTTAAACAAGCTGAAATTAATAAAAAAATATCAGCACATACTTTTCGTCATTCGTTTGCCACGCATTTGTTGCAAACGGGTACGGATATTCGCACCATTCAAGCATTGCTTGGTCATGCCGATTTACAAACCACGATGATTTATACCCATGT
>FXLX01000248.1 GCA_900180385.1 uncultured Candidatus Thioglobus sp. | reverse complement strand
AATAGACTGTATGCACTACGTCTTGCTTTAGTTATATTTTCATCAACATTGGTTTGGATATTGTGTTTCATCGTTGTTGTTCTGATGATACCTAAATGAGTAGCTTGCTCCACCTCGGGCATGGTGATATTCCCCATATTAAGTTTCTCGTTGGTTGTTTCGCACTGTTTGTTGTTTCCTCTAATGTGGATTGCTACACTTTTCTTTGGTTGTAATTCATATCCCTCGAGGTTCGCAAAGTCAAGAGCCATGTTGACCATGATCTGTGCATCACTGAGCTGAGTACTGAGTAGTGCGATGTCGTCTGCACATCCTGTGTTGTTAACGTTGATGTTTCCTATTTTCAGTCCTATACCTACATCTTGCAAACGGTCTAATAGTGGGTTGATATATAGTTTATAGAGATCAGTGCTAAGGATACCTCCTTGCCGGACTCCCATACCGACCTTAAAACAATCGGACGTGCTTCCTGCCCATTTTATGCAGCTTTCCGCATTGTGGTGCAAGCTTTTAATAATAGTCCACGTTTTGTCCTGAATTCCCGCGTGGTACATACGCCGGAACAGATGTGAATGTATAACTTTGTCGAATGCAGCTTTTGCATCGAGAAGTACAAGATGTCCATTTTGCTTTTCGTCGGTTAATATTCTGTATGCTTCTTCGACAGGTAGAGCAGCATTCATGGGGGACGATCCTTTCGTAAACCCTCTTTGCGTTGGATTTTGCATATTATGGATCAATGGTTGTATTCTATCTCTGATCACTGCTTCGACGATCTTACTAATTACAGGCAGAACTGTTATTCCTCGATAGTTGATGGCATCGTTTTTGCTTCCGACGTCAAACGCTGCACACTTTCATATTTTGCGAGTGTTTCATCAAGTGAAACAATGGATCGGTGAGGCTGACAATATGGAAGCAAAAGATTGGGGATGGTCTATTGAACACAACATGTGCGTGCCAATCAGATCGAGTTTGCCACCCGCTCCAGATGAACTTCTAAAAACGATATATTGCAGATGTAAGACAAACTGCGATTCAAAACGCTGTAACTGTAGAAAGCATGGTCTGGAATGTTCTGTCGCTTGCACTGAATGCCGAGGGAATACATGTAGCAACATGTCTGCATGCGAAGATCAGGACTCTGATTCAGACGAATAGTTGATGCCTAATGTTGATATTTGAAAGATACATGTATTGCTAACTTATGCG
>FXLX01000247.1 GCA_900180385.1 uncultured Candidatus Thioglobus sp. | reverse complement strand
GCGACCTGACAAATAATAGTCTTGTATAACAAAAATGTTCAAACAATGTCTAACCCAACAAACTAAAATAGGTACAATGGCTCCTTGCAAATAATAAATGCTAAATCACTATCTACACAGACTAATATATAACTATCCTAATGCAACACACACTAACACTACACAGACCACAATATAAACAATGAATATTTATAAACAACTACTTTGTTTCAGACCCTGTCTGAAACCTAACTAACCAGTCACCAGTCACCAACACCTGCTTCAGACCTATGTCTCGAACCCTATGTCTCAAACCTTGTCTCAACCGAAAACTATGTCACAACCTTAGACGACAGATCTATACCATAAACAACATGAAAACTGTGTGAATTAATAATAGTTCCAAACCAAATGTGAGTCGTCAGTTGTAACCACTGGTTTCAACACCGGACCCAGCAAAAGGTTGTCACTAACCTTGAAACAATCACCAACCCATGAGGGCCATGAGTTGTTGCCAGAGGAACAACGCAGCACCCAGCAAAAAGTCGTATTGTTTCACAACCAGCCCTTCACTGCCAAATCTTCGGGCTTAAGTACGATGAACGCGACCGTAAAAGAAAGCCTGTCAATTCTAAATTGAATTAACCAATCAAAACAACTGTTTCATATGATGTTCGGTTAGCCTAACAAGCTGAATTCATTATCAAATGTTTCTTGTTAAATATTAATTCCAAATAAGTGATAATCTAAAGATAATAATCTGTATGTGTTTATTAATTCATCCTTAACAAATAAATATCGTTTGTGCCATGTTTTGATTAAAAATAACACGGATGTCAACGGATTTCTAATATGACCATTGTAATAACAAAGGGGGACAATCCAGGTAATTACATATATGTTGATGTGAACGGCTGATTTTATAACAATATCCCCTCAATACAAAAAACGTAACAGGGATCATATTAATATGAAAGGATCGTCTGTTAATGCAGTGTGAAAAACCGAAAATTCCATTCTCAATTTAAAGACTTTGGGTCTATGAAAATATTGTTGAACGAAAACTTAAGTAAAAGGCAGTCGGGGTCATTAAGTTTTACCAATGTCCATCCAAAAAATTTTTGTCAAAAATTTCACAGCTTCTACTGAGCAGAATGATTTTATATAATTACTTGCTAACAAGAAAGACAACTCTTGTAAAAAAGGAGATAACTCTGTAATTTGAAATGAGGGA
>FXLX01000246.1 GCA_900180385.1 uncultured Candidatus Thioglobus sp. | reverse complement strand
ACAAACTAGCTTTTATAACATATATGGGTGGTCAAGTTGTAACAATTCTTTCCCCTTGACATTCACAAAATGACCAGCATTTACAAATATGAGTACTTAGGTTGCAATAATTCTTTCTCCAGGACATTCACAAAATGACCAGCATTTACAAATATGGGTACTTAGTTTGCAATAATTCTTTCTCCAGGACATTCACAAAATTACCAGCATTTACAAATATGGATACTTAGATTGCAATAATTTTTCCACCATGACATTCACAAACAGAATGACTATAGCATTCACATAAAAGACAGACACAAAATGACTAGCATTCACATAAAAGACACATACAGAATAACTAGCATTCACATAAAAGAGCATATTGAATGACTACCATTCACATAATTTTAAGACACATACAGAATACTTGCATTCACATGAAAGGACAAACCAGAATTCCAAATTTCACTAAGTAAATTAAATGACTAGAATAGAATGAATATGTTTTCTGTTGGCAAAATAACCAAGTATTGGTTAATATTGTTTAAAATTGAAGTTAAAAAAATTATTTTATTTGTTCCAATGACTGGAAAAAAGTTAATAAATGGGCACATTTTGAAAAATTCTTTTCTGTAAAAGAAAATTTATAAATTTCGGCATTAATATTCATAAATAAAAGATAATTATATTTCTCATAAACAACAGGCAACATAAGTACCTTTTCATCTAAAAAAAAGCATGAATAACAAATTCAACAACATGTTGGAGTGTATACAGGTCTAAATGTCTGTAGAAACTTGTTCAACAACTTGGTTCTGGTTCAATATATCTATAAGAAATTGAAAAGTTTGAGATCTTGTTTCAGCTCCACTTTCTGACCTAGAAAATGTGTTACAACTGTTATAACAATATGTACCACAATATAATTTATCTTCTGAGCCAAATTCTTTACAGAAATTTAATTCATTCTTGAAATGTTTAAGACAAGTCCTGGTTTTCAATTGAAATTGAAATAAACCTTTTGACTTTCAGATGAAGTTTCACAAATTACACAATCAAAAAGTTCTTTTCTGAATGACTTTATTATAATTTATGACAAGGTGTCTTGAAAACTCATGGCATTTGTTTGATGATGTACTTTAAAAATAATTGGAATGCTGGTCCATTTTTTTTACTCCATGGATATTTTAGACGAAAAAAAACATATATATATACATTTTTGTTTTAAGTATGTTTG
>FXLX01000245.1 GCA_900180385.1 uncultured Candidatus Thioglobus sp. | reverse complement strand
ACAATCGAATTAATACTCCCTCCTTGCTGACTTCCCCTCATCCCCTTCTCTCTACAGGACCCCTTTTTCCAAGACAACATAGCCAGAAATCATGGGTGATTTTGCTCATGAATATTCATAAACCAAATCGCGTCATTTATGACGTCAGCAAATAAACGTTGAACCATATTTGGAAGAGGCTGATGAAAACTCGTATCTATTTTTTTTAAATGATATTTCATCACAGTTTTGATCACATAAATAACTTCATAATTATTTGTGATCGTATCAAAATTAATTGTCATCATATGTTTATTAGGAATCCGATGATGTGTGTAAAAGATCGAAAATATATTTAATGCACTGCCCCCCCCTTTTTTTCCACGAAATAAAAATATGTAAATAAAAAATATAATGTGCATTTTTTTTCAATTTCTGCCCCACATAAGTATTAGTATGTCATTGAAATCGTTTAGTATATATATTGTTAAATTTTTTGAACTTTATATATCGGCAGTATTGTTACCAATTGTATTATAGTTACTTCTTCTGTTGTTTTGTCGAAATAAAAAAATACCCTTGTGGAGCCTTTTTTTAATTGTTTATTTACATTTACAATGGAATGCGGTGCTTACTCAAATAATGCTATGTCTAGCAGAAGCAGTTTTACGAAATAGTAGATTTTTTTGCATGAACCCCTATTGAATCTCTACTAGAAAGGTAAAAAAAACTTGTGAAGCCCTCTTTTAAATTATCGTGGGAACCTTTAATTTTTCAGCAAAATATTTATCGAAGAAAGATTCCTCAACAATGTTACCGGAACTGACCGAATTTGTCCCGGCAACTAGAATGGGGATTGCAAGAAAAGTGCTTTAAGGTCTTGAAAGCCGTGCAGGATGCATTTTTTCACTTCTTCTCAATGCTTTTGAATGGTGCTTACGCTTCAAAATTTGAAACTGGGTGGGAACCTTGAGTTTTCATGGTACAGCTGTAATATTTTGAGATATTGTTCAAACCGGTGCATAGTTTGATTTTCTATCCCGGCAAATTGTCCGGCCCAAGCTAACAGAAAGTTTCCCGTTCAACTATATGTTAAAATCCAAATTATCTTTGAGCCGCCATTTTGAATATGCAAATAAGCAAATCACCTATCATTTCTGGCTATGTGATAGAAGAGAAAGACGTAGTTAATAAATTGGTAAAAACACGAAGACTCATTCAGGAACAAGACATTGAAACAATTCC
>FXLX01000244.1 GCA_900180385.1 uncultured Candidatus Thioglobus sp. | reverse complement strand
CACAGGACAACGCGATTCGTTTGCAACCAATACACACACAGTTCATCAGGCTGCACAATTGTGCTACTGAAACCAGTGGCGGATTTAGAGGGGGCGTGCGGGGCGTGCGCCCCCCCTAAAATTCGCAAAGCATATGTTATACAACGTTAATTAAGCAGTTCAATAAATAACTTTTTCATGAATGGTTAACTCGTGACCTGTAGTAAAATATTCCTACAAATTGTAAATACACGTTGGGTGTGTTCGCTGATTCATATATGGATTCGCCGTCAGTAGTTCAAAGATTATTCCATTCTGATTGGTTCCGAGGTACCAGACATCAACTATTTTCTCACGCTAATTAAACATTATTTCTCCAGTCAATTTTACAACTACATGTACACGTGCTATTTAGAAATTATAAAATGGACGAAAATTCTAGGCCAAGAAAACAAGCAAGATTGGATACATTTCTGATTCCTCGACGAGACGAGAAAAGTCAAAGGTAAACTAAAAAGTAAATTCAATCAATACTTCGAATAATTAATTTAACAATTGATCTCATTTATAAAACATACAACGAAAACCTATAACGAGAGAATCAGATGATGAAACTGAGACAGTGTGGAGAAACTTGAGTGTCCCAAGAAAATGGTCACTTCTCTTTAAATAATGGTTCAAATAGTTCTTGAATTCGAAATTCTGCAATTTCATATGAAAAAAAAATATAAGTTTGATTTGTATACAAATACCCGAAAATGTTGCCTTTTACTTTTCAAGTAAAGATCAGTAAAAATACGCGTTGGTATATTGTACATTAAAATACAAAAGTAACATATTAATAAAAAAAAAATTAGCGGCAATTTATTTGTAACAATCTCTGCATCTGCCCGAGGTATCTGCACAAGAAAGTGTGAACAAATCCTTTGTCCGGGTACGTTTATATTATTTATATCTACCAATGGATGTCTGTACAATTTTTTTACACATTTTTAACAAAAAATTCTAACTACAATTTATTTGTAATAAATTAATATCTACAACTGCACATGAAAGTGTGAAAATAATCTCGACAAAATGGTTTATGCATATCTCACACCTGATTTCCGTAAACATATTTCTCGAGAACTTTGATACATTTTTTTTGTTTGATCTTTTAGTGTAATGAGGTTTTTACGCCCGTTGCTCAAACACTTGATGTCCGTCTGTAAGATTTCTGCAATCCGCAACTCCCCTGACTATCCACGCA
>FXLX01000243.1 GCA_900180385.1 uncultured Candidatus Thioglobus sp. | reverse complement strand
ACGCAACATTTTTTATATTTCGAGAGCCAGGGATGGGCAGGGATTACAGATTAAGTAATTTCTGGCTGGCGAAAGAAGTCAATAAAGAGTTAAAAAAGGAGTTGCTGCATCAGTGTTTATAAAAACCATAAAATATTATGAAAATACGAATTGTACTTTAAAGAAAGGTAAAAAAAATCCGCACAATTGTCATGTGTTGAAGTTCTTCACGTAAATGTAGGATTTTTTTCCGCGCAATTGAAATGCACCGCAAACGGAATATCAGTGCAGAATGTGAATGTATTGCCAAATATATATGGTCACATTTTTGAAATTTCCCCTTGCATATAGCATGAAATTTGTTAAAATATATTCCATAACAAAAATTTCTTCTCAAATTTCGGTAAATTTTTACACTTAACATTTTTTTCCTGATAGCTTTGGTTTATTCATTTAAAAAATCACTTTGGAGTTTTATAATTAGTTGAATATTAAAAATGTATTTAAACACATTTAAAATGTGATTATTAATGTAATCAGCTTCTGAGCTGTTGGGTATATATACAATGTATGATACAATATATCTTTTTACCTCCATTATAGGAGATGTTACTTGTCGCAAGTCGTAAGTCGTAACTCTTAAGATTAGGACTAGTTTAGTGAAACGCACGTATACGTGCACGTAAGGAAATCTTAAGAGTGATCTTAGACTTACGATTTACGATCACTTTAGTGAAACGGTCGCCTGGCCTTTAGGCCATGTGAGCTATTGTCATCACTTTTCGTCCGTCGTCCGTCCGTCAACATTTCACATTTTAATCTTCTCCTCTGAAGCCACTGGGCCAATTTAAACCAAACTTTGGTGGAATGGTCCTTGGATGGCCCCCTTCCAAATTTGTGTCCGGTGATCCCGACTTCCAACCAAGATGGCCGCCAAGCTAAAAATAGAAAAAAGGGGGGATGAAATTTTAATTGTCCATTGCTGCTTTAGTATAAGTCAAAATGAGCTCAAATTTTAACTGCAGCTACATGGCAAGGAGTAGTTTAACATATATTCCGGGTTTTTCTGTGAAATTTTTCTTTCAGCCGATTTATACCGATTATGCAAATTAGGCATATTTTGATAAAAGATCACATTTAAATCTTCTCCTCTGAAACCGCTGAACCAAATTAAACCAAACCTGGCAGGAATGGTCCCTGGGTGGGTCCCTTTCAAAATTGTGTCCGACAGCCCCGCCCTCCATTCAAGATGGCTGCTGT
>FXLX01000242.1 GCA_900180385.1 uncultured Candidatus Thioglobus sp. | reverse complement strand
CACAACCTGCAGATGTGCATGAAGGAATACCGTTGCTGTCTAAAATTTAGAAGGGGAGATAATTCAACTTATACTTTCACGAAAAGGGGGGTCGTGTACTTGTGGCGACCCCTAGATGTATGTTCTTGGTTAGTTTATTTTGGAGATGGGATGTTGTCTCCTTGACATAACTCCATATCCGTTCATTTTTCATAGGTAACTTGCTAATATACCTGTATTCCAAAGTTTGAACATCATAGTATTGCAAGCGGGGGGTATCACTCAGTGAGGTCACTCACAGTTCTAGTTTAAATCAGGATCGCATTCATGAATTTCCTTCACCCATGTTAAATATAATTATACACATAGATTTCCTACAAGTCCCTTATCTATATTCTTGTATACTTTAGTAAATATGTTGCTATAGGTAATATATCTCTACCGACAATATTTATGTAGTACAGATACATTGCTTTCAGCAGCAAACGTATTAAAGGGGTACGCACAAGATACACATAGGTTAGAAAGGGACTTATTGTAGCAAGTCTATAATTGTTTACATTGATATGATTACGATGTTTCATGGATCAACAAGTCTTCAACTGTCAATAAGTCGCATGTGACGCTAAAACAAATCAACATCCTAAAAATGTGAGAAAGGTAGAATACTGTACATGTATGCGACCCTGAATTGTTTTTCTTCTTAATACTCGTTCTATATGCTTTTGTTTCGTTGCTTGTTGTTCTTTTTACTTTTAAGTTGTCTGCATGCTTAATTTTGCTTTTAAATTGAAACCAAGAGTTTCTTAACGAGCAATTAAACACCTTCTTATTATTTAACAGTTATGGAAATCTGCAGTTACGGACATCCCTTTAAATATCTTTCTAAAGTTACGAACATCACTTCAAAGAGTTACGTACATCCTTCAAATTTTTTCAAGTTAATATTTCAATGCTCTCATAAGAGTTTCGTCATTTTTATGTATGCATTCGAGTATCTAATATTCCCACCTGTAATCATACCGTTGGACTTACTAATAAGCACTACTGATAAAGAGAAAACAAGGATATTCTAATTTACCATTTTCCGTGTCCGCCATGTTGGGATGTAGGTAACTAAAGTTACGAACATCAGTTTAATACCAATGAACATAGGGTACACAAGACGAAGAAAATAAAACAAAAACACAACACAATATGTGTTAGACACCACTATACGTAAACAAACACAACACAATATGTGTTAGACACCACTATACACAAACAAAC
>FXLX01000241.1 GCA_900180385.1 uncultured Candidatus Thioglobus sp. | reverse complement strand
GGTGGACAAGAAACAATTTTCGAATACTAAATCGATCGTGAAGGTAGAAACAGGTATTGCATACCTGTTAACCTCTGGGAACTGCTAGGGGGGAGATCTCCCCCCTACCAACTCTTCTAAGGGGGAGATTTTGTGCGTCGCCTTTAAATGCACAAAATTGTACCTTGTAGTTGCATACATGTGATAGAGTTGCTATGCTACAACTGGAGATTTGTAAATTTTTGGCTGGAGATTTGGTCTCATAACTGGAGATTTTTTATCGACGTATTTGATGCATGTTTTTATTGTTAATTGATGTTTTCTTTTTGTTTGTTTCAGTATTGAACCAACTGCATCCCATTTCAATATATATTGTTTACATTTCTGTCTTATTAGTAGTGTTTCATATGATGAATGAAGGATAAAAACTGTATTTATAATTTATTCATAATCATTCATAATCATAAGGTTATAACAAAGCAATAACAATGAAGACAGAATGTTCTGAACAATAAAGTCATAGAGCACTAAAATTAAAAAGTCACTTTGCTGCTGGTGCGTTGGGTGATAGCATACGTTTTGGCATTTTTGTGGTTTATCAATTCCATCCTGGAACTTAGTCCTTAAATAATACTTTGATCGGCTTTGGTCCCAAACAAGCCATAACAACTCAATCCGAGATGAATTCATTGCACGTTTGATCGAAATAAGAAGTTTTCCTCGGCATCAAAGGTTGTCCGACTCCTGTTTGCACAACGGTTTATAACTATTTTTAATTGCCGCTATCACACTTCTAATCATCTAAGCGTGTGCCACAAACCCACTTCCTTATCCCCAATTAACTGTCAATCAGTGGATAATTGTTGTATAATCATCAACACCTTAATTAATCTCCATGACCCAATTTACCTGTAAAGGTGTCAAACAGATCAATAACCGGATATCATTTAAACACCTTTACCATTCGTATCTCTCGGCGTTTTTCATCAGCGCGGGAGTTCCAAATGGGGAATTTCCAGAAATATTGATCGCAAAATGTAGGTCAAGATTTTATTGTACTTGATTTTTTTCACGGGCGGAAGATTTTGAAAGTTGACGGGAGGGACGGAAGGGACCCTCAAAATCGGGAGAAAAATGCTCCCGCCGGAAGGTTCACATGTATGTGAGTGTAAAGTACTAAAATAAAGTATTTGCTCCACAATCAAGGCATCCCGGAAATGGGGCATTCTGCCCCTAACTGTACTAGTAGTCACACTATCACAGATTTTCAT
>FXLX01000240.1 GCA_900180385.1 uncultured Candidatus Thioglobus sp. | reverse complement strand
TGGTCATCCCTACCTTTATTAAATACTGGTCTGATGGATGAGTAAGTATATAAATGAAGCCAGCATTAACTGCCATGTTTTTTCCTGATTGCCTAACGCTAGAATTCAACGGCCGCGTTAGCGGTCAGGTGGAATGATTTGTTATAATTTTTTTTCATACAATCCAAGTCTTTTAATTTTATGTAGCAAGTGCACCCAAAACCTTACTCCTGATACAAGTAATATACCTAAAATAATTTTTAAGGATGATGTAACTAAATAAGAAAGGTGGTACGTATTTAAAATTCTTTCTCCTTCTATAATGGGAACAGAGTAATAAATGCGTATTATTTCACCTGCAAAATTTGGTAATGCTGTCACAATGATAATGAAACCGACAGTACACAAAGCGATAGTCTGTAATTGAGTAACATCTGCATTTATTGGCTTAACATTATTTTGATTGCCAATAACCCATATAGCCAATTTATCAGAACTAAGCCACAACAATATACTAAGAATTAACGGTGTAATTATTGAAAATACAACCATAACTATCGTTTTTACATCATCAATTTTATCGAATTCAAATAATGTGGCAATACTTGGAATGTACATTATTCCATAAGTTGCAATATATATTGCAATTATACGAATGGATATTTTTGCAAATGATTTTTGGCTCATATTATTTATAACGCCTTGCTAAGCGGCAAATTATGGTTGGCTATAATGCGCGGAGCGCGAGCCAACTGTAATTTGTCCGTTTGAGCAACTTGTTAGGCTTTTATTCTGATTTGTTAGCAATTTTTTGCAGGTTTTCGTGGATTTTAAATAAAACGATGAGTAGCTCGCACCAAATTCTTGAGCCAATAGCACCAAAAATAATGATACCTAACCCAGCGAAAAAACCACCACCATATTGAGTGAACATTGATCCTAAACCTGAGACTAAACAGCCTAAAAGCATAAGCCAATAAACAAAAGTAATAATTTTAGGGGTTAACATTGAATCAAAAACAAATATATTTTTCACGGGTAAATCCTTTTATAAATAACTCCTATATAAATATACGCTAGGCTAGCGGAGTTTTAGAAAGCCTAACGGTGGAGTTGACATGCCAATTGTATCAGCATATTAGAGGCTAGCCTCTTTTTTATGCTGGAGAATTGGTCAGGTCGAACGCTATGTTCGAAGGTGCTTCGCACCAAGAAGATAGTGTTAGACCGCAGGTCAACTCCACCGTTCACACGGCGCGAAGCGCCGTGTGAAC
>FXLX01000239.1 GCA_900180385.1 uncultured Candidatus Thioglobus sp. | reverse complement strand
CAAAAACTAGATTATTTGCAGATGATTGTATTCTATACAGACAAATCTATAATTAGTGTGATTCAATCACTTTACAACAAGACTTGGACAACTTGGCAGCTTGGGAAAAAATGTGGGGTATGCAGTTTCATCCAGAAAAATGCATCTCATTAAGTGTCACAAGATCACAAACACCATTTCACACCAGCTACATCCTCAAAGACAAAGGTCATACCCTTGAATCAGTTACAACTGCAAAATATCTGGGCATAACAATCTCAAAAGACATGAACTGGGACACTCATATCAATAACATCACCTCAAAAGCAAACAAGATCATAGGCTTCTTGAGACGAAACCTACCAATTCAAAACACTGAAACTAAAACTTTGGCATATAAATCCATGGTCAGATCAAATCTGGAATACTGCGCAAGTGTCTGGTCACCTCACACAGAAAAACTAAAAAGTAAATTAGAGCAAGTTCAGCGCAGAGCAGCAAGATATGTGACAAACCGCTATCACAATACCAGCAGTGTTTCGGCAATGCTTAACCATCTTCAATTGCCAACTCTTGAACACCGCAGGGTTCGACATTAACTTTTTGACCAACTTGTCCATTCGGGCAAGTGCCATATTGATTTTACTTGCCCGAAACTGTAAACTACTAGCCCGAATTCTTAAGTGCCATATATGCATGTAGTGCAGAACTATGCAATCTACAATGACCGTTCATAGAGTAGAATAACAAGGTATAAGGTAGTTCCTCCTTCATTATGCAGTATGCAGTATTAAACATGTAAATCATAAGTGTCCTGTTTTTTTCACTGAGTTTTCTAATTGCTACGTCCATTATCCCTCCTTTGTGCAGCAAAATAGGCTTCAGAACATTGTAGATGTTTTGGTGAAGAAAAGTGTGAACGAATGCCATCTATTCTGTAGGACTTATTTCCAGATATAAAACTAGAAGGTCCAGCAATATTTGGAAACTTCTTGCAATTAATGCATATCATTCCATCAGAAGAATCCTGTAATCCATCAAAATTTTTTGACCATGAATCAATAAATCCTCTCTTCCTCTTATGTTCATATATTTTCTTAGAATCACCATCCGATTTCCTTTTCTGAGGAACCCCACTGAAAAATTTCCCGAGGGTTACTTGTGCCATATTGGCACCAAATTCTGGGACTGAGTGAGATATTGAGTAGACATTTGCGGGAATATGACAGTTTTATAAATACAAGGATCCGCCAGTCTGTTACTATCAGACTGGCG
>FXLX01000238.1 GCA_900180385.1 uncultured Candidatus Thioglobus sp. | reverse complement strand
TATTTGCCTTCACGAGTCAAATGGGGCAACAGTACCCCACCGATGCATGGAAGTTTTGGGACATTTACCATGCCGTTCTTAAAGGGACAGAATACGAATACTTCAATCGATCGCTCATCCACCAATCAGAATAGAGGAAAAGGAACCAATCAGAAAGCTCCATTTCATAAACAACTGACCAATCGAAACACAGAATGACTGTCCAATCAGATACGACGTTACGAAAGAAATCGACCAATCAGATACGTCGTTATTATTATTCACCTTGGATATAAGATGATGTAACTAGAACTCTGCGTCATTTACTGGCTGGAACCCGCAACATGCCAAGTCAAAAAGGTAAAAGAGCCAAAGGCGTTCAGATGACAGAACAGCAGCCTAAAACCCCGCAGATAATTGATATCGTAGAGATGCCACCGACACAAAACGGCTCACAGACGCCCGATACCGCACAAATAGAAGACATCTTGCAGATGGCAGCCCAGATGGTCGACATTCAGCCGCTCAAACGAGCCCTGGGAGGAAACATATACTTGGAGTTAACAGAATGGAACGGATCCAAGAGAGTAGACTTACGATTCTGGAAAGATGCCACAGTCCCTACGAAAGAAGGAGTGAGCTTACATTTGGATCAATGGAAAGCCCTGTGCAACATGTCGGACGTCATAGACGATTTGCTTACCAGAGTCATAGAAAAAGAACCAGTAGAGTGGCGATACCATATCGGAAACGACGTTTTCGTGACGATCAAGGCACCGTTTCCCTTCGTTCACATCAGAAAGCACTTTATCCCCGCCGATGAATGGACCTACCGTCCTACCAAGAGAGGTGTGGCTTTACACTTTGGAGAATGGAAAGAACTGAAACAGATCATCCCATTGTTGGAAGAAAGAGAGCCAGAACTGAGACAGTTAGTTCCCTTGTATAGAACAGACTTGTAAAATAAAAGTTAGAAATGTATTATTTGTTTGTTATAAATATGCCCCCATCTACCCTAATTCAGTCAGTCGTATCCCGACATCCGAAACGACAACATGAGTAATACTTGTGGTTTATGCAATAGGACCTATGTGTGGCCTGCCGATTTAAAACGCCACTTAAAAAGCAAACACGGTCAACAAAAGTCTACACTTAAGCAGCAACAGCCATACACACTTACCCCAGAGCGGCAGCCATACACGTTTACCCCAGAGCAGCAGCAGCCATACACGTTTACCCCAGAGCAGCAGCCACCACCAGCAGCAGCAGCAGCAGTAC
>FXLX01000237.1 GCA_900180385.1 uncultured Candidatus Thioglobus sp. | reverse complement strand
TACTGGCTGTGTTGATAACGTCTCTGGCATTAATATTAATATTTTTGCCTTCTAAGTTTGAACTGGTGCCAACGGTTTTTAGAGTGTCTCTTTTTTGTGTTATGGTTTGCTCGCTGGCAATATTGGCTATTGTTTTTCCAGTGAGATTAATACTAAGATCTGCTTGACTTATGACAGGGAATAATGTTAAGTAAAAACAAAAATAAATTTTGAATAGGGTTTTTAGCATAAGGTTTATTTTAGTACTGTTTAGAAGGATACTGGTTAAATAATTACTTTCTGAGTTTAATTTATTTGGTTATAATTTATCACTCCTTTTTTTCGTTTTTATTTTAATATTCAGAAAATCTTGACGAAGTTGAAATTATAGTTGATAAATTATTATAATTATCAAAAATCATAGGCCAATTATTATCTTTAATATCTTGAATTTGAGTGTTATCCAATCTCATGAAGTAAAAGTCATCATCATTTTCATCTTGTGCTACCAACCATACCTGATGACAAACATTACAGTCATATAAGGATATCCACCAATAATCTTCACCTTTAATCTTTACTTTTTTTAGGTGTGAAAATATATTTTCTGAAAAATCAGACCCAAAACCGCTTCGATCTAGGTTTCTTATTAAACAACACTTACATTTAGGTGTGTAATTATTTAACAAGAAGTCATTGATTAAGTTTTTAATATCTGCAACAGTATTTTTATCTTTAAAGTTTGCTTCAATTAAAGATTGATAAAGGCTGTTGCTAATATGACTTTCTATTAGTTGATCATTATATATGTATTTTTCAAAATCTTCATTTGAAAGATCCCCCCTAACAAACTGATACAATATATTTATATATTCCATTTTTAACTCTTATATTAATTACTATGTTTTTTGAATTTAAAATCAAAATTTTTCCCTGTTTTAGGGTCTCTTATGTAATGAATAACAGAATCTTTCCCTTGTTGTGATTTGACCTTGTACTCCATTTTATACATTTCTTTAAATCTAGGATCTTTCAACGGAATGTCTTTCATTATTCTTTCACCAGCACCTTTTTTTGCAGCCTCTAAAGTTAGTCTATCTTGAATACTTCTAGGCGTTCTGCTCCATTTAACTATTTGTTTAAATCTTAATTTACCAACAACTTTCTTCAGTCCATCAACCCCAAAGCGTTTAATAATCTCTTTGCCACCTTGTAGGATTAAATTAACACCTTGCCCAACAGGCATTAATGATAAATAGGCAACTAATGCCTCAGCAC
>FXLX01000236.1 GCA_900180385.1 uncultured Candidatus Thioglobus sp. | reverse complement strand
GAGCTTTTTAACATATATTACAGGATTTTTTATGAACTTTGAACTTTTGCCGATTTTGACCGATTATGCAAATTAGAAAAAAGGGGGGATGAAATTTAAAAAAAATCTTCTCCTCTGAAACTACTGAGCCAATCTCAACCAAACTTTGCTGAAATGATTCTTGGATGGCCCCCTTCCAAAATTGTGTCCGGTGATCCCGACTTCCAACCAAGATGGCCGCCAAGCTCAAAATAGAAAAAAGGGGGGATGAAATTTTAATTGTCCATTGCTGCTTTAAGCCCGGTATACACGATGCAAGTTTTGCATCCAAGTCTCCATTCAAGTTTCTTGAATTCAAGTTTTTTGATCGTGTATACCATACAAGAAACTTGAATCAAAAAACTTGAACGGACTTGGATGGAATAGAAATGCATCCTATTTTTTTTCAACTTGGATGGAACTTGGATGGAGATTGGCCAATCAGAAGACAGAATCCTTATCAGCATCAATTTGTGAATGTAAATAATAACAACTACACGTGTTGTGCAAAGATGGCGGGAAAAGAGGAAACTCCAAAATGCAGGAAAAAGACAGTTACATGGACTAATGAAATGATTGAAGATCTAATAGACTTCATAGAAATACATCCCATCGTCGCCTTCGAAGCCATTTACGAGCCCATGTTGACCTCTTTTTGGAGCTTAATCTCCTTCGCAGTACAATTGTACATAATAATGCAATACAAAGGGCAGCACCCTCCTCTCCTCCCAAAAATGCCATTTTGTTTGTTGTATCTCCCGCCAAAACTTGTGTGTATTCATCAAAATTTCTTGCATCGTGTATACACAAACTTGAATTCAAGTTTTCTTGATCCAAGTTTTCTTGAATGGAGACTTGGATGCAAAACTTGTATCGTGTATACCGGGCTTAATAGGTATCTCTGAAATGTGCAGTGAGAGAAATAAGTTAAGAGCAATGCAAAGTAACCTTAATATTTGAGTTACTTTCATATTAGTGTATTTATATTGTATTTGTTATAAGTTGGTTATAGTGACTTTTTGCCTCCTCAGCCCTCATGCTACTTTTTGTTGTTAATGTATTGTTTCATGTTTGTGTATGTCTGTTGATTGTATTGTTGCTGATGACAATCCTTTGTTGGATTTCATATCAATAAAGAATTTGAATTTAAATTTAAGGCTGGCAATATTAATAGCAAATCTGATTTAGTGCTGCTGGATAGTTATAAATTTGACTATATGTTTCATCAGGCAGCGATTTCAGACACGCGTGTGTACT
>FXLX01000235.1 GCA_900180385.1 uncultured Candidatus Thioglobus sp. | reverse complement strand
CTTCAGATTTAGGCCTTAACCCTCAAACCATGGGACAAGTAGTTCGTATTCCTTTGCCACCGCTAACTGAGGAGCGTAGACGAATGGACTTCGCTAAGGCTTTCGACAAAGTGTCACATAAACATCTCATGTACAAAATCAGCTACTATGGTATAAACTGCAACGCTTTTCACTGGATAAAAGACTTTCTTACAGACAGAACACAAACGGTTATCCTTGAGGGAGAAACATCTAACAAAATACCTGTAACATCTGGTGTCCCTCAAGGAACAGTACTTGGACCTATATTATTTCTCATATTCATAAACGATCTAGCAGAATACATCCAACACAGCACTCTCCGTTTATTTGCAGACGACAGCATCATATACAAACAAATAAAAAACAAAGAAGATGCAATAAAACTCCAACAAGACCTCGATGCTGCAGGTAAATGGGAACAAGACTGGCTCATGCACTTCCACCCAGACAAATGCACAGTAGTAAGTGTAACACAAAAGCGGAAAACAATATCGCATACATATCAATTGCATGGGCACACACTAGAGAAAGCTGACTGCAAAATATTTAGGCATTACCATTCAGAATAACTTAAAGTGGGACAAACATATCAACACCATAACAGCTAAAGCTAATCAGTCACTAGGATTCATTAAAAGAAATTTAAAAGTACATTCACCAGCCATCAAAGAACATGCATTCAAAGCTTTAGTCCGACCGAAATTGGAATATTGTAACACCATTTGGGACCCACACACACAACAGCAAAAACTTCAAATTGAAAAAATTCAACGGAGAGCAGCCCGCTATGTCAGTAACAGGTACCACAATACAAGCTCTGTAACAGATATGTCTGACTTAAATTGGGCCCCACTTGAGGTGCGCCGCATAAGGTACAGACTCATATTCTTTTACAAAGTCATACACCACTTAGTTGCCATACCATATTCAAACCTATTAATTCCAGTTGACACCAGAACCAGACACACAAATCCAAATTCATTCAGGCACATACAGACATCAAAAGACTGCTACAAATACTCGTACTTCCCCAGGTCTATCACACTTTGGAATCAACTGCCTACAACATTTACCACTGCAGACACAGTTGACGGTTTCAAGAGCATTATCCCAGTATCTGCCTTGATTCCAATTTTCACACCATAATCACTCATACTCATAGTAGTTATCAAATGTATATAGTTTTAACCTTTGATTCATTGTTTATTGTATATATGTTAACTTATGTATTGACTAAATTTAATACGGCGCTCG
>FXLX01000234.1 GCA_900180385.1 uncultured Candidatus Thioglobus sp. | reverse complement strand
AATATTGGTTATGATCTTGTTTTTGTCGAAATTGTCCATGATGTTGCTGTGGACTATATGCTCCAGTATCTTACATGTGATGGAGGTGAGGGAAACAGGTCTATAGTTGGAGGCTAGATGTCTCTCGTCCTTTTTAAATAATGGTACAATATTAGCATCTCTCCAGTCTTGTGGTACTTCTCCTGTGTCAATCGATGTTTGAAATATGTCTGTCAAGATTGGAGCTAGTTGGTCTGCCGCTGATTTTAAAATAAACGATGGAATTGAGTCTGGACCAGTTGCTTTGTGTATGTTCTGATTTTTCAGTAGTTTGGTTACTCCTTTACAGTTGATTTTTATGTCAGACATTGTTTGGTATGGACTATTTCCTTTATTTGGGCAGTTATTCAGGTTTTCTTTTGTGAACACTGATTGGAATTGTTCATTCAATATTTCCGCTTTGCTCTTGTTATCACTTTGTAGGAACCCCATTTTGTTTTTCAATGGGGCAACTCCAGTCCATTCTTGACCCTTGCTCTTGATAAATGACCAGAATTTTTTGGAATTTTCTTTGTAGTCAGTGCTGACATCTTCCATATACTTTTTATTTGCTTGTCTTACTTCATATTGAACTTCTTGCTGGAGTCGTTTATATCTATCGACATCTCTTTTCTTCTTGGTTTTTCTAGCTTTCTTATGAGCTTTTTGCTTCCGGTTGATCTTTCGCCTGATGGTTGTATTGATCCAAGGATGTGTGTGTCGCCCTTGTGTCATTTTCGAAGGTACTCTTTTATCAATGGTGTTTTGTATTGCGTCTTTCAAGGCTTGCCAAAGTGATTCAATATCTCTCTTTCCGATGTTTCGAAATGTGTTTCCAAATGATTCTAGATCTTCCTTTATCTTGTAAATATCTGCTTTTTTCCATAGATATATTTTGCGTCTCACTGGTTTTGGCTTGAATGGTTTGCAGGCAATGTCCAGTAGTACGATGTCGTGATCGCTGTTTCCTATCGATGGGAGTGGTTTGCATCTAAGTTTGTAAGCAGGATGTGATAGGAGCATTAAATCCAAGGTGTTATCTTTTCTTGTAGGAAAATCGACTATCTGCTCTAATCCATTGTCAGCTACAATTTCAAGGAATGTTTGGTTGGTTTTGATTGGATATTGTCTATTTATGATGGTTTGTTCTTCCCAGTTGATATCAGGTAGATTGAAGTCTCCTCCAATTACAAAGATGTCTCTGCGGTGTTTTTCTTTGATGGTGCTTATTTCTTCTTTGACCTTGTTTAGGTAGTCTT
>FXLX01000233.1 GCA_900180385.1 uncultured Candidatus Thioglobus sp. | reverse complement strand
AACAAGTAATGTAACCATCACCCTTACCAGTAATGATACGACGGCTGCCACAGTGACCAGCCCACTTACCTTTACTTCAGGTAATTGGTCTACCCCACAAACCGTTACCATTACAGGTGTGAACGATACAGATTCAGTTAGTGAAACCGTAACCATTAGCCATGCATTATCTGGCGGTGGTTACAACGCTGTAACAATGACTAACTTTACCGCAACGATGACGGATGATGATTTATTCACCTCAGGCGAACTCTTTAAAGGCAAGGTTTACCTCACCGTTACCTCGCCTGATACAGGACGTGTGTGGCTCGATAGAAACCTTGGTGCCACTCAAGTGGCAGCCTCAAGCACAGACAGTGCCGCTTATGGTGATTTGTATCAGTGGGGGCGAGCAACAGATGGGCATGAATTGCGCACCTCAGCTACGACAGCAATCTTGGCAACCACTATTAGCCCAGGTGCAAATACATTCGTCACTAATTCCACAGCGCCATATGACTGGACTAGCGCAGATAGCGCAGGTAGTAGTAGAGTTAGTGCTTGGAATAGTGGCGGTACAAATGACATTTGCCCATCAGGCTTTAGTGTACCAACGGAAGCTGAAATTACCGCTGATACCATTAGTGCCACCACTACGGATATTACCAACAGTGCCACCGCCTTCTCCAGTTTCCTTAAAATCCCAGTTGCTGGCTTCCGCAATCGTGCGAATGGCGCGCTTTTCAATGTTGGCTCTCACGCCTACTTGTGGAGTCGGCCTGCTGATGGCAGGAATAGTCGCGATTTGCACGTCAGTAGTGGCGATGTGTCCTTCGACAGCAATAATCGCGCCTACGGCTTTAGTGTTCGTTGCATTGCTGTTGTAGTTCCCCTCAACAACATACCTTGATTCATTTGTACACTTTCGTCACTTTACCATTTCATGGCTTTAGCCTGAAATGGTTATCTTAAATTCACATCATAAACGCACCACCTAGTGTAACTGCAAAGCGTGTATTTTTGGATTGGGGTATTCGTAATCTTGCACTGCAAGGGCACACGTGGTAAAATGTTTTAATTTTCTAGAATTACTATTTAATTTTTAACTAAGATGACAACATTAAAAAACAAAAAAACTAACCAAGCACTCACATCTCTAGGCAAGGCGCACTCTAGTGCGCTAACCAAGCTTAAGCAGCTTTTTGTATTTTTATTACTAACTCTATCACTCAACACTACCGCCGTTGATGCTCGCCAAGCAGGCGAGCAAATACAATCTCAAATAGTCAATAAAGCCAT
>FXLX01000232.1 GCA_900180385.1 uncultured Candidatus Thioglobus sp. | reverse complement strand
ATGGAAAAACACTTTTTAGTTTTTAGCATGTCAACACCATATTTAAAATTTCTAAATTTTTAAACCATCAAATATCATTAATACTTCATTTATTTTCAATAACTTTCATATATATAATTATCAGGGCGAATGGACCCAGGGCGAACGTGTATTAATTAGGGCGAACGTGAATTAGTCATGCTTGACCTTCTCGTTGTCAAATAATTTACTGGTTTTAGATTCAAGCGTAGACAGAAGGACAGACAGAATAAAGCGTAATTTAGGAAACCAGTCAGTCGGTGACTAAATTCGAAACTATTTCCGGAATGGGACCCGGATAATGTTATTTCAACTGAAAAAACTACCGGAAATAATCAATTTGACCCGCTTTTTAAAATCATTTTGGATATTATACATCGATCAAATCATTGTCTATAACACGTTTTATTCGACGTTGACTTTCTACATAATAAAAGATCGTTGTCAGATGCACGCTCTAAAAGTTTTTCGTTCGCCAGTGTGGCTACTGCTACACAAATTATCCTCGCCACACTACCGTTATATTCGCAAAATGCGACGTGGCGATCGTCTACCGCTAACACAGGATATCCCAGCTTTTGGAATGTGACGACTGCGCATCCTTCATGAGCAAATACTCCACTCGGAACGCTTCGCGCATCTATATAGTAGAACCAAGTGAAGTCCGAAATGTTGTGTAGTCGAAGTCCGGAGTTCCCACCGTGATGTCACCGGGAGTTAGATATATTTAGAAAATGGTGGATTTGTTAGTGTTCGGTTGATTGCAATAGTAAAAGTAATCGATTAGAAGATATAGATCAACAAAACGCGATAACGACAATTCACATAAACATAAAAATTGTTGGAAAACACATGCTTGATAAATTTTTAACCGGCGAGAATGTGAAAGTAAATGGCGAAATCGCCGGTCGCCGGCACATTTTGAGAACCCTGTTTACATCGATAATATTCAAAAAGCTGTTGTCATTTGTCTAATCATTCCGACAACATTTCCTTTTGATGCTGGATCCAGGGTGGACAACGTACGTCATACATCCGGGTATTTTTTTATCGAAAACTTTATAATGGCGGAAATTTTTCAACCATCTGACAAAATAAAACTCATTTTTATACTATTTTAACAACGAACCTGTATGATAAAAGCCAGACCAAAGTACCCTACGGACTTGTATGGTACTATTTACATCGATAATATTCAAAATGTCATTTGTCTAATCATTCCGACAACATTTCCTTTTGATACTATATCCAGCATAAAAAAT
>FXLX01000231.1 GCA_900180385.1 uncultured Candidatus Thioglobus sp. | reverse complement strand
AATACATAAAAATAGCCAAACATCGCATATTTCAGGTAATTAAAAAAATAGTTTCTGAGACAAAATAGTATAGAGTATATTTTCCTAAGCCATTTCTCTTATTTAATAAAAACAATAGAAAGCGAAAATCGCACGATTTTTGCACGACAATCGGTCAATGGTCGGGCGACCGTCGCCGATAAGGTATAAATAAGCCTAAAAGGGGCTATTGTTTTACCATGGGACAGACAAGTTTTGGGAGAATGGAATCATTTATTTTTCTTTACATATGAAATCAGAAATGTTCCATTCAATATCCAGTTTTACATAACTATTATACTGCTTGATTTTCCTTAGTCAGATTATTTTTTTCTCTCCTAAGTCTGGCAAAATTATTTATTTGTGCGAAAATTTAAATCAGAAATATTAAAAAAAATATGAATAAATTTGAAAAGCACCCCTCCTTGAAGTATATCTATAAATAGCGTTTGAGGAAAATATGTATTTTGTATGCAGACTGTAATGTCACTGTGAAACCATTATTTGGCCAGTGATATTAATTTTTAACTGTTTTAAACACCGAAGCGAATTTTTTTTTATATCTAATCACTTAAACTCAATGAACAATTGAAGACACATGTCTCCCTCAAAAGATCTTTACGTAAATTAACATTGTTTCGTTATGTTACGGGAAGATACGTTCGTTCGTCAGTTATCGAGAAATCTCTATTAATGGAATCCAGTTAGCAAAGTTCGTATTATTAATTGGCAGAACATCATCAATATACCTGGGAGTGAGATTAAAGGCTTAAGCCTCTCTACTTTTTTTTGTCTTTGATAAGTTTTTGTATAAACTCAGACTCATAGGAGTATAGAAAAAGTTGGAGAGGAGAGGGGCATAGTTTGTTCCCATAGGGATGCCTAGCTATGATTTGTTGAAAAATGTGCCATTCGAACTCGACAAATATATGTTATCGATAAGGAACTCCAACATTTTGATGACTTCATTTTATGTGTAGCACTTTTTACCTTTCGTTTCGTGCTTGACAAAATAAGTTAATTCGTGACCCAATACTATAAACTTGTAACGTTGCCACCATTTTTTAAAGTAAAATGCGTTGTGAATAATTTACTTTAAAGAGGAAATGAAAGTGTAAAAGGTAAAAAAGTCAAATATTTGGCTAGATGAAATTTTCGAGAATTAAAATTATCCTCTTCTTTCAGTATCCACTTTTGATTGATTGAGTGAGTGAGTGATTGTTGTTTAATGCCAATTCAGCAATTTTTCAGCTATATTATGGG
>FXLX01000230.1 GCA_900180385.1 uncultured Candidatus Thioglobus sp. | reverse complement strand
CAAGAGAAACTGGCAATTCCGCGGGAATACAGTATAATATTTTTTAAAGGTATCAATTCAATTCAATTCAATTCAAAGCTTTATTTAGAGTCGATATAAATCATACATATAACACAAGCTCTAATGAGCTTTTAAAATCGACTATGGTATATAACAACACATACAATCATGCATACAAACATATTAAATAAAAACATACATCAATTTATGCAATTCAATATAGACACAAGTTACAGAAGCAGATATCAACTGAACAAAAGCAAGCTAAAAATAAGAGGCTCATGCATTTAAGCAACAACAGAAAATAATAAAATAATAAAAATATTTAAAAGCATGAAAATTTAGAAATAAAAATTTAAAGGTCATCTGCATGCACTGCACTGGCATGAGCTGCCGTTCCATGTGTGAATTATATTTTTAAAATGTTCTAATGATGTTTCTTGTCTAAAGTGATTCGGCAGCTCATTCCAGATTTGTGCAGCATTATACCGGAAAGAATTTAAACCATACCTTGTTGTTCGTACTCTGGGTAAAACTGCTTTATCTTGATGCCTAAAATTATATTTTTGATCTTTAATTGAAATTAAATCATGAAGATAGCTTGGACTTTGTTTATGGATAATTTTGAATGTTTCAACTGCAATAGTTCTTAATCTTCGAATTTTTAAAGATGGCAATTTAGATTTTTTAAGTAAATTTTCATAAGTATTTTCATAGTCTTCATAAATGAAACGGAGAGCTCTTTCCTGGATTTTTTCAATTTTTTTAGTATTTTTTTCGCTGCAAAAGTGCCATGTTACCGGACAGTAATTAAAGTTTGAAAGAATAAAGGAGTAGTAAATGGTAAGGCGTCCTAATCTGTTTAAATATTTACCTATTCGTTTAAGGATATTTAATTGTTGGGATGCTTTTTTACAAATTTCTGATATATGTTTATCAAAATTTAATTCATAATCTATTGTAACACCAAGAAGTTTAACATGTTCTTCACACTTTATCTTGCTACCATTTAAATCAAAGCAAATCTGTTCTTTAAAAGTTTTCTTGCCTATTGCCAAAGCTTGGAATTTGTCTGGATTAGCTTGCATTAAATTGTTTGCAAACCAATCCAGCATTTTTTGACTGTCACTCTCTAATTTTGAAATAACATTTTTTAGATCATGATCGGCATAAGATAAAGTGTTATCGTCTGCATAATTATATATAGTACTAAAATCAACAGAATAAAAGATGTCATTAATACAAAAATTTAAGAGAATGGGACCCAAAATTGAGCCCTGTGG
>FXLX01000229.1 GCA_900180385.1 uncultured Candidatus Thioglobus sp. | reverse complement strand
GTAGCTGCTCCGCGCGTGGGCAGCGCAGCCTAAGGCCTTGGCATGGTCGACTTCGAAATGAAGTAAGCAGCTTAAATCACCACTTGTTTCAGTCTCATCTGTCCGACAGCTCCCAGTGTGCCTGTGGGGATGCAATTGAAAATAATTTCCATTATTTTTATGTTTGTCCATTGTTCATAAGACACAGAATACAACTTTTTAATTCTCTAAGAAAGTTTCAAGATGTTTTAAATTTGGATATATTATTGAAAGGCTCACCAATCCTTACTGTAGAGGAGAATACTGAGATATTCGATGCTGTTCACCATTTCATTACTGGTAGTAGAAGATTCACATGATTCAATAAATTTTCCTTTTCTTTGTATCTGGTCATATAACATTGAAAAGTCTTCCTATATATACATGTAGCTCCAAATCTTTAAATTTTTCAGCTTAATTAATAGCTGTAAATCTTTCAATTATTCAGGTCTCCCTTCCCCCTCCCCCCTTTTACCCAATTTGTACTTGCTTATCTCAATCACAATCACTATTTTGTTTAGATATTTCCCCCCTTATTTACTTATTTGTCTCTTCTTCCTCCATCTCTCCCAAATTCCCTTTATTCAATCATAAATATATATACTGAAAAAGAGTTAATTCATATTGATATGGTGGACCTCACTTAATTAGTGATTTTGATTTCATAATTTCAGTTTACATGTTGTATATATTGTGTGATTAAATGTAAGTTCAGTCTATCCATCATGCTATGCCAATTCATCATCATTAATATTATAAATAATAATAGCTTAAATATAAAGCCATAATTTGGCTATTCCAAATTATATCATACCTATTAAAAAGGGAAAAGGGAAGAAAAGGGGGGGAAAAAGGAAACAACAAACTTTTTTAGTACGATTCTGCTATTAATATACGTATTATATCATACCTATTAACAAAAAAAAGAAAAGAAAGGGAAAAATCTTTTTTGTTTTGTTTGTATGATTCTGCTATTAATATACATGTGTTTATGCTTGGTAATTAAGATGAATTGCATGTATACATGATGGGTAGATTGCTCTATGTCTTATGTAAATTGTGTTCTAATTGTTCCATCTTGTTGTTGGAGAGGATTTGTATAGGCATAGCCTGTTATCCAATCCTATTGATTTATCAATAAAATATTTGAAATAAATATAAAAAATGGCAGCCATGCAATTTTGTTTTTCTGAATTTTGTGGGGTTTTTTTTTTTATTATTGTTTTACTGTTTATTTGAGAACTTTTCTTTGTTTTTATGATTATT
>FXLX01000228.1 GCA_900180385.1 uncultured Candidatus Thioglobus sp. | reverse complement strand
GTTTTGCTATGTGATGTTTTTATCCGTTTTGTGGACTGCCGATAAGTATTGTTTTACTCGATTAAATGGACTAATCGATCAGTCGGGAAGCCACGCACAGATTCCGTACCTCCAACAATGCAAAGTCAAATCCCGAAATCAAGGGACGTAACTCTATTTTTTTTAGACATGACGCTTTACAAGTGAGCGGCCATGCATTGTTTACGTCGACACCCCATGTGTTTTTACTGAATATCTTCATAAATAAAACTGAAAGAAGTATTCATTTTTATTGAATCCATTTTTTAAATAAAATTGTAACGTGACTGACGCGTGAATACGTGTATTTATGATATCGTTTGCTTGAAATCAACGTTGGAACTCGGGATACCGCTGCTGATGAAATGTTGTAAAAAAAATGGCGCTAAAAATAGACTCTTTAACTAAGTGGAACAATTGCATCCCATTGGCTGTTTATTAATAAATTTGGTAAAAATAGCTAGAATCACGTATTAGAGTATGGATTATTTGCATATTTCCCCATCATTCGTCACTAGAATTCCATATTTGGATGTAAACAAGAAGCACTATATTTCGAGATTCTAACCAAATATTTCTGGGTTTTTTCATAGATTGATCGATCTATTAGGATGAAAATGTGACTGTTTCTGTTTAAACACGAAAGAACCACTTGACCAATCATAGTCACACATATATAGAGTCATTTTATTCCATTTTTAACAACAAATCTTTCATTTTCGTTGACTCGTTCCATGGCATTTATGGACATGTCAAAATATTGACATAATTAATAAATACATTTTAGAAATAAAAAGGTCTGCATTATAATGTATGATCTTGTCATGCAGAGAATGGTGAAAGATTATGTTAAATTCACTCTAGATTAACATGGCATAGCATAAGGCTACATATTTAGTTCATGTCAAGCATTTACACCCCCCTTTTTTTTCCATTTTCAGTCTGTTTTCCTGAAATACTTATTGATGTGTGTACATGCTACTTTTCAGTGCCAATGGTATTGACAACCTCCAGTTTTAGTTAGTTTTAGATCATTGTAGGTAGATATATATATACAGACTGGACATGGGATGTTTATTTTTTTTAACAAGAGTCTGAAGATACCAAAGGGGCAAAGTTACTGATTCTATTAAATAAAATGGATGTTTATTTTCTGTTAGTTTCAGATTCTATGAGTATAAATGCAAAGTTTCCTGTGATGTTTATTGGTTGAATATTTGAATAAATAAAAATAAGAATATATGATAAGTCTTATATATATATTCATACAGGTTTGA
>FXLX01000227.1 GCA_900180385.1 uncultured Candidatus Thioglobus sp. | reverse complement strand
TTCAACTTAGAACATCTTCTCCTTTATATAAACAATATACAAATACAATTGAACATAAATACACAAAAGCTACAGTCTTTCTTAATAATTGATAGTTCCGAGATAAGAATTTAAGTCCCGCCTCCTTAGCAATTGTTGCTATGCGCCACAAGCTTATCGGTTACCTTTTCAAAATGGCTGCTCAGCATCCCAAACTCGCGTCCGATTCTTTAGAAAAAATTCCCGATAATATCGCAGTTTCATTCTTACCCGACTGAAACAGATTGTTCAGCCAATCAAAAAGCCCGTTAGAACTCTCTCAATTTTCACGTCTATGGCGTTTGTCAAGGATGCAAATGGGATTTCTTTCAAAAACAGACTTAAAGGACATATAAATTGGCGTAAGGTAAGAAATTTTATCATAATTTGAATGGATGAAAGTATTTAGCTAGTCAAAATGACTCGTTTACGCATGGGAAAGTCTGTACACAGATGGGAAGTGGTCAACCCAACGTTTGTACGACTTCGGATTTTCACGCCGTTTTGTTTTGGTTCGTGTATGATACCTCAGCAGTTCGGAGGCCTACACTAACAATTGGGGTCTCTTTGGAAAGGAAAATTACTTGACTTTCGACTGGTGGAAACATTTTTTGAAAATATTAAGGCGTTCCGAAGTTACGATCAATTTAACACGACGACTTAAAAAAATGGAAGCAAGTGAGTTCGCCCCCTTGTAGTATTATATAGTATTTTTTTTTTTTTTTTTTTCGGACGCACCTAGCCCCTGTGCAATGGAGTAGTGTAGATTCAGTGAGAAAAGACCGCTAAATAAGGTCTAAAAATAGATAGATTCCAAGTAAAAAATGAATATTCAAGAGATGAGCTTAGAGTTGGAAAAAAACCACGAAAATAGAACAAATTGTAAAATATATTTAGTGAAGGACTACTGATTTTCATAAAATTCGACAGAAATAAATTATTTTCTACATGCTACCACAAACAAGAATAGTTTGATTCTGATAAATATTGATGACCCATGACCCATGTCTCATTTTATCCAAACCACGTTACATGAAAAAGAAATTTTATTCAAAATTAACCTAATCAGGTCATATCCTGTCACAGGTAGCAATTAAAGGCAATTAAATATTTAATCTTGTTAACTACACCTGTTGGCTCAACTCTCTAGTTTTATGACCCTTTTTATTGCACCTGTCTCCATCCGACCTGTTGTCTGACATGTTAAATCCGACATGTCGGACGTCGGACATCTATCACAATATGTCCTTGAGTGTACTGTATGCAATCTTAAAGTAAA
>FXLX01000226.1 GCA_900180385.1 uncultured Candidatus Thioglobus sp. | reverse complement strand
TCTGATAAGGTTCCTTTGGCTGGTCGGACTAAGTCTATTACATCTACGGATGTTGGTTCCCCTAGGGAATCGGAGGCAGAGGATTCTTCTGTGTCTTCTAAAGACCAGTTGAGGGCTAGAGTTTACTCTCTCTTGAGAGAAGTTGCTCATGTGCCCCTGTCTTCTCCTCCTAGACTTAAGAAGACTAGCTCTATCTTTGAGACTTCTTGTGGTTTGGTTCAGGATAAACCTAATACTTTTGGCTCTTTTCCTGAATCCAATCATGCTTCTTCTGCAATTCAGTTTGTGAATGACTGTCTTTCAGTGAAGGCTAATGACAAGTCTTCTCAGGGTTCTTCTTTTTCTGGGTTTGGTGCCAGTTCTTTTCCCGGTAATTTTAAGAGTAAAGATTTTGAAATCCATGACTCTTCTATCGGGAAAACGGCCCCAGTTTGTGATAAGTCTTTTTCACAACTTCTTGGGGCCAAACCAGTTGATGGGCTTCGCCTTTCTCAGTCCTTGTGGGCCAAATCGGAGAACTTGCTCCGTAGTGCTTCACATGTTCTGGGTACTGCTGAGTTCTTTCTTTCAGCAGTCGGTGCTTTGCTTCAGGGCAAGGAAGGTGATGATCTAGCAGAGGTAAAGTCTCTTCTTCTGCAAGTAGATCAGGCCCTTGGGTCCTCTCAGTGCCTTCTCATGGGCACACTAGCCAATTTCACTCTTTCTAAAAGGCGTGAAATACTTGAGAAGTCTTCTGTCAATGAAATTCTTCAGGACTCCTTACTTCGTTCTCCTCTTTCTGATAAGGTTTTTAGTTTATCTTTACAAAAGGTTCAGGACACCTCAGCCTCTTAGGGTCAATGTGCAATTGACTAATGGTAAGAGGTCAGCTTCTGTTTCTTCTTCTGCCCCAACGGGTAGTGACAAGAGGAGGAAAACGTTTGTTCCCAAGGCTTCTGGTCCTAAGAAACCCCATCAGAAAGGAGGTTTTAAAGGTGCCAAGAAGCCTGGGTCTCGTAAATAGGTTGTTGCCCCCTTGTATGTTGCTGACACCTCCCTTAGGAGAGGAACAGTTTCCTGTTCCTCTTCCCTCTGTTCCAGTGGGAGGGAGACTTACCCAGTTTCTACATCATTGGGAGAAGTTCACCACAGATGTGTGGGTTTTGTCAGTAATTCGAGGGGGATTGGATCTTGTGTTTCAGGAACGCCCTCCTTTGTCGGACAGTCCGATTCCTATGTCTCAGACCTCAGACAAGGAGAAGTTCCGTCTTCTGTCCGAGGAAGTTCAATCTCTATTACTGAAAAGAGTAATAGAGGAAAT
>FXLX01000225.1 GCA_900180385.1 uncultured Candidatus Thioglobus sp. | reverse complement strand
GCATTCCTTTCCGCACGGACGGTTTTGGCAGTTAGTATATAAAGAACATTTTAGGTGTACTCGATTAATGCAACGTTCGTTACAAGTTGTAATACGACAAAAGTTCGTGCTTTGGATGTTATAGTCCCCCGCCCATCCACCAATATTAATGCCAAAAGAATTTCAATCACTCGTATATATTTTGCATTTTTTTTTGGGGGTAGAAATGACAGACTGAATGAATTTGTTATGTTGATATATGTTTATAATAAATGCTATGCGATCTTGTAACGAACGCACAACCCTACACTGTGTCGAGTCTTATTTATATTACATTATTTTAGTTAATAAAAAAATATTTTCTGAGGAGTGAAACGAGGGAGAAAAAAAATAGTCGAAAATATAAAATTTATATATACGAGTTTTGACGAGTTTTTCTTACCTGTTTCGCAGCGAGTGGAAATGAATTATATATTTTCCGACAATGTACGTATATTGTATCTATCGTGTTATTCAAAAGCCCCAAAGAAACTGTCAAATTGTCTAAAAAGAGCAGAAACAAGCGTTGTTCTTATCGTTTTTGATTGTGTCCTCTGTGAAGTCCGCGCTTATAAGTTTATAAGCATATTCTTCTTCCGTTGAGCGGCCTCCGTCATCTGATTGACTATTCTGCCACTTTGGGTGTGCGCATGTAGAAACTAACAATGTGTGCGAAATATTTACAGTGAGGTTAAAAACGGCACTGGCAGCTTACTGACGGAGGCAAGCCTTGAAAGCTTCAAGACTCGGTGCCCCAACACTGACGTCCTTTAGAGCATTCCAATCCTTGGTGGTTCTTGGATAGAATGATTCCTTCCGTATGGATGTTCTGCATCATGGAATGCTGAATGCCAGGGTGTTACAATTTCTTGATGGTCTTTGGAGTGGTATAAGTTTGTCACTAGTGTCAACATTTGCTAGATTTTTCGTCATTTTATACATCATAGTAAGCCGGGAGTTTGTTCTTCGGCTTTCTAGAGATGGCCATTCAAGCTGATCGAGCATATCACTAACAGATGAGGTGTTGTGGTATCTGTTAGTGACGTATCTTGCAGCTCTTCTTTGTATCCTTTCTAGGCGTTGTTTATCCTGTTGTTGATGTGGATCCCATACTGCACTAGAGTATTCTAAGGATGGTCTCACTAGCGACTGATAAGCTCTTTCTTTGACTGATTTGTTGGCAATATTCAGATTTCTCTTGAGGAAGCCGATGGTAGAGTTTGCTTTGTTGCAGATGTTGTTGATGTGCAGTCCCCATTTTAGATCAGATGTTATTGTACAGCCGAGATAT
>FXLX01000224.1 GCA_900180385.1 uncultured Candidatus Thioglobus sp. | reverse complement strand
AATCCTGATTAAATACTTACATGTATAATAGACTGAAAAAAAAACAAAGGTTTTTTTTTTAGGTTTAATAATATTTTATTGTACATAAACAATAGGATTGGACAGCAAGTTATACCAACTTATATGAAGTCCTCTCCTTACAAATTATACACATGAATTAATGACAGCAAAACAAAACACAGACAATAGACATTTAAAATTTTGACACTGGAAGAAAGTAAGAAGTACAAGTGAAAAAGTGAAAAAGTGAAAAATTGCTGACATTAGCCCTAAAATCTTTTTGATTGATTTATAAAAGTTCGAACTTTTCCAAATATTTTGGAGTTGACGTCATAACTATACTTATCGTTCCCAAAGAGCAAAGTTTCAATATTGATATTGATATCGTCGCAATTACTCAGAAGTGTTCTTCTTTCGTTCAGGTATAAAGGACATTCCAGAAAATAATGTATAGCATCTTCAAAAGAAGCACCGCAATTACATTTAAAATTATTTATTATATGTATTTTTGACAGATCGGCATTGAGTGAGCTGCATTGGTGTCTAAGTCTAGTATGTAATATACTTAGTTTCCGTGGGCCTTCATTATAATACTTTGGGGTTTTATAAATATCAGCTTTCACTCTGTTTTTAAACGAAGATAATGTAGGAGAATTTCTTATTGATATGTCTAGATTGTTCCAAAGCGAAACGGTAGATGGAATAAATGAGCTTGCTGATGTTCTCAGTCTGCATCTGGGTGGAACATAATTCTGATTATTTCTAAGGTTATAACTATTTACATCTGATGTAATTGGAGGTAAACAGTTAAATAAATAAGGAGGGCATAATTTATTATGAATTTTATAAAAAGTAGTTAATTTACGAGTTTCCCGCCGATTGGCTAAAGTTTCCCATCCAGTCTCAAAATATAATGAATCCTTACTAGCAAATTTTGTCAGACCTGTTACAATTCGTGCCGCTTCTAATTGTATTTTTTCTAATTTTTCAATGTCCCGTTCATAACACCCATCCCACACTTCACATGCATATTCTAGTACTGGTCTGATAAATGTAAGATAGATATTTGACAAAGCTTGTTTAGATAAAATAAATTTTAATTTACGAAGAACATTTACTTGTTTTAATGCTGATCTAGCTATGTTTTCAATATGTACAGTCCAGTTTCCATCAGATACAAATGTTACACTCAAATATGTTGTCCATCTGACCTTAAGAAGGAAAGAACGCCCACTGTCTATCAGAACGTCACATAGTATAATAATCAAGAAAAACACAGCCATGATAGCGGCACTAACTAAAATATAGTGTCGATGT
>FXLX01000223.1 GCA_900180385.1 uncultured Candidatus Thioglobus sp. | reverse complement strand
AATATCAGGGGTAAAAAATAAATAACTTGTGTAACTATTTGAACGTGAAATAATAATTCGTGAACTTCATTTTTCGCGCATTTAACATCCTCGCGAAGAAAGCGAAAATTAAATACCCACCAAAATAACCACTTATACGGTAAAATAGGATTTTTTTTCTGGATTTCAACACTGATTTCTGTCACTGCTGAAAAGTGGAGTTACACAAGTTATTTATTTTTTACCCCTGTAAGACAGATTATTGTTTTATAAAATCAGTGACATGAAATGAAAAAGAAATAGCCCCCTTAGTTAAATGGTCCCTCCGGCTCCCTTACACATTTTTATCAGTTGGGAGCCCTTTTATTGAGGAAGGGGGTAAAATGCCATAGTCCCATTCAATAGCTGTTCTCAGCTTCTTCTTCCTTTGTTTTTTTTTATTTATTTTGTATTTTTTTAGCTGTATATGTATTTGTTTGGGTATGATTTTAATAATTTGAAGTAGAGGCAAGCTGAATATTTCTTTTTCATTGAAATTTTGACTTCAGTTCTAACCATTCAATCATCTATTTCTCAGTTTGAATTTCTTTTTGAACAGTTATTTACCATCAAATTATTTCAATGTTTCCATATTCAGATGGTCGTTGTGCCATTTTTACGAAATAATCCGTCTGCTGTTATGTTTTTTCAGCGGTTTATATTTCCCGCCAAAACATTATGGGAAAAATATTCGGAGCGCATCTGGGTTTTTCATTGCAGGTAATCCATTCGTAAAAATCCCAGGGTTCCCGTTCTTGCACTTCCGTCTTATATGATGTAGTTTGACCTAGAAACGAAGCTGCTTCGCTATTCTCGGCGAGATTTCTTGGAAAAGATCGACGTACAGACTGAAATTCGAACATGGGCAATTAGGTAAGTGTCTTAGAAACAGTTTGATACGACAGTGCCATATGTAGACAAGGTAAAAAGTGTAAAAAACACGGGGGTTTCCCAACCGAGGTGAGCGATATGGCGCGAAATATGAAAATGGAGTTGCTTACCTTCTCTCTTATACTGTATCAGTCGAAAAACTGTGGACACAGAATACACGTATTATTCATGATGTATGACGTCTACTGATATTGTCAAATGAAGAAAAAACGAATGATTATGAAAATTTTGAAAAAGGAATGATTTATATGAAAATTTTGAAAAAAGGGGGGGGGTAGTAGAGAAAAGGGGGGAGGAGGAAACGAAATCCATGCCCCATGCGCCTGTGGTTTGACACCTAAAAGAAAGAAAATTATATATTTTTTTTTACAATTTCACACTGAATACATCTGAAAGGCATGTTTGGAGCATAG
>FXLX01000222.1 GCA_900180385.1 uncultured Candidatus Thioglobus sp. | reverse complement strand
CGCGTTCGACCTGACCAATTCTCCAGCATAAAAAAGAGGCTAGCCTCTAATATGCTGATACAATTGGCATGTCAACTCCACCGTTATGTCTCAATCATATTTATAGGATACTGTAACAATGCATCGTTTTGGTTTTGATGAAGACTTTTTGATGGGGCTAGAAGATGTTATTAAATCTTTGCCAAATGTGAAGCCTCGCAAGGCAAGAGCAAGATTGAAA
This sequence comes from uncultured Candidatus Thioglobus sp., assembly GCA_900180385.1. Classification (GTDB taxonomy): domain Bacteria; phylum Pseudomonadota; class Gammaproteobacteria; order PS1; family Pseudothioglobaceae; genus Thioglobus_A. Next base: position 1,105 of record FXLX01000222.1, on the reverse strand, counting down.
GAGTGGCAGGAAGAAATATTTCATCAAATTATGGAAGATTCTTTTGCCAACAAAGAACTGTCTGTTTACAAAACAATTATTGGTCAGGGGGATATTTTAACCTCTGATGACTTTGAACATATATTTTATGGGGGTGAGTATTTTGCAACTAAAATTACACCTCATGGTGCAAAATTATTGATTGAAATTTATAATTCTGAACTTCTTGAGCTTAATCCCCATAAAACAATAGAAAATATACCACAAGTAATTGTCGAATATTCAAAAAGTGAAGAATCAATTTTTGAAAAACAAAGATTATCTAAGGAAGCAGAAAACAAAAAAAATCAAGAATATAATTTATTGATAAATAATCCTCAGAATGTGAATCCGAAAACTTTTAATTACACATTATTAAACGATATTTTCATAAAACATATCGGCTTTAAAAGTGGTAGCTATTCTATGAGTATTGGTAGTGTTGATGTGACAAAATCCGTACTCATGTACACGTCAAATTCAGGGAAAAGTCGAGATGGTAAAGTTACTTTTACGTGGGTCGATCTTGATGGGAATAATCATAAATTAGAAAAGCCAAGTTATTATTCAGACAATAGACGTAATGACCCTGAACGTAATTGGGGATTACACGAATAGACTACATGTTATGTGTCTTTTATAGCTCAACTTAATTATGGAACAATTGAAACATTAAACAGTTATCGAGCAAAAAACGAAGCTTTTGTCCTCATAATTGTACTTTGTATATTTGGGGTGGCTGCAATTTGTACGTCAACCATTGCTTGGAAATCATTAAAAAATCCAAATTTATCTAACAATCCCGACAATGAAAAATCGTTGCTATCCCTAAAATCCAAAAAAACCCGATTACTTTTAGAGAAAGAAATTCGTGAACTTGAGGCTGAAAATAAAGAATTTAAAAGCGAAAACTCAAGTGAATAATTACATAACAAATCGCTAAACTCGGATTGCCAAAAGCCGCGCCGCTTCGCTCTGCAACTTCTGGCAACCGGTTAGCTCAAACGTTCACACGGCGCTTCTCGCCGTGTGAACGGTGGAGTTGACCTGCGGTCTAACACTATCTTCTTGGTGCGAAGCACCTTCG
>FXLX01000221.1 GCA_900180385.1 uncultured Candidatus Thioglobus sp. | reverse complement strand
AAAGATGTTTTAATTAATTTAATTTTAATCAAAGGATTATGATTTTACTCAATCAATATTTCTTTACTTTTCTTTTGTTCAACGCGTGTTGTTTGTTTGGGAACATTTCTATATAAAGCACCGAAATTAACGTTTTAGTTATAGCTTAAATATGTCGAGCTCAGGTACGGAAAGTGACTCTAGCGCCTCAAGTGATGTAGATTTCGACGACTATGGAGAGTTTGGTTACCAACTTGAACCAGAATATACGGAAGAAGAACTCAGACAAATGGAAGAGGCAGCGAGTGCCCAACGTCGGGAAATCGAGAACAACCCACGTCAGAACGACACAAATTGGTGCTCATGCTCAAAATGCATTTCACTACCTTTGCCGTCGGAATGCCTGTGCTGCCATGAATTTTCATTGGTTGATGGTCAATTGGAACCCAGTGACTGCATTACCGATAACACCAACTTTAGAACAGTTTGTCTCAACCCTGTTGTGCTTGAAACAAGCTATATTAGTTTTTTGAGGTACAAATGTGTTAACTAACCGACAGTAGACTCATGGCTTATCGTCAGTTTGTTTGTTGGGTCAGAAAAGGTCAACCACTTGGCAAGAAATACAGAGTGACCCTACCAGCCTGCGTTGTCAAAACTATAAGGGAAGAGTTTCCGTCACCAGATGGAAATTATGAAGGTTTTAAGCCAGGCTCAAGCTAGCGACCAATTTCTAGCGACCACTAAGCTAGCGAACATGTCTCAAAACCAAAAAAATTAATAAGAGCAAAATGTACTTTTAAAGATTTCTAGCGACCAATAATAAATATATTTCTGTAATTGCACATTCAACACATTGAATCGACATCTGGGCATACAGGAAATATTTCTGGACCCCCCCCCCCTCCACAATACAAAGTTGACATTTGACACACTACTGTGGAAATAAGGTGCATAATCTCACACAGACACTCATGTGAGTAAAAGACAATACATTTTATGTTCTATTTCCCATGTTCACCCGTACATAAAATATGTCTTCTCTTTACTGAGCTTAATAACGAAGACAAACATATATTTAGGGATGGCGAGCTTAGAAAACAGTCGGCCAACTTTAAACAAACACAGCGTAAACAAATAATATACTTTCATGTAAACCGGTATATAATTTGGATTTGCCAGCGCTTTGTCAAACAAAATAAAGTCCTAAGATTCCCCGTTCACATGAAGACGTCTCATCAATCTACAAAAAAATGTAAATACAGAACATTAGAAAAATATAGCAATACGTATTATGAAAATAAACAGTTAAGGTGGTAAATCCTAGCATTTGAACCGTTAAGAATTCTT
>FXLX01000220.1 GCA_900180385.1 uncultured Candidatus Thioglobus sp. | reverse complement strand
AATATGTTAGCATGTTCTGTATTTCTTTTTTTCTTTTTTCTTTTTCAACCATTTGAAAACGTGTTAAACGTGAATTCTAATGCAATCATTATATAACATGTTTCATCAGTGACTAATGTTTGCCGTCAAATCCACAATTGACGTTGTCGTAACAGGAGATTTTAGTAGTGCGAACATTGAATTCTTGAAATCCATCAAGTCAATGAATACAAAATATGATAGAAACAAAACGCATCGCCTACCTTTAAGATAATATTCTGATGAATTTTGTGAAATGACGTCCAGGTGTTTACGTTCTACGCTGCTGAAAATTGTCATATGATGTCACGATTTTCTTTATCTGCCAAAGTCATCGACAATTTTTCGCGGCGCTTTTGTTTTTTCCGTACTTTTTATACCTCTTCTTAAACCCAACAGAAATATGTTTTGTCTTGTATTAGAATAGAAATGACAGTATTGTATTTGAAGGACTAGCTATTTGAAGAGTTGCATGTGTCAGTTGGGGATTTGACGGTCACAAGTATTCGTTTTACTGGCTCCGCTACGCGTCGCCAAGTTAATTCGCATTTGCGACGGTCAAATCCCCAATCTACGTCGACAACTCTTCAGGTACGACACTGTTATTCCTTTAATATAACCGGAATAGTATTTTTCGGTGGTGACAAAATATCAAAAGCAATTGCTTGAAATACATCTTAGATTTAGAAATAATACATTTCGAACGGCAAACATTTGCTCGATTTCATGATAGCTTGAATACGACACCTCGAATATAGCATAATGTTGGCGAATACAAAGTATCGAGTATGGGTCTCCTATTACGTTTTCCTGTCATAATCATCTTCGATCTTTCAATTGATTCAGTTTAAGTATATCATGATTCTTGCACCCACAACCCGAAAAACGGACGGCAAAAACTAATTGCTCCGGGTGAGGATCGAACTCACAACCTCCGCATTCCTCATACTGTGCAGAGCACAGTGAAGGTACTGTCTATAAGTACGGCGCGCTAACCGATTGTGCCACCAGAGCAATGTTACAAATTGACATAAAAGTTAAGCATTTATACTACACTCCACTCTCCGACCACTTGCACGGGCACTTCATCATCAGCACATTGTATCATTCTTGTGTTCTTTCGTTTTCAGCTGTTCCGTGGTCTTTTTACTTCTTTCATGATAACGAAAACACAAATCTTTCGATACAGTCTACTGATTCGACATTTAATTAATAAACATATCTTCATCTGCAACAGTCTTGACTAAAACGCAAATATATTATATGTACTTGAACATAAAATAAAATCACCCAAGCTAGACCTATATGAACTCGCAATGGT
>FXLX01000219.1 GCA_900180385.1 uncultured Candidatus Thioglobus sp. | reverse complement strand
CCTAAACAGTAATGCCAAAACCAGCTAAGGACAGAGCTTTGCACAAGGGAGATACTCCTTAGTTTTATAAATTTAGAAAATTTTAGATATTGTCAATTTTCAAAATAATATCTGTTTTTCGTGCCGAAGTACTTGGATACTGGCAGTCTTCGAAATTAGGCGGTAGTCCGAAGCCCGTGGCGTGTAAAATTGTACACGGGCGTATAAAATGAGTAGTTCCACAAGTCCGACGGGCCTGTGAAAAAAAAGTCATATAGTTTCAAAAGTTGATTTCATAAGATATTGTGTGTAGATATTTAGTTTATTGTTCTCCGTTTTCAGTTGCTGCCGAGTCAATGCAAAAAATGGGTAGGCAAACAAGTCCTTTTAAGAATTTCCGATATTCGAAATAGATTTAGGTGTGTCTGTTTTTTGCAATTTGATTGGTTGATATTTTTACCATCATGTAGGTTTTAAAAAAGGACGAGAAGCAGGGCTCACGTTAGAGGGCGAAGTAGTTGCCTTGTGAAGGTTGACTTCGATTTCTCGTTGGTCAAAAGCGAAGTTCAAGTAGCCTTGTAATTTTGAAGAGTCACCCTATGTTGCCCGCGTATTTTTGCCACGTGCCATTTATGAAAATATCGACATCGTGTTTATTGAATTCTATGGTATTCATTAAGTATTTTGAAAGTGACTTTCTTGAAAAGTAATCCATTTCGGTTTAAAGAAACTTTAATTTCGTTCAATATCAAATAAAAATGGCACCACGAGAAAGGGGGCGCAATCAGACACTGTGCTACGGGAAATGTTGATCGAAGCTACTTTTAACCAAACAAACTTTTGATTTATTTTTTTTCTCAATCCTGTGACATAAAGTCTGAGTTCTCATATATAATATGTTCATATTTGAGAAGGTTGGTCATTCAAAATTCGTTGAAATGCACGGAGACACTTCAGATTTTTTTCGATCCGCTTCCAAATCCGATCGGTATTTTTTATTAATTGCGATCTATTTATAGAACTGTTGCTGACAGACCTGTGTCTACGTTAATACCTCTGCAGTTAGAAAATAGACTTTGAACTACAGTAGTTTTGTTCCATTGTTGCACTCTGATTTGAGGTCTGACAAATAATAATTACAATCTTTACTTGCTTCAGTTTATGACTGTCAGTGTCAATATACGTTCGTGCTATATTTGCATTCCCTAGCTATCTATATATAGTTGGACCGTTGAGCAAATTGGCATATACATATTTCTTCTGCTGAAGGCTACACAAATATGACTTTTGCATTTTGTGTGGTATTAATTCAAAGCATAGTGATATTTAAAAAAACCAGAGGCTCTCAAGAGCCTGTATCGTTCA
>FXLX01000218.1 GCA_900180385.1 uncultured Candidatus Thioglobus sp. | reverse complement strand
CGCTTTTATCTGGTATCGTTCATCGTTAGTCAGTTGTTGATAATTCATTGCAATTTCCCGTAGTAAGAAAATAGCAAAGTTTATTACAACTGGCTATTTAATTACAATTAAAATTGCACTTGTTATGCGAATTCAAGTATTTTATAAAATAAAAGAACAGTATCAAATCAAATTAAGTGGCTTGTTAGAGCTACTATAGGCGAAATCTACTGCCATACTGTTAGATAATCCAGCTGATGATAGCCATCAGGTGATTGATAGTTTTTTGACATCATACTGCAGTTCGCAGTTTGATTTATACACTAATTGTTCCAATAAAACTGTAACTAGCTTAAAACTCCTTTGCAAAGTTATATCATTTAATGCATCAATAATATCAATATATGAGTGTTTTGATAATTCAATAGGATTTTTTATACTTTTTTCACCATTTTGCACTGTTGCATTATTCAACATTGTAGTAACAATATGAAATGCAATAATTGCACTCCCATTATTTGTTATTTTTTCAAGTTCAGCAGACATTACACATTCAAAAGTTTCTACTACTTGCTCACCAACAAATTCACATAAAAAAGCAGCTGATTTTTTAAAAACATTTGCGTTATTTGCACCGTTAATACATGGGAAATCAGCATGAATTCTTTTTATCATAAAGAATAATTTGTCTTCATTAATTACAATTGATGCGGAATTTGCTTCGACAAAACTATCAACTAACACCATAATTTCAAAATAGTCTGTAGTTTCATTATCTGAAAATATCATTTTTTTCCTCAAAAAAAAGCACCTAAAAGGTGCTTTTTTTTATAATTTATAATAAGTTAATCATTCATCATCGCAAAGGTATTTTTTGCCGATTTGATGCCAATATCATGTAACGCCTTTAAGTCATCAATATTGTTGATTGACTTAAAATCACCTTTAGAATTAATGTTGCTAAAAGAATAACTATCAACTTTAACAGTTTTTTTAGTATCATTAATGCTAGTTGCTGCACGCAAAACATTATCAAATTCTATACTTGATTTAGTTATTTTCATTAGTTTTTTCTCCAACCATTAATATGCACTAATACCATTAAGTGCGAATAAATTCGAATTATATACTATAAAAGTATTATACAAATATATATTTCACCCCTGTATTTAAACTTTGCTTGGGAATACACTATCAACTAATAGAGACCTTTGCATAATTCATAATTCCCCATCCTATTTTCAACCCTTGCAATTTTTCAAAAAAATAGCTCAAAATTTCCGTATTTTTCCATAAAAATCTAAAAAACACCTTGTTTGTCTGATTTTTTTAGCCTTATTTCTCTCTTTTTAGCCTTTTTTACTCACTG
>FXLX01000217.1 GCA_900180385.1 uncultured Candidatus Thioglobus sp. | reverse complement strand
ACAACTATGTATAATGACCAGATATACTTATAGAAAAAAAAAACAAGTTTTATGAATATTATTTAAGCAAAATAAAAAAAACAAATAATTAATATATATTTTTTTTATGACCGGGTATTTAATTTTTTATTAGTCATGACTAGTTGAAATATTGATTTTTTCGCCCGTCGCGGGAAACTTGCACGGACTTTGACACGCTCTATGAGTACACCTCGTGTATTTGGCCTTCTTTTGTTTATCATTCTCGTTTAACGATTTGTGACTGTTTGAGGTTTACTAAGGTTTGTTTTTGCCCCTACACATCAGAAAAACAGTTTTGCTTGAATGACATTAATTCCAGTGTTATGCCACAGAACGTTGTCGCTAGACATTTTGGCTGTCATCGCAACACGATACTGTCATTATGGAGACGATTTAGACAATCTGGCAACACTAGAGACCGCAGACGTTCAGGTCGTCCACGTGTAACGTCACGTCGTCAAGATAACCACATAAGGCTGGTGCATCTGCGAAATCGATTCCAGACGTCAAGTCTCACTGCAAGAAGCATCCCCGGATTACGACCGATCAGCTCTAGAACAGTCCGCAATAGACTTCGTGAACATAACATCAGGCCAAGACGTACCGAAATCCGTCCAATGTTGCTGCCTAGACACCGTGCAGCTAGGCTGACGTGGTGTAGACGTTATTTAAGATTCAGAATACAGGATTGGGCCAACATCCTGTTTACAGATGAATCCCGATTTCACCTAGACAGCAGTGATGGCCGTTCTCGTGTTTACCGCCGTGTAGGAGAACGATATGCAGACGCCTGCGTCATTCAACGTCAATCGTTTGGTGGGGGCAGTGTTATGGTGTGGGGAGGCATAACAGCACATGGCAGAACACCATTGGTTGTTGTCGCCGGAAATCTGACCGGTATACGCTATCGGGATGAAATTGTTCAGCCTTATGTCATTCCGTTCATCCAAGCTCAGGCCAACAACGTCACATTTCAGCAGGACAACGCTCGACCACATGTTGCGCGAGTAGTGCGTGACTATCTGACACAGTAAAATGTTGATGTGTTACCATGGCCAGCAGTTTCACCCGATCTTTCACCCATTGAGCATGTTTGGGATGAAATGGAACGACGGTTACGCCATCTGCCAAATCAGCCAGTGACGTTAGCGGAAATGGGTCCGGCATTGATCCGCATTTGGAACAATATCCCACAAGCATTTTTCAACAACTTGGTTAGATCAATGCGTCGCCGTTGCCAAGCATGCATTAATGCAAATGGTGGACACACACGCTACTGACTTTGTTAATGGATACTTTCGCGCTGTATCCGGATCTAAGCCAAGATTAAAC
>FXLX01000216.1 GCA_900180385.1 uncultured Candidatus Thioglobus sp. | reverse complement strand
ATCTTTCTCCTGAGCAATTTTCCTATTCAATACCCTTACATTGAACCAAACTGTCGTATAAATGTTTTTTTAATTTTTTTTTTAATTTTTTTGTTTTGTTTGTTTCCTTTTTGTTTGTTTATTTTTATTTTCCTTTTGTTTTTTTTTACCACGTACATAGTCCCAATTCATATTTAAAACCTTATTAAATATTTTGCATCTTTTATTTTCATTTTCCGTATTTCTAGATGTCCCTTTTCGTACCTCTGACATTCTTTGTTCAATGACGTCAAATATTTGTCACGTGATATTTTATGTACTGAGGTGTCTCATAAAGGAAAATCCTGTTCAATATTTCTAAATCAACACAATTTCATATGCAGTAAATTTAATAAACTTTATAATTATAACATTAATATATTACATAACAAAACAACGGGTTTGTGAAACAATTTCAATAATTAAAATGTTAACAATAAGCAAAAACTTGGTGTGGCCCCGTGACCTCGAAAGTTTTAAAGGCGGAAACTTTAACACACTTTCACTTGTTGATTGTTATGTTCAAATTTGTAATGGTACAGCCGTGGAACATGGGAGTTTGCTGAATTGTTCTGGTGTTTGTGACGGAATTAACTGTTGTAAGAGTGTTATAATCACAAAATAAATCATCATAATTTACATCCAAAATGTCAACGACGTCCGTAACCGACGATGAAACATGTGTATTGGCTCTCATTTGAACAAGTGATGTTGAACTTGAACTGTTTTGTGTCGGCGGCATGAGTTGCAACCGGGAAGTACTGTGCGGTGGCATTATTGAGGATAGTTGAGATGGTTGCTCTCCACGAACAGAACTTGTGATAATGTCTCCCATAACTTGTTTTTCCTTTGATGAAACACGTTGATATACTGCAACTGACGAGGCAGATTTGTGTCCGGTAACTGCCATAATTTGTGCCATTGAACAGTTTCTTCCGAGGATAGTTGCACCCGTTGCACGAATTGAGTGGTTGGTGTAGATTTGTGAAAGGTATATTTTAATTTTTTATTGAAGAAAAGAATATCTTTTTTGTTCATACAACCGTTTTGAGTTTAAAAACAGCATTTAATTTGGTAAAAATACATTTATTATTCCGTATTATGATATTGATTCAGTGAAGCGTAAATATTTCTGTTTTTGTCAACCACGTTGTTATTGTTTTTTGGGGCCCAAATGAGGGAGACCGAAAACGTACATATATACCCCGTCTGTTTTCCGAATATATGCTGACATTCAGGGTTGAATAACCAATGAAAATATGTGTAACAAACTAAATTCGTAATATTAAGTAATGTGGTTATATTCTTTGGAGATGATAAGCAATGTGGTTATAATCATT
>FXLX01000215.1 GCA_900180385.1 uncultured Candidatus Thioglobus sp. | reverse complement strand
AATCAATGCCAAGCAGTCAAACACTCAAATTACCACTCAAGAGTCACAACAACAAATAAACAATCCGAAAATATTAATTTTTTTTTCTTTACATATTATAAGAATTGTGAGTGTATATAGTAGATTTGTATTGATTTTTCGAAAGCCGCACAACGAATATTTCCTTACATATGAAATCATAACACGAATATACATGCAAGCTGTTAATTTCATATTTTTCTTTATCAATATTAACTATTCTGTAGTTTTTTTCTTTTTTCTTCTTTTCGAGCAGCACGTAAGGTTTCATAATCTCTAAAAATAAAGCAATTTAGCACATGTCGTTTTAATCGGAAGCAAACCATCAGAGCTTTTATTATATTTTGTTTTGTGCTTGGTAGTTATTTTCTTAAATCAAATCGTCTGCTATGTTTACTTAATTCGCATTTTACCCCATCACTACTCTAAGTAATAAATTTACTTGACTAAATGCGGGAGCACAGTAGTCATGATCGCATTGGCGCTGCCTTGTGATGGAATGGATAGTTCTAGAAGGTGGTTCGAATCCCATCAGTCCTTTTGTTTGTTTGTCTACATTGTTAAGCTTAGCTTCAGAACGGCATTTTTGGCTGTAAGATTATGAGACTGTAAATGCATTTATTGCAAAATAACCTATTTGTCGTCAGTACTTAGACGGTATCCGAAATCATGGGTAGCGGTCGAGAAGTGCATATGTCTAAAAATACATCTTTAATATGACAGATAAGTTTCAATGGACAGAGGTGCGATCTCCAAATACACCATTGTTTTTTAAACGATAGACCGATTGCTTGTTCTTGATATATTAAAAACAGAAAAAAGCCGCGTTCGTGATCGTTTTATTTCCTATTCAAAATATTCCAGACGAGGGACATTATTCATTCAGAAAAAAGTGGGATCTGCTCTGACGGAAACCGAAAATTGGGATTTGCTTGTTGACTGTACAAGTCGAGATGGTCGGCAAATGTTAGATGCAGGTGTTCACCTATCTGATAAGCGCACATTGCTAATGAAGACGCACATACCGTTTCAAACACAGTACAAAATATTCTACCGAATCCGCTTCTGCTTTTACAAATGGTGAAGAAACAACAGATTCTATTATTTCTAAAATGCTTTCAAATTTATCTTGCCTTGTCTTCGACCGCTCGAGTGTAATGAAAAAAATCAAATACGCTTTTTAATGAAAGGAGAGGAAAATCGCGCAGTATTTCCGTTTTGCAGAAAAATCTGGTGACAATCATCCAAAACATTTCAGAAAGTTAATTATGTAATTTTCAGTGGTACATTTCCTTATAAAATTCTATATTCCGTTGAGACGGATTATATTTTTGTTATCGCC
>FXLX01000214.1 GCA_900180385.1 uncultured Candidatus Thioglobus sp. | reverse complement strand
AATGTAGGCGGTACCAAACAATTTCGGTGAGGGGTCTGGGGCAAAGCCCTGGCAGGGGGACCAGGGGGGCAAAGCCCTGGTAGGGGGACCAGGGGGGCAAAGCCCCCCGGAAGCTCCTGGATTGTAGAGATTTTGAGACTTAAATTTTGACCTGAAAATATGGGATTATGTCTAATATTTGCTTCAATTTTGTGTATAATAAATGAATTTGAAATTAAGATATAGCATAATCATAATTGATTTAAGTCTCAAAAACCCTAAAATCCAGGAGCTTCCAGGGGCTTTGCCCCCTGGTCCCTCCCACCAGGTTCATTTCTAGACTAATAGTAATGCTGATATTTCACGTGTTAACTTAACTTAACACTGAAAATTTCCTGCGCTCGTTCACACAAATCACAACAGATATCAGGAAAAAGAACGGGTATGCGGCAATGCCAACGCCGAACAGCATGATTTGACACGTTTTCATAGAATCTTCACCTTTGTTAAGCTTTTTGCTCTGCATAAAATAGTCAGTGATTGCTTTTTTTCGTTTAGACATTTTATCGTTTTTCATCAATGATAATACGCCGCTTGAATAGACACTGTTAAATCGTCATAGTTTAAAGCGCTTTTACGATATATCCAATCTGATCTCCAATACTGGAGGTGAAGAAAGTTCAGATACAGATTCCGACGCGGACCTCGACGAAGACACTCCCATAAATACTAGATTACGATTTCGAGTCCCACAGAACGATCTTATATTGTATTAACTAGAATTTTGCACATGATTTTTTTTGTTTTTATTTTTTCTGCCGGTACCAGACGCTACCGTAGCCGGGTAAAAGTACCGGGTACCGGCTCTTAATGAAAGCACAGTATACGATATGGAACTAATGTGTAAAACTTTTTTATGATGAAATACAGTCATTACCGTTATTTTTGTGTGGTTACTTTCGAGTGAGCTGATTTCAAACTTTCAATGAATTACTGATTAAAGATGAACAGAAGATATCTCGTGCGCCGTTAAAGTTATAATAGAAAATCATTAAATTAACTTATTTAGATTTAAAAACAGTATAAAGGTGTATATCAATCATGTTCTACAACTTAAAGTCCGTTTTTGGTACAAAATATCAAATTATATTACAATTTCGGGGTTAGGACCATCTTAAGACACCTCCATAGATGTTCTAAAGTTAAGACAAATTTTGCGACATATCCTAAGTTAGGACATGGTCGAGAACACGACTTAGGACTAAGATTTGTCCTAAGATAGTATTAGGGTATGTCTTAGTCCAAAGACACTTTCGAGAACACGGCCCCAGGAGGACACACATTGTTATGAATAAATCTAATGCAAAAGTCTATAACAAATTG
>FXLX01000213.1 GCA_900180385.1 uncultured Candidatus Thioglobus sp. | reverse complement strand
GCTATCTTATTGTACCTGCCAGTGGTATTGGATCACGTATGAAAGCAGATACTCCCAAGCAATATTTAGCACTTGATAATGGCCTAACCGTACTAGATCAAACTCTTAAAACGTTACTCAATATTGAGAAAATAAAAGGCTGTGTTATCGCATTATCCAAGCATGATTCACATTTTAAAGACTCTCAATTTTCTCAACATCAAAAACTATTGGCGCTTGCTATTGGCGGTCAAGAGCGATATCATTCTGTAATTAATGCTTTAAACACCTTAAAGCCTTTTGCTAAAGACTCTGATTGGGTTTTGATACACGATGCTGCACGCCCTTGTATTGACCCCGCTGATGTTAACCAACTAATTCAACAACTTAAAGATAGCCCGACTGGTGGACTATTAGCCACCAGAGTTGTAGACACCATTAAACAAGCCGATGATACATTGACCACTGCAACTATTGATAGAAGTAACTTATGGCAAGCACAAACACCGCAAATGTATCGATTTGGTGTATTATTAAATGCATTAACATCAGCTTGCGAGCATAAAATCAATATAACCGATGAAGCTAGTGCAATTGAACACATAGGTTTACAATCATTATTGGTTGAATCTTCCAGGCGCAATCTTAAAATTACCAATCCAGAAGATTTAGCACTGGCAAACTTTTACCTAACTACCAACTCACATGAAATTTAAAACCGGACTAGGGCAAGACTCTCACGCTTTTGAAAATAATAAAAAACCGTTATTATTAGCAGGAATTGATTTCAATTATACGCAGGGTCTTGGGGCAAATAGTGATGGCGATGTACTGTTACATGCATTAACTAATGCAATATCTTCACTCACCGGGGTTAATATATTAGGCGCCAAGGCAGATGAATTATGCCAACAAGGCGTCACCGATAGCCGTGAATATTTAAAACTAGCCTTGGCAGAATTGCAAGACTGGGACATACAGCATGTGGCTATTTCCATTGAGTGCTTAGTGCCAAAAATATCTCCAAAAATTGAGAATATGAAAAATAACCTTGCTTCGCTATTAAATGTATCAAATAGTGATATTGGCATTACCGCTACAACAGGCGAAGGATTGACTGCTTTTGGTAGAGGTGAGGGCATTCAAGTATTGTGCATTATCAGCGCAACCCAATCATGAAAAATTTAAGGCAAGTTTCCAAATCTAGAATTAGTAAAATTCATTTTATTGGTATTGGCGGATCTGGCATGAGTGGTATTGCTGAAGTCTTACACAACTTGGGTTATCAAATTTCAGGTTCAGATATTAACCAAAGTAGTGCTACTGACAGGCTATCAAAAATGGGCTGTGAAATAAACCTTCAACACCATCAAGATAATATTA
>FXLX01000212.1 GCA_900180385.1 uncultured Candidatus Thioglobus sp. | reverse complement strand
GACTTTGATATTTTGATTCATTTATTCCCCGAGTGGTAAACACTACATATAGTGTTTGTAAAAGATAACTGCAACTAATAGGAATATTAATTATGTCTTTTTCACCATTGGTGCCCAAATAGTTCCATAGTTCAGCAAGTGATACGCGTATATTTTCTATATTACTTTTTGCTACACCGTTTTCATTTACTTCAGCTATTGCACAAAAATATCCAATTCTGTCGTTAGCACGAACGGTAACTGTTTTACCATAACCTTCGACTACTTCATTAAGCTGCCCTTGGATTTGATCTCTAAGAGCTTGATGGTTAGAGAAATATTTCGATGTGAAAAGGCCTTGAATACTTCTTGGTGATATTATTTCTGGCAAAGTAATAAACGCTGTATTTGAACCAACAACTATCGGGCCTTTTTCTTTAAATAAGTCACCTGAAACTAATTCAATACTGATGTCTTTTTCGTCTAATTTGTAACTAAATCGTTTTTTCGGTATTAATCTATATATGCAAAGAGCAATACCAATAAGAAGAAATACCCACCAATAATTCTTGATCTGATTCGCGGTTTCTTCTGTTGCAAAAAAACTTGTTGCTTCAACTATCAGCCAAAGCAGTCCGAATACGTGTAAAAACTCTGATATTACTACTTTGAAGAATTTCATTAGATACCAATCCGTTGATACACACTATTTGTATAGTAATAGGCTCCTGATTCGCTTTTGTTTCTGTGACTTGTATGGCTATCTGGCCAATTATCTAGAGCATACTCAACAATAGCTTGTTTGAATGGAATGTGAATTGCGAGTTCATTTTTAAGAATTGGAGGACATCTGTTGTCATCCATTTGTTTTTTACCGTTAATATTTATTACTATGATTGGTATATCACTACTAATCGCTAGCTCAATCTCCCAACGTACAAATTTATTTAAATATCTTGTGCTCTCTCCAACAATTAGCAACAAACACTTTGCACTAGTCATCCTTTCTCGTAATCTACGTTTAATGGTTTCTTCTAAGCTCGAATCTCTTGCATTATTAATATCATGAGCATCGTAAAAATTAAAGTTAACATGTTTACTATGCTTCCATGCTTTCATTAAATAGTAATAATGAATGTCTTTATCACCATCAAAAGCGATGTACGTTTTATTTCTATAAGCCATCATTCCTCCTGATGAATTTATTTAGGCCTAACGGTGGAGTTGACATGCCAATTGTATCAGCATATTAGAGGCTAGCCTCTTTTTTATGCTGGAGAATTGGTCAGGTCGAACGCTATGTTCGAAGGTGCTTCGCACCAAGAAGATAGTGTTAGACCGCAGGTCAACTCCACCGTTCACACGGCGCGAAGCGCCGTGTGAAC
>FXLX01000211.1 GCA_900180385.1 uncultured Candidatus Thioglobus sp. | reverse complement strand
GCCACCTAACCATTGTAGTTGTTGACGATAGTACAAAATTGCCATCGGCAGATCATCCAACCATAGCTTGCAAATTACTCGAACATATTTTTGCCAGCAACATGATGCAACATCTAGAAACCAACAACATACTTTATGAATTACAGCATGGATTTAGGGCAAAACGATCATGTGAGTCACAAATAATTTCTTTAATACATGATTTATCACAAAACAATGACAAAAATATACAAACAGATTTAATAATAATGGACTTCGCAAAAGCTTTCGACAAGGTACCACACAAAAGACTGCTGTACAAAATGAAATACTTTGGCATATCAGAACAAATCATAAACTGGGTTAAATGTTTTCTCTCAAACAGAACTCAAACAGTACTTTTAGAAAATATGACATCATCAAAAATACCAGTCACATCCGGTGTCCCACAGGGTACAGTTCTGGGACCAATACTTTTTCTAATCTACATTAACGACCTCCCTGAATACATCAAACATAGCCGTATCCGACTTTTTGCAGATGACAGTATGATCTATCGACAAATCAAATCACAAAGCGACTGCCTCAAGCTCCAAGAAGATCTCGAAGCTGCCATAAAATGGGAACAAGACTGGCTCATGTCATTTCACCCAGACAAGTGTAACATCATGAATATAACAACCAAGAGAAATCCAATCCACTTTTACTATAACATGCATGGCCATATATTAGAATCTGTTCAACACGCAAAATATCTAGGTGTCACAATCTCAACAGACCTAAAATGGAACACCCACATCCAACAAACTGCCGCCAAAGCAAACAAATCATTATGTTTTATCAGAAGAAATCTAAAAGTACAATCACAAACGATAAAAGAACGAGCATATCAAACCCTAATAAGACCCAAATTAGAATACTGCTGCACTGTTTGGGATCCTCACACAAACGAAAACATCAACTCGCTAGAAAAGGTACAGCGACGGGCAGCCAGGTATACATGCAACAGACATCATAACACCAGCAGTGTGTCTGAGATGTTAAACACCATGAATTGGCAAACTCTACAAGAACGCCGACTAAGAACTAGGCTCATAATGTTTCACAAAGTAATAAATGAAAATATCGCTATCCCTACACAAAATATATTACTTCAGAGCCAGTCTACGACAAGATCTTCCCGAAAAGACTCCTACAGACAAATCCAATGCAATAAAGACAGTTATAAATTTTCTTTCTTTTGTCAAACCATTAAAGACTGGAACAAATTATCCCCTGACATAACCAAAAACACCACTACAGAATCCTTCAAGGGTGCACTCACTCACAATGTGCTCCTTGATACTTATCCACACCTTAAATAAACAGAAATCATGTTTTCTTCTGACTA
>FXLX01000210.1 GCA_900180385.1 uncultured Candidatus Thioglobus sp. | reverse complement strand
GAAAAAATGTCGAAACACAAGCAATTGGGAATTATGTGTCATTTGTCAAATAAACACACCCGACAGTTTGTCCTGCGCTACAGAGAAGGGAAGAGATACTCTGTTTGATGCGATCAACAAGCGACAAGATGATGTTTATCGTCGCCTGTATGACGAATTTAATTCTTTGAGCTTGATTCCTTTAAATGAAATAAAGTATCATAGGTCTTGTTATAAAGCCTATACAAGTAAAAGAAATTTACAACGGTTTGTCAGCGATGTTCCAGAATGTAGCAACACTAGTAATGACGCTTCAGTGTCTACTATGAAGACGCGTTCTAAAACCTTGCCACAAATAAACTGGGACTATTGTATTTTTGTAGACAAAAGGCTATCAAGAAAGATAGAAAACTTAAGCGCATTGAAAGTAGTGAACGCGTCAAATACATTTTAAATGCCGCAAGAGGTAAGTTTGATTATGATTTGTTGAGCCTCTTGACCGTTGACGATGTCCAGGAAAAAGCGCAGTATCATTCGGCATGCATTACAAATTATTTGCTGAAGTGGAAAAAAGAACATAGTGCTGATAATTACTCTACAATTAAAAATGAGTCGGAACATGATATTGCATTCAAAAAATTCTTAGACATTTTGCACCATGACCTTTTTGAGAACAAGAAAGCGTTTACTATGTCTTCCTTGTTAGACAAATTTTGTTCCTTGCTTCCAGAGGGTTTATCAACAAAGTATTATACTGCCAAATTACAGACAAGGCTTCAAAATCATTACGGCGATACTATTGTGATCGAAAGTCAAAAGGGACAAGGTCAATCAAATATAGTTTTCAGTAGTTCGATATCAGTTGCTGACGCTATTCGTGCCGCAAGTAAGTTGAAAGCAGACCTCAAGTTTTCAGAGGTAGAAGCTTCTTTCGTAGATGTCCCTGATATGCAGGAAGATCAGATTCTTCATGATGCTGCGAAGGTATTACGTGGCTCTTTACACGCAGTCGAAATTTCCAAAGATTTCTATCCTTCTCCATCTGATCTTTCTCATCATTTAAAATCCACCTGTGATGTAAATCTATTGTCAAAACTCTCCATTATTTTTAAGGAATGGAGAGTTATTGTTCTCTTTGTACTTTAGATACTATACACAGACTTTTTTTTGTTACAAGATTAATAATTAATAAAATTAATAAAGTACAATGGGTGGATTTTAAGTTGGAGAATGTCCTCGTATCTCTCCATTCCTTAAAAACAATGGGCCTCGGCTCCATTATTTTGAAGGAAAGGAGAGTTACTTGGACATTCTCCTATACGTAATGTTACCTGTGGGTAAATGATTACACGAATGAATACTGATACAGGGTCAAAAACAAAGTGTTTCAACGTGTC
>FXLX01000209.1 GCA_900180385.1 uncultured Candidatus Thioglobus sp. | reverse complement strand
TTTTATGTGTGGTGTGTGGGGGTGTTTTTTTATTGGTGTGATGGGGGTGCGTCGGTGGTTTGAGATGTTTTTCTTCGTGGTGGTTTTGGGAGCGGGCGTGACAGCTAGCTTTTATCCCATCGCCAACGAAGTTGCGAAGGGATATACATGTAGTAACGCTACCTTCCGTTCGTCCGTCTGTCCTCCCGTAACATCCTTGTATTTTGATAAACAAAATTATTTAATCCAATTTTAAAATGTTGAACTTTCAAATTCATCTGAAACTTAAACAAGTGATAAAAATAGAGGAATGTCATGAAAGGAGCATCATGGCATGCCTTAAGCTTTTATTAAATGAAAAGCTTGGTTTATCAGCACTGTACCCCAATAATAGCATACACTTAATGAGTACAGCTGCTGTGTTACCTCTGAGTACAGCAGAAGTAGAAAGGGTATTTTCACAGGTCAAATTGGTAAAGTGTGATCACATAAATCGCATGAAACAGGTCACAATGAACAATATTTTACATGTCAAACTAAATTGCAACAAACAATGTTATGAGCATGTGTCAGATACAGTAGTTGCCAAGTTTTTTAGAGTTAATGACAGAAAGATAGAATTATATCTAGGTTGATTTGTTGAATAAACTGACCTATTTGCTCATGTATAAATAATAAAAGTCAATATTTCATTGTATACTTTATTTGATTTTACAGTGTCCCTAAAAAATGCCTTTTTTGAAAATCCAACAGCGCACTAAAGAGCCCTTTTTCAGGACCAGCACCCTGCCCTTTTGAAATCCTAGCTGGAACACTGTCCAAACGCTCTAGACAATTTTTAAAGGAATGGAAACAAAACCGTCCATGGTTAGTTGATACTGAAACCGGCATGGTTTGTTCATATTGCAAAGAACAAAAAAAATGAAAATTCATTTACTACAGGATGTACAAGCTACAAACATCCCCACCATATGTCAAGCTCTAAATCGCCCCGAAATTTGACTTCAACTATAAATTTCTGAAGTCATAGTGTATTGGTGCATGTAAAATAAGTTTATTTTGAGGAAAATGTTTTGGAAATTTGTTATCTTCTGTATTAAATTATAGTTTCTGAATGGCCAATTTTGCTGCCAGGAAATGGCCAGAATGCAGGATTTTACACCATTTATCCCAGGGCTTCCGGGGGCCTTCAGCGGACCCCCTGCCATAGGGCACCTCGCAAGCGAGGTGGCAGGCGCGCTGTGCGCCTGATGGGCCCCTAACAAATTGTGTGGGCTACCAAAATTAATTTGGTGGGGGCCCACTTGGCCCCTAAAATATTTCCTTAGCTTCAAACCCTGGATAACCGGGTGGGTCACTGGGCCACGTGGTCCTATCTGTACCTAAATAATCGAGACCA
>FXLX01000208.1 GCA_900180385.1 uncultured Candidatus Thioglobus sp. | reverse complement strand
TGTATTTTATGATACTGATGGCTGATTAAAATTGTTTGTCATGCATTAGCTGTCAGTTGTAATATACAGGATGTAACCAATATACAGGAAGAGCTCCTACTGTGAAGCCATCTATTTTGAGATGCCATTCAATGAAAATAACAACCTGACCATATTGTTACATAATAAGAATAAGAATTAGATAAGAAATTAAAATTGATAGAAGGCAAGGATTTATATAATTAACACATTAAGTCACATTTCATTTATTTAGGCTAACTTGGGTCAGTTATCAATTAAAGACAAAAATGGGTTTAAAAAAATCAGTCTAATAAGTATTTACCTAAATAACGATATTGTGATGGGTATTTCTTAATAAATTGTATTAAAAATCATTTTAATTTATGAAATAATCAACTTTCTGTTTACATATTTATTTTCAATAAAATTTCTTTATTATTTCATCCCATTTTCCTTAATTTAACTTGTGCATATCCATATTTATACAATCTTATGTTAACGGCAAGTTACGTGTGTCGACCCTATTATCCACAATAAATTGTCCCACATACACTACAAAAATACATGTTAGATGTGTATTGTGACATTTTAGCAAATTTAGATTAAAACATAAAAACTTCAAAAAATGATTACACGGTGTTTTATTTTTTTAAATCTTTAAAGATTTGTGAATCTATGGCAATTTAAATCATAATTATGAGAATAAAGGTGTATTTGTTTTCTAAATATGCAAAGGCACGTGCACAATCATTCTCCGTGTTTGTTTTGTCAATATTTACAAACGGAAGTAAAGGGAGTCACTAATGCGCATACGCGCTAATATCTGACATTTGATTGGTCGGCTGTACCAGCCAGCAGCCTGACGGATTTTTACCACTAAGAGCGTTCAAGCCCTCGTCCAGCGAAAGTGCCGATAGAGGGCGCAGTATTAGCGAAGTTAGGCTGTAATACGGTATTTGATATGCGTCTACGCGTCACATTTCTTCGCCGGAAGACCGTATCACTTCAATCAAACATTGCGCACCGCGAATAAGTTCTAAAATGGCGACAATAGATGAGTTTGCTTTGAAAAATATTGGTCTTTGATGAAGGTACGGAATCAGCCGACATTGCGACGAATGAAAATATATTATTATTGGACGAATATTCGAAAGTGAAATTATTTTAATACCTCCTTCATTGAAGATTTCCGAAAGTAGTTCCAATGGGAGCTATCGTAATACGGACGAGGTATGATGAAGGTACGGAATCAGCCGAAGTTGCGACGAGTGGAACTACTGTGGACGCTGGCTTACTCAGCCACTATGTCCGCTTCTGTGATATTTTTTGTCGTATTTGTGCGCGACTTTACGCTATAACGTATTCGTGACAACTCGGACCACTGTTAA
>FXLX01000207.1 GCA_900180385.1 uncultured Candidatus Thioglobus sp. | reverse complement strand
CCTATAATCCGACAGTCCGATAGTCCGACAGTCCGATAGTCCGACGGTCCGATAGTCCGACAGTCCGATAGTCCGACAAATGCTTTATTTCTTTGAAAGTTAACACTATAACATGTGTAATATGGGGCCAGAAACCGAACCGTTTACTCACCAAAGAAAGGTCCAGAACATCGGAAACACGATATCATAGACGGACAAACAATTGGCAGGGCCACACAAGAGCTAAAAAAAACACATATATGAACAACACGGACTCCATAAAGACCTGGATCCAATCGTGATGAACCGGTAGTGTAAGTATCCCGTATATTTTTTAGTAGCGACTACTTCAGGCTTTATTCAAGTAGCGTGTAGCCGAGTCCAGCCAAGAAAAGTCACTATTGAAAAGAAAGATAAAATAAATGAATACAAAAAAAAGGAAAAGACAAAAAGAAGAGCGTACCAGTGTCCCCCGCCCTTTATCATGGAATATTTATGTTAAAAAGCAATGTCGACACACCAATAGAGCTGGATACAATAATGTGTGCGAATTGATTGATTGATTGATTGATTGATTGCTTAAGGTCCAGCAAGCAATATTTCAGTCATATTCAGGATGAGAAAAGTTTGTAAACAAAAAATCAGAAAGAGGGGACTCTGGGATGGGTCAACATGGGCAACGGCTTAACACGGGAACTTGTTTTTCTGTCTCTTCCGACGACAAGTTGGTCCTATTTTTATTCCCCGGGATTCCGACGGGTGACCCTGCTATAGTCGCCTTCTACGACAAACGCATATATAAAAAGTTACGATTGAAGGAATTGTCCCTAAGTGACCCCTTATATCACGGAAAGAAACAGCATCGGAATATGACAAAATAAACAACTGTGCCATGATACGCCCCCCCCCCCTTTGTGACAATTGAAGGTCAGTTGCTCAGCGTGAGAACAGTAATTAATATGCTGCATTTTTTAAACCAATTAATTGTATATACCATATGAAAACTGGCGTTTTCCAAACTGACTAAAATCACACCTCTCACTTGCTCCCCCTTTTATCAATACAATGTATGTCACGACGTGACCTATCAGTAAAAGGGGGAACAAGTGAGAGATGTTATCGTACGAGGCGTGGACGGACGGACGAACAGCGGTATGCCATAATAAGCCCGTATTTTGACGGGCGTATAAAAATGAATGGCCCATATCCTGAAATTACGAATATATCATTTTTGGCCAAATTATTTTTCAAAACTTTCATCAGTTTAAAGCATTTGTCGGACTATCGGACTGTCGGACTATCGGACCGTCGGACTATCGGACTGTCGGACTATCGGACCGTCGGACTATCGGACTGTCGGACTATCGGACTGTCGGATTATAGGTCGGACCCCGTTTGAGGACGAAAATCGAA
>FXLX01000206.1 GCA_900180385.1 uncultured Candidatus Thioglobus sp. | reverse complement strand
TTTATAAATCAATATTTCCGTTTGCCGGACTACTTTTTTCCCCGGTATCCAATGTAAACAAATATGGCGGCCGCTAAGTCATCGTAGATTTAAATGAATGAAAACACAATACCGGTGTCCTATAATTATTAGCTACCATAATTATTAGCTACTTTTTGACGTTCGGAACTAGATTTTCGTAAACCACAAAGGTGTTCCAAATGATAGCCATGAAAATTAGCTACCTTAATAATACATTAAAAGTACTATGCCAGTTATTCCCCTTTTACCATGTTTTGATAGATTCTTGGTAATTAGTATTTTTGAACGAAAAAAGGGGGGTGGATGTAGGCGAGGAAATCTATTTAATTAGATAGATTTATCCCAGAAATGGATAGCAAACTCCTATTCATTCATTTACATCAAGGATTTACATACATGCCAACCCTCGAGAGACTAAAAGCGGTAGGGGGGACGCAGAAGGACGCAAAATGGTGCATTCTGCTGCATTTTGGATATAAAATCTGTCTAGTCAAAACTTTAAATAGAAGATTTGCTACTTCCTGGTAAAAACATTGCCAGGGATCTGGATGATCGAACATCCTTAGCTTCCCCTTATGCTTTGCGGTACCTACATGCTTTGTCACATCACAGTCGTATGAATTTTAGTCATAAATAGAGAAAAATTAGATGTTGGGGTAATATAATATATATATAAGAGTCTCTTATTTTTATATTATATTACCCCAACATCTAAATTTTCACTATTTTTCTCTATGACTAAAATTCATATGACTGTGGTCACATCACTATGACCTCCGTGATTGATTGAAAAATCAGTCCTGCAGAATTCACAAAATGCAAATTTATTTCCCTTTCGGGAATGTTTAATGAAATGAACCTCATCAGTCCATGCTGTCTTAAATACGTTGTCATAACGTAAACGAGCCTTCTTTTTTTCTGGCGTTTCGGACATATTCATTCAGACATTGATCTGTTGATGTTTAGGAATCATAAGTTCAAAATGTAGTGCTTCAAAACTTTATTTTAAATACCGTTTCTGATTGGTTTAATGATAAAGAATTGACCAATGGAAGTTTCCGGTACAAATTAAGAGGGAAACGATTACGGAAAGGGCCTAAATAATTTGGATTTGTACTCATTTATACGTCGTAGAAATCTACAAGAATAATCAACATATGAACAATTCACGATAATTTTTTTTACATTTTTTTTTTTAAATCGGTAGGAAAACATCTAAAATCGGTAGGCGGTAGAAGACTTAAAAATTCGGTAGACTACCGCGTAAATCGGTAGGGTTGGCATGTATGGTAAGCCATACTTCATTACATGCGACGCTTTCAGTTTCAGTTTCACATTCAGTTACACTTTCAGTTTCACCACGCACAGAAGT
>FXLX01000205.1 GCA_900180385.1 uncultured Candidatus Thioglobus sp. | reverse complement strand
TTAGTGGTAGAAGAGGCCGGAGTGCCCGAAGAGAACCACCGACCATGGGCAAGCAGCTGGTAAACTTTATCACTTGCGGCTGCAAGTCGAGTCAGGGATCGCGCTGTCGGTCGCCAATGTCGCAATTTGCGATTTTTTTTCTTGACTGGCGACTGAAATCGGCTTCTGGCGATTTTTTTGGCGCCTAGATTTCCTTGTGTAAATTTATAGATAATCACTGTGTACCGTAACAAAAATCAATAAATTATTGACGATTGATTTTCGAAAGTGACGAGTATTTCCCGTACCCAATTCGTCACTTGAATTTTCAAAAAATCGTAGAAAAATGTTTGTAACAATCCATTCTTCTTCATTTGCTGATTAAAACTAATTAGTCACTACAATGACAATTTTATTACATGTTACAAGCCAATCAACGGATTATAGAATTTTTGTTTTGATTGCGTAATCTTTGATCTCACCTGGCTTGATTTACCTGGACAAAGAATTCAATCAACGATAATAATTTTTTTATAGTTATGACATGTACTCAAAATGCCACAGTATGTATTTAAAGTGGACATATTTTTGTAATCATCATTCGTTAATCGTTGCACGATAATGTTCACCATAACGAACTATTTTTGCCACTTTCATTTATGAAAATGTCGATATCATGTTTATACTGGAGTTCGGAGTTAGGAAGTCTTTTGTCTATCGTACACGTGTATTTATTAAGTATTTTGAAAGTGACTTTCTCGAAAAGTCATAAACTTTGGTTTATAAAGAAACTTAAAAAATAAAAATGGCGCGATCAACAGGAGTTCGCAATCCACCGAAGCTACTTTTAACCAAACAAACTTTTGATGTATTTATTCTCATTTCTGTGAAATGAAATCTTAGTTCTCATATTTAATATTTCATTTATATGCAAAGGTTGGCCATTCAATTCGTTGAAATGCACTGCACGAGGACGCATAAGTTTTTTTATATATTGATCAGCATCCGGGTAACAATTGCGTTCTATTTATAGAACTATTTACAAACAGACACGTGTCTGCAATTAAAAAAAATAACCAGTCAGTATTTTTATTCCAATTGTTGCAATTTGATTATGAGATCTGAGAAATAATTATTTATTTTACAACTTGCTTCAGTTTTTGACGTTTGTTCTATTCATTACCTACATTTTGTACAAAGTATCTAGAAGTTGGACATATTTTTTTCTGCTGAAGACTACACAAATATGAGTTATTACAATTGTTGTGGTATTAGACCAAAGCACAGTAACATTTCAAAAAGGGTGGGGGAGGGGGTTATTACAATTTGTGTGGTATTAGATCAAAGCACAGTAATATTTCAAAAGGGGAGGGGGGGTATTACAATTTGTGTGGTATTGAGATCAAAATAGTGGCA
>FXLX01000204.1 GCA_900180385.1 uncultured Candidatus Thioglobus sp. | reverse complement strand
ACCGCAAAGACCCTGACTTGATACAGGCAATTCTAAACAAATGGTGGGTTGACTCAGATTGTAAATCGCCAAACCTCCCGCTCTCATTAGCTTCAAAGCTTCCGGTGTCGTAAAATTTTTAGCTACCCATGAAAATTAGCTACCTCCAACTTCCGGTAGCTAATTTTCATACGGCGGAGCATAATAATTAGCTACCTATGAAAATTAGCTACTTGTAGCATAAACTTATAGGATTTGTCTCCCTTATTATGTTTACCAAAATACAGATTGTGTATTTCCAATGGAGAGACAAAATGAAAAACTGCATGTACATAAACAGGAAAAGAGTTACTGATTGACAAAGAGAGATATATACTGGTCGGGGAGTAGTTCTCGCCATTTTTTACGTTTTTTATCCAATATTTTTAAGAAGCAGTCGAGAAACCTTTGTTTCACCCCATTATTATTTTGCATGAACCATAACGATTTACCTACGAAATGAATTTTCATAAAGGAGAGCGCACGCTGATCGGGGATCCATTATTACGATGTTGCGTTTTTTAACAGAAAATGGCCGCAACAGAAGCAATTCTCGCCAACTTTCAGAAATATTGTTTTTTGTGAAGCTAAAGCATCAAAAGGAAAGAAAAACGACATTTTAGAAAATTAAAACCCTTTCTTAAAAAGTTTACCGGTTTTTGTGTTAGTTTGTAGAAAACTCTGATAATTATTCATCGCTGTTTTAAAGGCTGTCATGCCATCCCCACGCCGCTCCCCCATTCCGTAAAATACATCCTTTTCAACAGTGGTTTACCTGATAATTTTCATTTTATTGATGAAAAGTAATAAATCCAGTTTTTCTAGAATTAATATTAATATTTTGTCCATGTTTTATGCCCAATGTGATAATATAGGATCCATGTATTAAATTAGCGGTCAAGGTAATTGATGACGTAAACAGTGCATGCGCAGGTGGCCATTTGCATTCACATGGAATCTATTTTTATTCTGCAACCGTGAGTATTTTGGATTGTAGGGATGAGTAATAAGGCAAAGTGTGACACTTTTTAGAAAGATCTTAAAGATTTGTAGAGATAAATTGGAAATATGGTGTCACTAGATTCTCCGATGATCATTCCATGTGTTTTTCTATTTTAAGAGTACCAACACACGTGACCCCCTGTTGATGTTATGACAGAATGTGGGGTGCAGTAGGGTTTTTACCCGATTTTAACGATATTTCACAATGAAATTCGATAAAAAATTAATACGAAGGATTGGTACGGCGTCCTTTAATGATGGTGAAAAAATCAGACGAAAATTCGCGAGCGCTCGCGCTAAATGAGACAGTTGGCGAGAATTGCTTCTTGGCGAGAACTACTCCCCGACCAATATATGATTCTGTTGATGATCATTACT
>FXLX01000203.1 GCA_900180385.1 uncultured Candidatus Thioglobus sp. | reverse complement strand
CCTCCCCCTCCAATAATTTTTGTGTCGTCTCGCGTAACGGTGGCGGTGTAAACTTTTCATGATTAAATCCAAAATGTAGCAGTGTTAGACCATCCGAAATTGGTACTGATATTTCTCATGTCGTCATGATGTAAGGAATCTGCTAGCACCATGACATTTGACTTTGACCCCATATTTACCCTTTTGTTTAATACAGAAACAATCCGCCCAATGAGTATAAAGATTAAAGTCAGTCTTCCGTTAGGTATAGAAGAAAAACAACAGATTTTAAGATAATTATACTACTTTTGACCATTTTTGACGGAATAATGGGTTGTCGGAGAAATGGGCTGTCGGAGCAATGGGCTGTCGGAATAATGGGCCGTCGGAGCAATGGGCTGTCGGAATAATGGGCTGTCGGAATAATGACCTGACCCCATTTATTAGACCTGAGAATACGTCAACTTTCAACTTTTGAATCCTTCAAGTACAAATTGAAACAACACTACTATAAAAATGCTAACCCCCCTCCTATTATAATATTGGCAACAGATATTTAAATATACTGCATACTAGAATAAGGAATAATTGTAGTGCATTACATAATGATCTATTTCATGCTAATTTGATTCATAGCCCATCTTGTTCTTGTGGATATTCCACAGAGAATGCTGAACATTTTTTATTGTACTGCAAGAGGTTTGATGCACAAAGAAATATTTTGTACCGTTCTTTATTAGCTGCAAATGTACACATTGACTTAAACACCTTGCTGTTTGGAAGTCAAATTTATAATATTGACACAAATAGGCATGTATTCATTACTGTACAGACATATATTAAGGAAACATGTCGCTTTTCTTTCCGCTGATTATCGTGAATGTAATCAGGTGACAATTGGTTTGTGGCTGACCTGGTGTGAATTAGTAAATGTTGCAATACACACGTGTGAGCACTTTATGTTAAAATTCTTACTGAATAAATAATGATATTATTATATATTTTGAAAATAAATTTTAAAAGATCCTACCTTTACCGAATTAATAATCCCACTACATTGTATAACAATTATTGATTTTCTTCATTCTAGGTGTGTTCTATAAACTAGTCCATTTATTGTAAAGGTCTGTTCGATTTGTCATTTAAGTGTCATTTGTCACTCGTACATTTCATGTTGTTGTTTTTTGTTGTTTTTCTAATTATTAAGAAAGACTGTAGCTTTTGTGTATTTATGTTCAACTGTATTTGTATATTGTTTATATAAAGGAGAAGATGTTCTAAGTTGTAAAACTTGTATCTGATCCTATTGTCATGTTTTTGGACAATAAAATATGTTTAAACTAATTTATCATTTTGTTCCCACAAGAAAGATATTTTGTTCCCACAACATATTACTTTGTTCCCTCAATATAATATCTTGTTCCC
>FXLX01000202.1 GCA_900180385.1 uncultured Candidatus Thioglobus sp. | reverse complement strand
CTTCTCAGTTACGGACCAGCGGCTAAAGAATCTCAGTTGACTGGCGTGATGTGGTACAAGGACACTCCGGGACAGCAGGACAAGAGAACGACGGATAACAAGGGATTCACGGCAAGGAAAAAATTGACGGCCCTAAGCAAGTCGGTACAAATGATGGGAAAACTACATTTGGATCTGTTTTGTCAAGACAAATACTTACTCAACCACGTGGATCTGAAAATTAAACTGAGAAGAAGTCGGGACGCTTTTGCTCTCGTGGCAGACGCGGCCAATTATAAAATCAAGATCAAGGAAATGGCTCTGTATGTGAGAAAGGTACAACTGAGTCCCGCCGTTAGAATGGGTCACGTGAAAGCATTGGAAAAGACCAGCTGTAAATACCCCGTCAGACGAGTAGAAGTGAAAGTGGACACGGTACCCACCGGCAACATGAATTACGTTCAGGACAATATGTTTTAGGACAGCTGCCAAAGAGACTCGTCATTGCCTGTGTAGACAGCGATGCACTGAACGGCACTATTGGGAAAAATCCGTTCGATTTCAAACACTACAAGATCAATTTTGTGGCACTCAACGTTGACGGACGACAGATTCCAACCAAACCGTTACAGCCCGACTTCGAAAACAATGGCTACATCCGAAGTTATATGGGACTCTACACCAGTACCGGAAAAATGGATCAAGACGAAGGAAATACCATTTCGAGAGAAGATTATGCCAAAGGAAACACCTTGTTTGGATTTGATCTCACACCCGACATGTCTGAAGTTGGAGCCTTTCAGCTGATAAAACAAGGCAACTTGAGAGTGGAGATTCATTTCGCAGAAGCCCTTACAACTACCATCAACGTGATCATGTATGCAGAATTTGACAACGTCATTGAAATTGATAGAAACAGACAAGTCTTGTTTGACTACAGTGCTTAGATGAACACCTTAGAGATCGACCACGTACTGAAAACACACCCAAGTACCAGAAACGTTTTCAAAGGAGTATACGCCAGAAACAGACTACCCAGAAGATTAAACGTACCTTCGGACCCGGATGATCGACCGGGAACACACTGGGTAGCCCTATACATCGATGCCAATTCTAGAGGAGAATATTACGATCCCACAGGAAGACCACCCTTTTTAAGGGCTTACGTGAACTTTATGAACAAACATTGTACGAGTTGGACTTACAATACCGTTCGAGTACAAGAAGAAGGATCTACCGTGTGCGGACATCATTGCATTTTTTACCTCATTCATCGATGTGCAGGACATAGCATGACAGACGTCACCAGGCTCTTAGAAAATCCCGTGGAAGCGACGACCATTGTACAGAATTTTGTGTTGTTAATGGGAGAATTCGTAATTTAGGCGTTATTCTTTATGATGCAGATAGAATTGAAGAAATGGCAA
>FXLX01000201.1 GCA_900180385.1 uncultured Candidatus Thioglobus sp. | reverse complement strand
TCACAAAAACCACAAAAAATACATTTAAATAAGTCAATGTCGTATTGAGTTGTACGGCGTGTGCCATCTTCTCTCATTTCTGATTCGATGGTAATGGCATTAGCTGGACATACCGCCTCACAAAGCTTACAGGCAATACAACGTTCTTCGCCATTTGGATAGCGACGTAATGCGTGCAAGCCTCTAAATCTTGGTGAAATTGGTGTTTTTTCTTCAGGATACTGAACAGTAATTTTAGTATTAACCAACTCTTTGACTGTAATTTTCATACCTGTGCGCAATTCGCTCAGAGTCAGTGTGTTTACTAATTTTTTTAAGCCATTAAACATCTAATTATTCCCTATGAAAACCATGGTCCGATTTGAAGTTGAGTCATCAACGCAACAACAAAAATCCAAACAATCGTAATTGGTAAAAATACTTTCCAGCTTAAGCGCATAATTTGATCGTATCTGAAACGTGGGAAAGTTGCTCTTACCCACAAGTACAAGAACATAAAAAAAGTAGATTTTAGTAACAGCCAAATAATGCCAGGCACCCAGGCAAATGTAGACTCTAATATGCCAAGCCCTTCAAACGGAGAATGCCAACCACCAAAGAACATTACCACAGCTAGTACCGCCATCAAAATCATGTTGGCATATTCTGCCAAGACAAATACTGCAAAAGTCATGCCTGAGTATTCAACATGCGTGCCGCCTACAATTTCAGATTCACCCTCAACTACATCAAATGGTGCACGATTGGTTTCTACCAAAGCAGAGATAAAGAAAATAATCATCATTGGAAATAATGGAATAAAATACCAATTAATGATTCCGCCTTGTTGATCTGCCACAATTGTATTCAAGTTAACACTGCCAGCAATCATAACTACAGTTACCAAGGCGAAACCAATTACGATTTCGTATGAAACCAATAATGATGCGCTTCTTAATGCGCCTAATAATGGATATTTCGAGTTGGATGCCCAACCTGCTAAAATAATACCGTACACACCGATTGAGCCAATAGCCAGCACATATAGTAAACTCACATCAAGATTAGTGATGTAAATCCCTTCATCAAATGGAATAACTGCCCACACTGCAATTGCAGGTGCAATTGCCAAAATAGGTGCCAGCAAGAATAAGTAAATATTAGCCTTGCTTGGGAATATAATTTCCTTAGTCATTAGCTTTAATGCATCTGCTATGGGCTGCAACCAACCTTTAGGGCCAACTCGGTTTGGGCCGATTCTAAGCTGCATATAGCCAATCACTTTACGCTCAACATAAGTAAAGTAGGCAACGGTTAATAGCAATGGCATAATTAACGCCATGGCTTTAATTAAAATAACAACAATGTTGGCGATATTACCATCAAACCATGGCATCATCTCGTGCACACCCAATACGAAAGATTGCCATA
>FXLX01000200.1 GCA_900180385.1 uncultured Candidatus Thioglobus sp. | reverse complement strand
TTATTTATTTATTAACAAACCATGCCGGTTTCACTTTCAGTATCAACTAATCATGGACGGTTTTGTTTCCATTCCTTTAAAAATTGTCTAGAGCGTTTGGACTTTTCGTAATCTCTAAAATATTGTGTTCTCTGTTCAGTTTGCCTTTTAAGAGGCCCAGAGTTCCCCAAAAAGAACTGACTTAAATCGTCTTGGCGAAACATTTCGCCAACCGGATATTTTGAACGAACATGTAAAATTAAAAATCAAAGTCGGAAAAGTGTACTATAAAATTCCGTAATATGACTCAACAGAAAACGGCATGGTTTGTGCAATATAAAGACAACAGAGAAATCATCGTTGTTAAAAGAATTATTTGTTACCTAAATCCCTTTACAACAACAACTAAATTCTTTATTTCAATCCTTAAATGACGCAAAATTAATGCAAAAATTGACATCCTTATACGGAGGTGTTAAATAGAACAGCCGTAGATCTCCTTAACTGGAGATAAGATTCGCATACATCAAAATAAGCTGGTTCCCGGGCTACTACACTTCGTTACTCAGTTCATAGAGCGAAGCGTAATATAAGCGAATATCAGTTTAATATCAAAACAAAAAATCGGGGCTTAAAATCGATCGATGGAAATGTCAATATTTTTCGGATTTCGATCTTGGTGAATAGGAATTATTACATATAGATTTACACTATTTTATTTTTTCTAATTTTCACTCGCCAAGTGGACGACTGAGATGAGATTTTTAAGGGCCCACACTGAAATTTACTCGCAAATGGCGAGTGGGCGACCGCTAATTTCAAACCCTGCACTATTTACGCTTCAAACATTTCATTATAACAATTACTGATGATCCCAGTCCTTGTTAAATCGGTTTGGCTGAGAAATATATGCTTTTCAAAGTTAGCAACAACCTTGTTCAAATTTATCGATCGTTTTCCATAACCGGAAACTACGGAAGGCGGAGCTTTTCTAAATATGGTAAACATTCCAATCGTAACTACTCGGCCATTCTCGCTACCCTGTTATTTGCAGGGTAGCGAGAATGGCCGAGTAGTTACGATTGGTAAGCATTCACGCCTAAATCGCCAAATATGGTATCGACATCTAAATAGTGAGGCCGGAAATGACGAAATTCAAAATTTTCAAAGAGGAGATTTTTATTTTGTGGGAATTACATTCTAAAATACTGGTAGGTGATACAAACTTGTTATAATAATGGACAAAAGGAAAGGTTATGTCTTATTATTGATAAATGCAGGCGTCAGAAGCTCTGTAAGCGAGCGCAAAAAATCTTGGCGGCTGCTCCATTACGTGTAATGGCATCCCGTTATAACCCTTGCGAGTAAGCGAGCATTTAGGGTTTTATTATTAGAACTAGTAAGCTCGCTGCATTAAGGAGTAAGAGCAAA
>FXLX01000199.1 GCA_900180385.1 uncultured Candidatus Thioglobus sp. | reverse complement strand
AGTATCTCAATATTGACGATTTTAGTCTAAACCTCCTGATTGCACCTGTGCAAGTTCCACATTCATATATAATCTGACTGGCCACGTTATAACTGGTGACCTTAAAATTATCGTGTTCGCCAAGGGCCTAAATATCGTGAGCCTAAATCCATAAACTGGAAACATAACTTTAAAATACTTATGGATTCCGTCGAGGATTATGCCAGACAATGGGCAAAACGTGAAAAGGAGGACTTAGATACTCTTTCCGAATGGGTGAAGAGTGTGAGGTCGCTTATACAAATTAGAATTAAAAAACTCAGTGGGTCTATGAGCACTCGCTCTACATCAATCTTTAAAGACCCAAATGTTGCTAAACACCTGTCTCTCCTTCATGACAAATATGTTATTGTCTCCGCCGACAAGGCCCCTAACAATATTGTTTTTGTGTGTAAATCACATTACATAGACTGCTTGATAAAGGAATTAGGTATTGACAATTCACTTGGCAACCCTACATATACCCCGACGACACTTACGAAAGAGGAAATCCTGGACAATCATAGGTCTGTTTTATGTTCCTTTGGAATTTCAACCAAAGATGAAGAACTGGATCTACCATCACTCTACTGGATTCCTAAATTACACAAGTGTCCTTTCAAACAGCGTTATATTGCTGGGTCTGCCAAATGCTCCACGAAACCTCTTTCCAAATTATTAACATGTATTCTATCGGCGGTCAAAACCGGGCTTCAGAGTTACTGTGACACTAGCTACTCGAGGGGTGGTGTGAATCAGATGTGGATTCTGAAGAACTCTAAAGATCTGTTAGAGTACATACAATCTAGGTCCCTCTCCTCCTGCAATAGCATTAAAACATTTGACTTCTCTACCCTCTACACAACTATTCCCCACTCTAAGCTGAAGGACAGATTAAGGGAGTTGGTCCAACTGTGTTTCATAAAAAAGAATGGCCAACGTAGATACAAATACCTTGTGCTAGGAAGGGACAGATCTTATTTTGTAAAAAACCACTCTGATTCTACCAAAAAGTTCTCTGAAACTGATATCATCAACATGCTCGAGTTTTTGATTGACAACATATTTGTTATGTTTGGTGGACGTGTTTTTCAACAGACAGTCGGCATACCTATGGGTACAAACTGTGCTCCTCTTCTCGCCGACTTGTTCCTTTATTCGTATGAGGCAGACTTCATACAGGGGCTTCTCAAGAAAAACGAAAAGAAGCTAGCCCGATCCTTTAATTTCACGTTCCGCTATATAGATGATGTCCTTTCACTAAATAATTCTAGGTTTGGTGATTTTGTTGATCGCATCTATCCCATTGAGCTTGAAATAAAGGATACCACAGATACAGCTAGATCTGCTTCATACCTTGACCTACCTCGCAATGGACAAAAAAGGGCCGGATAAGAACG
>FXLX01000198.1 GCA_900180385.1 uncultured Candidatus Thioglobus sp. | reverse complement strand
CAATATGTGGACTTAAATGTTACAAGGTGATGGGAACACTTTGGATGCATCCTCGACCAAAGCTTAAGAATTTAGTCAAAATATGTGCAGGATTTGCTAATCGTCGAAAAACACTGTTCAACGATTAGATATATACATGTTTTAATATAAGTCTTTTTAATACCTGTATGAATATTAGTATGATTCATACTCTTAGTCTGAGTCATACACTTTCCGTAAATACCTAATATTGGCATTTCATCCTTATAAGGGTACAAAAAAGAACATACGATTTTTTAAAAATAAACCATTAGCGTATTTTACTTTGCTTTTGTAAAATTTCCTTATGAATGTAAAAAACAGACGATGATCAAATTACATTTGTTAAATAACCATTATCGTTTTCTACTTTGGCAATAGACCGAATAATCTGTCTCTTGTGTGTCTATATTTGTCATTATATATTTCCTTTTTATTATTTGGACATTTTTTTTTTGACACACATAGACAGAAAGCACTACTATATAAAAGTAGTAGAAAGCATACAATTTGTATACTCCCTTCCTATGGTACCGCGGGTTCTATGATACCGCGGTATTTATTTTGTCTGTTCCTATGCACTGCAGCGCCACCCGCCGGTTTTTCTATTTATATATTCATAAACACAACAGTCACATTTATCGGAACGTCTGGTCATTCTGTCCAAATGTCTTGAATTTTTGTAAGTACACGTATTTTTATCTTTTCCTTAGAAATAGCGGACATTTTTATTTTACCCTGATACCATGCTTTGTAAAATGTCCAATAATTAAACCATAGTTGTCATAATTCGTCTGCTATTTTTTTAGAAATGTCGTCCGTTTGTTTACGTTTCATTTCAACCCGATTTGGGATTTTTGGTGCTATTTTTAGTTACTTTCTAGACCGACAAAGTTGATGGAAAAATTAAGCTATGAAAACATATTAACCAACATAACGTTACATCAAATTGACTCAACTTCGTTACATTTGTTATTTCAAAGAAACTTTACTTTATTAAATGTGATAAATTATCAAGATTTTCTTTATGGTATAAGTTTGCCAGATATTCACCTTGATTTAGTATTTATAAACGATGTCTTGATTTGTCAAACATTGTGTCCCATAACATTAATTTTGCAATTACCGCGATATCATAGGAAACCATTTCTGGGAGGTACATCGGCGTTGTCATAGGGAAAAGTGGCGACGTATTTTTAAACAAATTCAAAGAATAAAATGAATTGTGGGGGAAAATAGGTTTCTATACCGGGGAATAAAATATAACATTTTTGGATTAATTCCGAAAACTAGTTACGTTACACAGACGTTAAACATTAAGTACCGCGGTACCATAGAACCACATGAAACTCGTTATACCGCTGTTGATGGAACGCCTGTTTTAAAGCAAGCAATTATTGATAAATTTAAAC
>FXLX01000197.1 GCA_900180385.1 uncultured Candidatus Thioglobus sp. | reverse complement strand
AAAAGCTACAGGACTGGCCAGGGGCACCCTCCGGGGGCGAGATATAGGGCACGCTTAGCAGGCAGTGGACTGGCCAAGTGTCACTATCGAAGGATGCGAGCATTGTGTCGTTGAATATATAAGTAACTGGCAAGACATCTACAAAGGCGTACCACAAGGGTCAATTCTAGGCCCTGTACTATTTAACATCTTTTTAAACGACATTTTTCACTTTACCACAAGCAGCACACTTTATAACTATGCAGACGACAACACTCTCGCACATGCAGATGATAATATTGATAAAGTAGTTGAACATTTAGAAAAAGACAGTTTGGCATTAATAGAATGGTTTTCATGTAACCAGATGAAGGCAAATCCTGATAAATTTCAGGCCATAGCTATTGGCAAAAAATCAATGGATAAAAATATTGTTCTTGATTTAGCAGGAAATAAAATTAAATGTGAAAAAGAAGTAAAATTACTAGGGGTTACAATTGATTTTGAACTTAAATTTAATTCTCATATTTCAAACATTTGTAAAAAAGCATCTAGGCAGTTAAATGTGTTAAAAAGGCTAGGTAAATATTTAAATAAATTGGGTAAATTAACCATATATCATTCATTCATATTATCTAACTTTAACTTCTGTCCACTTTCATGGCACTTTTGTAGTGAAGCCAATACAAATAAAATAGAAAAAATTCAGGAGCGAGCACTAAGATTTATTTATAATGATTATAATAGTACATATGAAAACTTGTTAATAGTCTCTAAACTTCCAACATTAAAAGTGAGAAGACTGAGAACTATGGCCATTGAGGTTTATAAAATTCTACATCAAGAAAGTCCTTCATATTTACATGACTTAATCAAAATTAAAGATACTAAATATTGTTTTAGGTACGACAACATTACAGAAATCCCTTCAGTACGAACAACAAGGTATGGTCTAAAATCCTTTCGATATGCTGCTGCTAAACTGTGGAACGAGTTGCCAAACCACTTTAGAACACAAACATCTTTTAATCAATTCAAAAATTTAATAAACTCATGGAATGGCAACTCGTGCCGCTGCAATGCTTGCTGCTAGTATAATTTTTTCTAGTATAGACATTGCATGAAATTTACCTTACTGCTGCCTTCTTGCTTTTGTATGCTTTTCAGTTTAACTTTATTTTATTTTAGTTTTCTATTTTAGTGCTTGGCTATTCTGCATGAATATTTTTAAAATATTTTTGAAGTATTCTTGAAATATTTTTGGAATATTTTTAAGATATGTTTTAGAGTGTGTTTTAGGAAGTACATAAATATTTTACTTTGTATGCTTTTCAATTTAACTTGTGCTTTATTTTAGTGCTTGGCTATTTATGCATGAACATTTTTAAAATGTTTTTAGAATATTTTTGGAATATGTTTTAAAAGTACATGAATATTTTATGTGTTTTGAGTTTATTTGCTT
>FXLX01000196.1 GCA_900180385.1 uncultured Candidatus Thioglobus sp. | reverse complement strand
GTTTTTTGGTTTTCCTTCTTAGCCGTCGGTGCAGGCACCAGCCTACGGCCATGGACGGACGGCCACAGAAGATATCAACGGCGTGGGAAGGGTGGGAAGGGGTTATATTGTTAAATTTCCACACCCCATGCATTTTTGCCTTCGTCGGGCGAAAGAGCGTAGCTTTTACGCACACGGCCATCGACGGTGAGTCCGAGGAATTTTGTTTTTTTGTTTTCCTTCTTAACAGGCGACCCAGACATCAGTCTACGGCCATCGACGGAAGGGCCGAGTCGAGAAGGGCCGAGTAGGTATCACCGATGGCTCTGCGCTGTTATCTCGGCCGCCTTCCCGCTGATGGCTGACCGCGGGTAAACGGCGGGAGTAACTTTGACTCTCTTAAGGTATCAGCGGAGAGCGTAGATTGGAAGGCAGCGAAGGGAGCAGTGAACGGCCATCGACGAGGAAGGGCCGAGTCGAGAGCGTATCAGCAGAGAGCGTACGATCGGAAGGCAGGGAAGAACGTATCAGCGAAGAGCGTACGATGGGAAGGCAGCGAAGAACGTATCAGCGGAGAGCGTACGATGGGAAGGCAGCGAAGGGAGCAGTGGACGACCATCGACGAGGAAGGGCCGAGTCGAGAGCGTATCAGCCGAGAGCGTACGATGGGAAGGCAGCGAAGGGAGCAGTGGACGACCATCGACGAGGAAGGGCCGAGTCGAGAGCGTATTAGCAGAGAGCGTACGATGGGAAGGCAGCGAAGTACGTATCAGCGAAGAGCGTACGATGGGAAGGCAGCGAAGGGAGCAGCGGACGGCAATCGACGAGGAAGGGCCGAGTCGAGAGCGTATTAGCAGAGAGCGTACGATGGGAAGGCAGCGAAGTACGTATCAACGGAGAGCGTACGATGGGAAGGCAGCGAAGGGAGCAGCGGACGGCCATCGACGAGGAAGGGCCGAGTCGAGAGCGTATTAACAGAGAGCGTACGATGGGAAGGCAGCGAAGGGAGCAGTGGACGGCCATCGACGAGGATGGGGTTATAATTGTAAAATTTCCACACCCCATGTACTTTTTCCCTTCGTCGGGCTAAAGAGCGTAGCACAGCACACGGCCATCAACGGAAAGTCCGTTGATTTTTTTTTCTTCTTTTCCTTCTTAGCAGTCGCTGCAGGCACCCGCCAACGGCCATGGACGGACGGCTACAGAAGATATCAACGGGGTGGGAAGGGTGGGAAGGGGTTATATTGTTAAATTTCCACACCCCATGCATTTTTGCCTTCGTCGGGCGAAAGAGCGTAAACATACGTATACGCACACGGCCATCGACGGCGAGTCCGAAGAATTTTGTTTTTTGGTTTTCCTTCTTAGCCGTCGGTGCAGGCACCAGCCTACGGCCATGGACGGACGGCCACAGAAGATATCAACGGCGTGGGAAGGGTGGGAAGGGGTTATATTGTTAAATTTCCACACCCC
>FXLX01000195.1 GCA_900180385.1 uncultured Candidatus Thioglobus sp. | reverse complement strand
AGTCAGAAGAAATAGAGAATAAAAAAATGAAGGAATTGAAAAGAAACAAATAGATAGCAAGCCTTAAAATAAATTTTTCAAAAACACAAGTTATTTGGATAGGAAGCAAAAAATACAGCAGTGATAGACTATGTGAAAACTGGAATCTCTCCTGGGGAAAAACTACGTTTACTGTTCTGGGAATAAATTTCGATGTTGATATTTCTAAAATAACAAAGATCAATTATGAAAAATATTTAAAAAAAATGAAAGGACTCTTTAAACAGTGGAACAAAAGAAATTTAACTCCTATAGGTAAGATTACTGTGGTTAAATCACTAATTCTGCCAGTACTTAACCATCTTTTTATTGCACTTCCAAACCCTAGTATAGAAATTATTAAAGATATTGAAGATATGTTATATACATTTATTTGGAAATCATCTGTTAATAGAGTGAAAAAGGATATCATGCAAAAGAAGTATCAAGAGGGGGGACTTAAGATGATTAATATACATTCTTTTATTTTGGCTTTGAAGTCCACATGGATCAGGAGACTCTTTTTCAACAATTGTAAATGGCAGAATATTTTTATGTCATCAATTGATATAAATAAACTATCATGTGGCGGTAGTGGATATATAGAACAAGTAATAGAAAGTGTAAAAAATCAATTTTGGAAGGATGTATTATATGCTTGGAAATCTGTTATTGAAAAAGACGAAAACAAAGATTGGACAAACTTTCTTGCCAATACAGTTTGGTTGAATAAACAGGTAAAAATTGACAAAAGAACTATCTTTTATCCAGAGTGGTTCAATAGGGGTGTAAAGTTTGTTAACGATTTTGTCAATGATGATGGTTCTTTTCTGACTTTAGATCAGTTTTCAAACAAATTTGGACTTTGTGTAAATTTTCTGCAATATAATGGGGTTATTAGTTCTTTACGACAAATGCTAAAATTATATCCATATGGAGACAAATCATCTAATTTACAGACTCCTTTTGTCCCATCATCTCTACAAAATATTTTTCGAAGTTCTAAAGGTTCAAAAGATATGTACAAGTATATAAAGATGATGTATACAATGCCATTTTACTAAACATAAAATACTATATATATACAAACAGATGTCTGAAGAAAAAATTATCCATTCATTCGCTTAAAGCCTGTTTGATAAATTTATATAAAACTGAAAAAATGATTGCTGTCCGAAATCAAAGAATTGCAGAATTTCAATTACATTGGAGTACTTTTGAAAAACTGTTTGAGGATTGTTGACATAGTTTTTATTCTTATGTAAATTCCCTTTCCATAGAGACACCACTAAATACTAACTGATATAGTCTATCTAAATATACTTTTCTTGTTTATATTTACTATGCTATAGTATACTTTATAGTATACTCATTACGGGATAATTAAAACAATATGAATGTTCGATCCATCCAAATAATACTTTTGTATAGTCCAATTGA
>FXLX01000194.1 GCA_900180385.1 uncultured Candidatus Thioglobus sp. | reverse complement strand
CTCCCCCTTCCTCTCAGTCATCCTCACTACCTCTCTCCCTCCTTCCTCTCAGTCATCCTCACTACCTCTCTCCCTCCTTCCTCTCAGTCATCCTCACTACCTCTCTCCCTCCTTCCTCCCAGTCATCCTCACCACCTCTCCATCCTTCATTCCTTTCAATCCGCCACCTCATTACCTCTCTTCTCTTTCCTGTAATATTATCATCCACCTCATTACCTCTGTCTTTCTTCCGTCTCCATCCTCCTTATTAACTCTTCCTAATTACCTTCTCCGTATACTTTTCTCCTCCGTCGTCATCATCATCCTCCTTATTACCTCCTCCTCACTACTTCTCTCCTCTTCGTTTACCTTTGTCACTTCGTCCTTTCTATCCTCTTCCTTCAAATCTCCTCTTCAATACCTGTTTCACTACTTCCTCATCATTATCCTCCTCACTATCTCCATCCTTTTCCATATTGACTCCCTCCCTAATTCCTCCCCGTCATCCTCCTTATTTTATACCTCTAGTATCTCTCCTTCCTCTCCATCATCTTTTTACCATTCTCCCTCCGTCCTCTCTATCCTTCTCTTTATATTCCTTCCTTCCTGCCCTCTTCCTCATACCTGTCAGCTGTGCCTTCCAGCACTTAGCAAACTTGAGTTTTTCTCACTTGCACTAAGGAAGATCGCTTTATCACTCAAGTGTTTTTCCCATCCTTTCCTCCTACCTCCTTATCCGTTCTCACTCCATGTTCATGCTTGCCTTAGTTATTACTATCATCATTGTTGATACCCTCTTTCGTCCACATTTAACTATTATGTCTTCCACCATATACATGTATATAAGTGTACACAAGAAAAACCCTATTAAAATAGGAGAGGGGAAAAACTAGTATGAGGGGAAAAATGAGTATGTGTTAACACATACTTGGATTTCCGGGGGGGAAACTCAGTATATACTCATTTTTCCGGGGAGAAAAATGAGTATGTAACACCGGCCGCAAGTTCGTTGCTTATTCCTGGCTCGTAAGTTATTCCTTATTCATTACTTATTCCTTATTCGCTATTCCTTATTTCATTCGATGGATTTCAATTAAACTTGGAGAATACATCAACAACTGAGAATGCAAGTAGCCTTTTAATTTTTAAATTCAGAGGTCAGGGACATGGTGACATTTTGTCTTTTCATATATAGCCTAGCGGACACAACATAGCTTTTTTAATTGGTTTCGATCAAACTTGGTTAGAACATTAACCATTTAGAGAGCAAGAAGTTTATCGTATTTTTAATGTCATAGGTCAAAATGCCAAGGTCCCCGTTATATTTTTAATTTCTTTTACAGCCTTGTTGACACAACAAAGCTTGTGTTTTTCAATGGATTTCAATCAAACTTGTAAATATTAATCGTTGAGATTGTATGAATGTTTATTTTCAATGTCAATGGTTGCGACTCAAAACTAGAAGTATCTGCAGCAACA
>FXLX01000193.1 GCA_900180385.1 uncultured Candidatus Thioglobus sp. | reverse complement strand
AAAATAATAATCTAAAACATGAAATCCAAATTGACAATTTGAAAAATTGACAGAAAATGCTAAGCAGTCAAAATATTTTTTCTGAGATCACTTAAATTACCAGGTTTTTACTACATAATTTTCAACTAAAACTGCTTTCTATAGCCTTATATTATTTTATAAGTACATTGTACATGTATTCTAACTGAAACTATCAAAATTTACCAGGAAAAAGTTGTAGGATTGAAAAAAATCCAATCATGATATCACCATATTCTATATTTGAAGTCAACAAACTGCTGCATGATGAAATTTTTTAAATTCTTAGTATCAACCATATTTTCAATATTATATGCCCTTCTACTGCAAAAACACATTCAATAACATATTCCAAATAATTATAAAGTCATAAATAAAAATAAAATGAGTTGCAATACCCTCTGTCCATGTATATCCAATGTTTGGGAGCAATATTCCAAAATATTACATAACATGCATTTCGACCATGTAATCTGACACCACAATGCATTTTGTAACATTTTTGTATGAAAAATGTCACTCTGTGTCTGTTGTGACATTATTAGGCTAATTTGAACATGATAGCAACAAAAGTTCAATTTGATGTTTTTTAACTTAAGGTGTGAAACCTATAATTAATTTCTTTAAGGTTTTCTACTAAATTTGTGTTTTTTCGAGCCTACCTGGCCATTTTATCTTAAGTTTAACCTTTCGAAGACCATACATTTTCTGAAACGTCCATGATTCCTCTACGTTCTGTCAAAATATCAGGCCATGTTTAAAGTCTTGCAGTGAAATGCCAGGCTATGGAAAATACCTACTCTAAAAATAGCTCTGTCATCCCCCAGAAATTCCCTATTTATAGGTCATGCATCAAATCCTCCATATCCATATTAAAATACAACTAAATCAATCAAATTTGGGCTCAAAATAATCCTTATACATTTAACTTCAATTATCAATTTAATTATTCCATTCCATTCAGTATTTGTCACAATACAACAAAGTGAAAGGAACTTTTTTCTTTAAAAGGGACTACTTTTGTATATGTTCTTAGCTCTGATTGGTTGAATTACTGGTTTGACACCTAAAGAGCAACACAACTTGCTTCTCCAACCCTTTATTGGCCTTATTTCTATTCCTTAGGCAATATCAACCACAAAAAACCTCATAAGGTATGTGGCTGTCTAATATTTGCAAGTATAAGTGTTCAAATGCAAAGGTACCCCCTTGAAGATTTTTAATGAAAACATCTCCATTTACAGCTGTTGAGTTCAGACTGTGTAATATACCAAAACTTACCTATTCTCTTATATATTACAGTTATTAAGTTAATTTCTAACATAATAAGCAATTTCTACACATATATATGCCTCAGTTGTATATTTAATAGCTAAATACTATGAAATGTTTGCATTTAGCCCCCCCTTTTTTTTTCTCTTTTTATCTTTTCTCGTCTTTCTTATTT
>FXLX01000192.1 GCA_900180385.1 uncultured Candidatus Thioglobus sp. | reverse complement strand
TCGGTAAGCCCAAGCTAATTTCTGCAGAACACGGCCAAGGTATTGGTGATTTAATTGACTACACATTACCCCCATTAAGACTGCTCTACTGTTTTTCCTATTCACCGTGTCCATTTTCGGCTAAGTGCACATGTACTAAACTTTCGTCCTTATTTTCACCATTTTATCTTAATTTGCCGAAGGTGGATTTTTTATATGTTTTTGTATGAAAACAAAGTTATATCGAAATAAATTAGGGATATTTTTATTTTCTCCCCCAAGGGAGATATTTCCTGTTATATATGTACAATTTTTGCATAAAAGGCCATTTACTGATTTATGGGTATATTAAAGTGTGGCCTGTAAAACATCCATGCGACCAAATATTGAGTATATTATGTTAAATGATAGAGTGAAAGTTGATTAATCCTGGATACTATATGAGACAGACACATTTTATGCTATACAAGATATATTGGAGGTTGAAATATTGTAAAATTCATTGTTTTTGCTTCATTATATATTGAAATACTGGATAAATCAAAAAACCCTAATAATTCAGTCAAATAATAAAATTTGAAAAAAATATTTTGTGTGTTAATTGTACTTGGCCAAATCCTGCTGTCCAGATACCCTATAGTCCAAACGGAAAACGCAATATCCGCGATCCTTTCAAGGAAAATATCGACAGTTCGCGGACCGTCGCGATGATTCAACGCGGACCATGATCGTGGACAAATTCTATCATTTTCATCACCATCGCGGAATCACGTTGATCGCGGGTGATCGCGGATCCGTCGCGCACAATGAGCAAATGTATTTTATAAACCTACGTGTACAAAGTATCTCGGTCGTATAAAGTTTGCCTTAAAAATAAATGCAAATGTGGTCATTTTTATTGCATGTGGGATCTGATAAGAAATTATGCTTATCTTTGAAGTGATAAGGTCGTAAAGAAAGGTCATATCCTGTCATTAATTT
Organism: uncultured Candidatus Thioglobus sp.; assembly: GCA_900180385.1. Classification (GTDB taxonomy): domain Bacteria; phylum Pseudomonadota; class Gammaproteobacteria; order PS1; family Pseudothioglobaceae; genus Thioglobus_A. The sequence goes on along the minus strand of FXLX01000192.1, from coordinate 513 downwards.
CAAGTGCAGTGTTGTCTTATTTGATATTACACAAAGTATCTTAACGCTCGAGTAAGCACCACGTGGAGATTATCCTCGCCTGTCAATCAACACTAAACAGTAACACACACCTGTCTGAAATGTAGAAAAGCAATTTAATGACGAGCATACCTTTTAATGGGTTATAATCCACATGAACATGTTTGTGAATGATTTGATTTTGAATGCATGTGTAAAAACGACAGAAATGTTTATCTGTGAAAAGATTTTAACAACTTCCGGTTATAAAATAAATTTACTTCCAAACCATACACTAACGGTGACACACTTTTACATGAAGTGCTGTATAAACATTTCTCTTTTAAATTATATCACCCTTCAATAGTATAAGTTAACTGTACATTTGTCCCGGGGTCGGGATTAATTTTGTGAGACAATTACGAGTGGTTTCAATCCGAGACTAAGGGCATTAACCATAGCAGGACAAAGTGTTGCCAGTGCTTTGTCAACTGATAACCTAAACCAACAACTACC
>FXLX01000191.1 GCA_900180385.1 uncultured Candidatus Thioglobus sp. | reverse complement strand
CTGGTAGTGCAGCGGATGAAGATGGTTATTATTATACTTGGAATGCAGCGATGAATGTTTGCCCTAGTGGTTGGAGCTTGCCATCTGATTCCGATTGGAAAGTCTTAGAAGGTCAATTAGGTATGAGCACTGCCCAACAAGACGCAACGAGCTGGCGTGGTACTGATGAAGGTACAAAACTGAAAGTAGGCGGTTCTAGTGGATTTGAAGCTAAGTTAGCGGGCCGCCGCAATACCGATGGTAGTTTCTACAATCGTGGTGGCGCCACGACCTTGTGGAGTAGTACCGAGTCAGGTGGTAGTGCCTACAGACGTTGGCTGACCACTAGGGAGGCTAGAGTGACCCGCAGTTCCAGCAATAAGGCCTTCGGCTTTAGTGTTCGCTGCCTAAAGGATTAATTCGACACTTTGCCCCAGCCGAATGGCGCGCTTGTCGATGTTGGCAGTTTCGTCAGCTTATGGAGTCGATCTGCCAATGGGTTGGATGCCCGTCGCGTGGGCTTCAGCTCGGGTGTTGCGAGCATCTTCAGCGATAATCGCTCGTTCGGATTGAGTGTGCGTTGTATTGGGGATCAAGCGTAGCGTGACACTTTGATTCATTTGTACACTTCTGACCCTTTACCATTTCATGGCTTTAGTCTGAAATGGTTATCTTAAATTCACATCATAAACGCACCACCTAGTGTAACTGCAAAGCGTGTATTTTTGGATTGGGGTATTCGTAATCTTGCACTGCAAGGACACACGTGGTAAAATACCCAAAATTTTTATAAAACTATCTTTTGATCAATTAAAATGACAACATTAAAAAACAAAAAAACTAACCAAGCACTCACATCTCTAGGCTGGGGGGGGATACTCCCTAGTGCACTAACCAAGCTTAAGCACTTTTTAGCTTTTAGTGCTTTAACACTATCGCTTAACGTTACCTCTGGAAGCGATGTTAATCAGTTTGATAAAGAAGCTTATCTTAATCTTAATCAAGAATATACTTATAACAATCAAGTAGCCACTAAAGAAGAAGACACCTTCACTGGTTTCTTCAAAGAAATCGGCTCAAGCATTCGCAACTCTCTAGGTTCTACAGATTCTGACAATACTAATCAATTGGGCGATAAAATTATCACCAATCTAAAAAATAAAGCTAATAACACGACTGTTAACAAAGTGGAGGGCTTTATTAACGATGCGGCCAATGACTTTGCCAATCAGTTTGGCAAGGGTAAAACTGAAATCTCTATTCATCAGCTAGATTCTAAAGATCCAACTTATAGTCTTAAAACTATTCAGCCGTTAACTGAGCTGAATGAAAATTCTACCCAACTGACTTTCATCCAAGCACAACTTAACTCAGGTGAGAACCATGGCGAGCGTCGCAACACCATTAACCTAGGTATTGGACAACGTTACTTGCTTGAAGGCGGTCAATCAATTGCAGGTATTAATCTATTTACCGATTATGAAACTGAATCAAAACACAA
>FXLX01000190.1 GCA_900180385.1 uncultured Candidatus Thioglobus sp. | reverse complement strand
TAAGAAAGTTCAAGCTGATTGTATTGGCTTATGCAAGTTCAAATGCACTACGAAAAGGAGTGGGTATGATAAGGGTAGATTTTGGCCCAATCTCAGAAACTGTTTATATAGATATAATATTAAACACAATCATTGAAAGGTAAGAAAAATATTTTTTTTGATGATTTCACTTTGTCCTTTGTTGCTTAGCAACGTAAATGGAGGAGGGTCCAATTAATCATTGGAAATTCAAATATGGTGGTTTTATTTTACATATCTTGCATAGTCTTTTCGACAAAATGTTATATTCTGTGTATGTACACTCTAAAAATAATATTCCAATTCTCTATGGTAGCATATAGTATTTTTGTGTAGTTTTGTCACCCTAGCAACGGTTTTGTAAACATTAAATTAGCCTATATTATTGCAATTAATGGTTGAATTTTGACATCTACGATCTTTTGACTTGATATTTGATTAAGCGGTACATTTTTGTCAAGCTATACACACTACAAATGTCATTTCATATTTCAAAAATACATTTTGATATTTTTATTCATAGTTATGCCCCGTCCATAGCAACAGGTTTCCCTATGCACAGTATTTTCCTGTAGATCTCATGGACCTTTTATTTAATCAAGAAAAAAAATTCTACAACAGCACCTTAGCAGATCTAGAGACATCTTATCATTTACTAACCAGTATATATTATAAGAATTCCTTAAACCTTACAATGTCCCTAGTAACCAAATATTATCCCTAGCAACCGCAGAAACTCGTCAATGCTGAGCTCTGTAAATTGCTTTTTTTAAATCTTTTTATAACCGAATGTTGATCTTTTTATTTTTTAAATCATGAGAGGAAATTATTCTCAGTAATTAGAATGTCAAAGGAACCAAGTCAACTGCATAACATGGTAAAGCAGCGCTACAGCGGCAGGAGAGGATATAATCCATGTTGAATAATTAAGAAATAAATCATGGAAGCCAGAATGTGTTTTGAGTTTTAACATGGGTTGGCGGATATTAGTATTTTATCCCGAGCCAGAAGCGAGGGATAAAATTTACTAATATCCGCCAATCCATGTTAAAACTCAAAACACATTCTGGCTTCCATGATTTATTTCGATTCTGATATGTCTAAGAGTACAAATACGGTAGTATACTTTGATTGGAAGACGGTAATTTATATTTACGTTTGCGGACAATGTCGCACACAATTTATGCTGCCAATGGAAAAGTCAGTCACATTCACCGGCGCATGTGCTAATGAGATTATACCGAATGGATAACTCGCTCGTTTGTTAACAAAGCGAAAGAAGGAGGTCATGTTAGAATTAGAGTTATCTCCTCGAGTGTGGTAGGTAGATCATCGGTTTGAGCCCCGGGTCGAGTCAAACCAAAGACTATAAAACTGGCATTTGCTGTTTCGCCGTTTTGCACACAGCACCAATTCAAGGAGTAAGAACAAAGACTGTGTGAATCTGTGTAGTTGTTTTTACTG
>FXLX01000189.1 GCA_900180385.1 uncultured Candidatus Thioglobus sp. | reverse complement strand
GTGAAAAGGCCCAGACAGCCAGGAGGTTGGCTTAGAAGCAGCCATGCCTTAATTTTTTTCACCTACTTGCAGGGGTCGACGTAACCGCTGGCCCGTGGCCAGTATATTTACGGTCGGGCCAGTCAAACTGAACAAAGATCGGCCCGCTGGGCCAGTTGATATTCTCGGGCCACTTGGGCCAGCAACTTTCGTTTCTTCCGTGTCATTCAATATCGACTGATAACAGACTAATGAAATTTCCTGACAAAACGTTAAAATTCAACTTCAATCACTCGCCGAAAGCTATAAATAGCCTAATCACACAATCAGCATGTGTTTACCTTGATCTGTTACCGCACGTTAAACGAATGTTGACAGAAATATATGCTGGGAACCAGTACTTCATAATTCAATAATTTTCAAAATCACGATTATTTATTTATAAAACTGAAAGATTAAAACGGTATTTTCTATAGTAAGCAATTTTAAATATTTAATATAAATAAGAAATAAACCCAAATAAACCAAAACAACAATAATAAATCATCACGTGAACAACTTACCTGTTAAAAAAAATGGCGGTCTTACACAATAACGCTAATCGTGACTTCATTTAATATGAAAAATCTATTATTATGAACTAGTAACAGGTATGGACTTTGGCAGTGAGATGTTGTCAGTAGATCATGCAAATATCAGCTAGAGGGATATTGGCAACAATCGCTGCATCAGCTGGGCAAAACGGAAATTTTTCCAAAGTCGGGACTGTGTATGTTTATTTATTATCTAACTTCCGGTTTGATAATAATCTTCTAATAGTCGTTATATGAAGGATTTTTACCCAAAGAACATGGTCGTTAGTCGCGTTAGACAGTGGGTCGTTATATAAAGGTCGAATGCACGGGAAAACGCTGGGGAGGAATAAATAAGATTGGCTAAAAAAGGAAGCCGTTATACAGAGGGGGTCGCTGAGACTTCTTCTTCTTCTTTACATTTCTGGCCGTCCTTCACTACTGAAGATTATTGGCCGAGCGCCGTATTAAATTTAGTTAATACATAAGTTAACATATATACAATAAACAATGAATGAAAGGTTAAAACTATATACTTTTGATAACAAGTTTGACTATCTATATGTAGATTGTTTGATTATCTTCTAACCATACCTGTTAATTGTAATGCATTAAAAACACTGCATGTATGGGAAAATGTCATGAACTTTACCCTTGTTTAAAGCAAGTACAACATTCATTCATAGAATACAAAAACTATATGTACATGTTTAAATCACTGACAGTCAATTTAATTATTTGCGGATGCCACTAGTGGAGCAGGAACTGCTTATCCTTCCGGAGAAAATGAGTTCACCCAAGGTTTTAATGGGGTTCATATTGCTCGATCTTTAGTTTCCTGTTTCTTGGGAGGGGGGGGGCAAATCCCCCCTTTTATATCGGTCCACGACGATATTTCTCGGGCCAGTGGAATTTTGAAGGGGCCAGTTGTTCAAAA
>FXLX01000188.1 GCA_900180385.1 uncultured Candidatus Thioglobus sp. | reverse complement strand
TGTGGGATAATGATTTAATGGGGCTTATTTACAATTAAAACTACAAATGTATATACATGTACATGTTGGGACGGATGCGTAGCATTATTCCGACAGCCCATAACTCCGACAGCCCATTACTCCGACAACCCATTACTCCGACAGCCCATTACTCCGACGGCCCATTTTTCCGACAATGCAAAATAGAACTCAATCCACAAATCCATGGTTTAACCAGGTGTATCCAACAGGATGTTCCGTCGGTCAGGCTAATCTTGACGGACCATGGCCTAGACAGAATGTTCTGGAAAGGAAAAGGAGCTTTTATCCTAGGCTGTACATCCCCGTTCAAGGCAATTATGATCGACCGACCTGGTATGGGGAAAGTTAAAAATTGAAGAAAAAGTTGTGCACATTGCACAAAGGAACCAGAAAAGAGGAGTGAAGGAAAAAAGTGTAAACCGGGAGAAGCACGAGAAAGACAAAATGACGGAAGATAGCAATACGCATGGAAGCGAGGAGAGTTAAGAATTGAAGAAGGACGTATATAGTAGAAAAGGAGAGAAAGGGAGCACAATGTACATGCAGAAGAATGGAAAAAGCTCCGAAGATAGGTAGACAGTTCCCTTGTTCAGGTCAATAAATACATCGATCACTTCTGTTGAAGCACGATTGGCAACCAACATATGCGGCTAATAGAACGCCTTCCATATGCATTATGCCGCTTCCACACACGTTCATTTATTCTGCATTCCGACGTACGTTTCATGATGCGAATTGAATGCGCATCCAACATGGTTAATGCCTTCACACGTACGTCAAAACGTTTGCGATTTCCATTATTTACGTGAAAATATTTACATTTTCTCTACATGCAAAAAATAGTATTATTACAGTCGTAACTTATGCCAACTGAAAACTCCTTGTCATAGGTGTGAAGCGTTTAGAGCATGCGATGCGCATTTAATGGGCATTAAATGTACATGTGAAGGAGGCATTCATCGGTTTACAATGTATCTAAAACGTATTAGAAAACGCAATACGGTTGAACAGCATCAGGTAGTGTCTCTCCGGTCACAAATTGTGGGAGTTTAGACGTGATACTCCCGACAACAACCGAATTTTGCTTAAAATTAAATCTTTATTATTTAATTTTAGCCCCCCTCCTGGAGTTTATGGAAATTTTTTATTGTATTAATCATAATGTACGGTAATGGCATTTTTTTTCTCCAGATCCAGGATCAAACTAGACTAGCTCACTCACAATGGCTCTGTATCCTAAATGCAACCGTTAATGTCAGAACAAACCTTTATAATTATTTCATGCACATCTACATATGGTGTACTCCTTTGTGTAAAGTTTAATAAAAAAAATACTTTGGACGGTTTTGAAGGGTTACAAGGTTTATGGACGGGCGGGGGCGGGGGCTGGGATTTTCATCCAGACATTATTTTTTTTCCGGTAAATATTGGTGTAAGAAATTAAAAACAAATTTTTTATTGATCCTATCC
>FXLX01000187.1 GCA_900180385.1 uncultured Candidatus Thioglobus sp. | reverse complement strand
ACTTAAACAAGGACTGCGGCAGTTGGTTAAGTGCAATAATCTATAAGATACTGGATCATATACCCCACAGCAACATCATGGACCATTTCGACAAAAACAAGATCCTCACCAATGCTCAACATGGATTCCGCAAAAAACGATCATGCGAATCCCAACTTATAGTAACCATCCATGAAATAGCATAACAATTGGAAAAAGGCTCACAAGTAGATATCATCTTGCTAGACTTTGCAAAAGCGTTCGACAAAGTGCCACACCAACGCCTTCTACATAAATTAGAATATTACGGAGTCAACGCCAAGACAAAGAACTGGATTCAATCATTCCTACAAAATAGACAGCAGAGAGTCATAATAGAGGGAGCTGCATCAGAGCAAGCCCCAGTCCTGTCTGGTGTACCCCAAGGAACCGTCTTGGGACCATTACTCTTTCTGACCTACATCAACGACATGCCAGAAATGGTTAAATCATCAGAAACAAAGCTATTTGCCGATGACAGCCTACTCTTCCGTACCATCAACAACCAAGCTGACAGCGTATTATTACAGAATGACTTAACATCGCTACAAGATTGGGAAGACAAATGGCAAATGAGTTTCAACGCCAAGAAATGCCAAGTCATTCGAATAACACCTAAGAACAGACCACCACTGCCAACAACTTACAAACTACATGGACAAACATTAGATACAGTAGACGCAAGTAAATACCTAGGTGTCACCATCTCTAACAACCTCACCTGGGACAGGCACATAGACAATACAATTGGCAAAGGCAACAAAACATTGGGATTTATTCGACGCAACTTAAAAGACTGCACCAAACCAGTGAAATCAGCAGCATATACATCCATGGTGAGACCAACAATGGAGTATGCAAGCTCAGTATGGGACCCGACAAACCGGAAAAAGATTGGCAACCTTGAAAAAGTACAGAAAAGAGCAGCAAGATTCGTTTTCAATAATTACACAGACCGAACACCTGGCTGTGTTACTAAAATGGTAGAATCCTTGAAGTGGGAAAAATTAGAAGAAAGGAGAAAGTATAATAGACTATGCATGCTGTATAAAATCAAAAATGGATTAATTGATATAGACAGCCACCAATATATCCAAGCCAACGACAGCAGGACTAGAGGCAAAGATCGCCTTTATCAAGAAAGAACGAGCAGTGAGGCCTTCGGAAATTCGTTCTTCCCCAAGACCATCAGGGACTGGAACCAACTGCCAGCTAATACAACTCCGGCCAACACAGTAGAGGGATTCAGGAGCGCCCTCAAGGCGCATCCTGACAGCAACTAGACCAGCTCCCACCTGTATATAGTTTTACCTGTAAATAGTCGGTAGAAGGCTGCTGTGTTGCCCGACACTGCGCAAAGTTTTCGCGGAACCTTATACATTCACGTGTGAATCCGGTTCCTAAATTGGAAGAAGAAGAAGAAGAAGTTGTCTCCCATAGAATTTTCGTTCCAATAACATCATGAATTAAGGCTGTAATTGAGCCCA
>FXLX01000186.1 GCA_900180385.1 uncultured Candidatus Thioglobus sp. | reverse complement strand
GAGCATCTAATGCTCTTTATCTGCCTGTTGTAACATGGTTTTAAACCTACCTGTTCTTTTCGAAGAATAATGAAAGGCATATGAAACATCTTTTACAGTATCAATTGTAGGGCGGACAATTGGGAGCTGACAAGATTTGACAACAGCCAAATTCAGGCAATGTGCATAGCAGTGGACATAATAGGCTTCAGGAATTTCGGTTTGAATACGTGTGCGAACGCCAGAAAATTTACCGGCCATATTTGCAGCCCCATCTTAACCTTGGCCTCTCATTGCTTGTGTTACAATTCCGTATTCTCTTAATTTTGTCATTATAGTAGTTGCCAGTTCTTCACCAGTTGTTGAGCTTGCCTCTGCAAACCCAAGAAATGACTCCTTGACGCACATCTCCTCATCGCTATCTACACCCACGTAACGAACACACAAAGAAATTTGCTCTGTGGTAGAAACATCAGTGGTCTCATCTGCAATTACACTGAAGCAATTAGCTGAATTACACTCTGAAACAATAACTTGTTGTAACTGTCTACCACAAATATCAATCAGTTCATTTTGCATGGTGGGTGATAGATACCTTGCATTTGGGGGACTGTTTTGCAAATGAGTAGCCAAAATTTGATCAGTTTCAGCCCTGTAGTTAATAAGAGCTATGAAATTGCTTTTCTCTTCAGTGTGACCGCGTAAGGGAATATTTTGTTTTCCACATAGATAAATGGTCTTAAGGATACTGTGAAGAATTGACCTGTTTCTTGTGATTTTATCCTGAAAAGCACTGCTTAACACTGACATTACATCGTCCTTTTGGCCCTCCGCGATAGACATAAAGTTTTCACTCATTTCAAGACACCTGCTGTGTCCAGGTTGATCCAAGTGGCGTTTTATTAGGGTACCCAAATTTGCCCAGTCATTTATAGAATTCTTAACAAATGCATGCTCAGAACTATTGAACAAAACACAACATAAACAAAAAACTCCATTTTCTGACTCTGAATATCTCAGCCACTGATACTGTTCAAGCCTGGACTGATTAAAGCGCATTTTGGTCCCACGAATATCTGTCATAGGAAAAGCAAACGACGATGGAATATCCCATTTATTTTTCAGCAAAAACAACTTTTGTTGGTCGTCAACGTTTGACTTGTCAAAGACCAAATCTAAATTATTTGGCTGAATTGATTTAGATCTAGAAGTACTGGCTGCTTCATCATTTGTCTCTGCTTTGGAGCCGCTGCGTGTACCGCTACCTTTGCTTTCTTGTGGCAAACATGTACCAGAACCATGTGAAAGCTCCACACTTGGGTCTTCTATTGACTCTTTTTGCCGTTTAGAGAAAAACTGTGACAATTTACTTTGTCCGGGACCCCTACTTTGTTCCCCCGATGAACTACTTCTCTTCATATTATAAATCGTAGTTTACTAATTAATCAAGTTCTATGAACTTTCAGGAAAGTGATAATCATGTGTATAAAGACTGTATGATCTTCAAGTAGCCTGTGCGTTACTGAGG
>FXLX01000185.1 GCA_900180385.1 uncultured Candidatus Thioglobus sp. | reverse complement strand
GCGTTTTAGCAAGAAATCACTCTGGCCCGACGTCGGTGAAATCACGAAAATGTCGGTGAAATTTGAAAAAAACGCGGTGTTAACACCGCGAAATGTCCGAGAAAAATCGAACACGGTGATTTACTATAAAACACCGACATTGACGATTAAACGCCGCGAAATAAAGAAATGGGATATTAACCTTTATTTGTACATTTGTATGTTCTTGAGACTGTCATTTTTGATAATATGAATGATTCATAACATATTTTCTTTTTCAGGTGTGCAAGCTATGTGATCATTTTTCGTTCTTTAATTCTGATATTTGCTTTTGTTTTAATCTATTATGTTAAGAAAACAATGCCGGTACAAACGTTTAGTATTATGTGATCATTACCATTTATAAGCTTGTGTTGTATTATTTTGTTAATTAAAATAAACTTGATCTTTTGAATGCAAGCTTGGTATCCCGAGTTAATTTGCTTTCGGGTGTTCAATTAATGTCGACTTGGCACGTGACTTAAGTTCACCTGTTACAAAAGTTTCTAGATCCCCAAAAGCACGCTTTGATCGATAGCATGTGGAAACCTTTCTAGATTCTCATTCACGTGAAAAATATGTGTACAAATCAGAAATGGAACTTTTATTAAAGGTAAAATGACACGTGGCTTGCAAGGGGATTAACGACATACAAATACGAAAAAGCACGTTTGCTTTAGATAAAAAATTACATCGATTTTTTTTTTCAATCATTCTCGGTGTGTTTTTAAATCAATCCCTCAGCCTCAGGTAACTGTGTATTTGACCTTTTAGTGACCGAGTTCAATGTGTGCACTACATAAAAATAGACACATCCGTACATTGATAAAACACAGGTGATTATCAACTCGTGAGAGAAAAAAATAACACCTATGTAAACCAATCGAAATGTTGGGTTTACATAATATGCAAAATAAGAAGCGTGCTCCTATATCCTATAATAAAATGTATGCCATCTCTGAAAAAAGTGGTATCAAATGATCAACTGCACAAATAAATTTCAATGTGCATATTAAGATTACGAAGCATTGTGATGACAAAGAATAAACGATTGCAGATACAATCACGTGTAGTATTCATTATGAATGAACATTTCAATAATTACAATCCGTGATGGACTCGTGAAGACATCGCGTTCTGTCCGTCATGTCCATGTTGTTTCGCGGACCGTCCACGTATACACACGGACTTCTCGTTAATTCCGCGTTGCGATAATCCTTGATAAGACATGGACTTTGCGTTTTCCGTTTGAGCTGCACGGTACCTAAGATCAGTCTTCGAAATTAGACTTTCGAATTTACTGGCCCGAAAACTTCAAAATTAGAATATTTATATAGATTCTATTGAAAAAATTTGGCAAAAGTCACTGGTCCGAATCAATTTTCACTGGCCGTGGGCCACCGGACCACTGCTAAAGTCAATGGCAATCCGTACACGGATGACGCTAATAATTCATCTTGGAAATTTTCCAGGCCGTACCATTGTGCATACTC
>FXLX01000184.1 GCA_900180385.1 uncultured Candidatus Thioglobus sp. | reverse complement strand
TTACACTAAGGTTAAAAGCAGTCAATAAATAATTAAAACGACAATTTGTTAAAATGGGTTTCTGTTTCTGTTTCTGTTTCTGCCATGTAATTGCCTCCTTCATCATGTTGAAGATTATGCAATGACTTTGGACTGCGCATTTTAGTTGAACTAATCAAGTGTGTGGGATAATGATTTAATGGGGCTTATTTACAATTAAAACTACAAATGTATATACATGTACATGTTGGGACTGCCTGGCGGCTAAAGGGACACAATCCTGGCCTTAAAGGCTTCAGGTGTGTCCAGCTCCACAATGTCTGGTGGCAGCAGATTCCAATCCCTCACTGTTCTTGGGAAAAATGACATCTTTCTGGTGTCAATACGACAGGATTCTATTTGAAATGCCCTGTTGTGTGTATTTCTAGAGCGTCGACAAGGTGGTATTAGTCTGTTTTCTTTGGTGATGGATACTAGCTCTCTATCAATTTTGTACATCATCATCAGTCTTGCATCTTTTCTCCTGTTTGCCAAAGGTCTCCATTTGAGTCTCTGGAGCATGTTGCTGACACTAGATCGGTTTCTCTGGTTGCTGACGACATATCTAGCTGCTCTTCTTTGTACGGCTTCAATTTTGTTTATTTCTGTTTTCGTATAAGGATTCCAAACAGTACTGGCATATTCAACCAACGGGCGAACAAGCGTTTGGTAGGCTTGTTCTTTAATCCTGATTGATGGAATTTTCAGGTTCCTCCTGAGGAATCCTAGAGTTTTATTTGCTTTGGCAGTTATATTGTTTATGTGCTGATCCCACTGCAACTTATTGGTGATTGTTAATCCAAGATATTTAGCTGATGTTACTAGCTCTAGAGTGTGACCATGCAGATGGTAGTTTGCCTCAGTCTTCTTTGTTTTATTTGTTACTCTTAGGACATTGCATTTATCTGGATGGAACTTCATACACCATTCATTTTCCCATTGGCCGAGCTTATTGAGGTCTTCTTGAAGTGTTGATGCGTCATCTTCATTTGCGATAGTGAGGTATATGATGGTATCATCAGCAAAGAGTCTGACTTTGGAGGTTAGTCTTGACTGGAGGTCGTTGATGTAGAAAAGGAAGAGTCTTGGTTCTAGTACTGAGCCCTGGGGTACACCAGAGTCAACACTTACTGCTTCCGACGAAACTCCATCTAGCATGTTGTAGTGGATATAAAATGGGTTTTTTTCTGCATGTTGCATGATGTTTCTTGCAATGATATGCTCCAGGATCTTACAGCAAACAGATGTTAGTGAAATTGGTCGATAGTTTTCAGCTGCAGATTTTAGTCCTTTTTTGTATACTGGGGAGACATTAGCTGTACGCCAATCTGCTGGTACTTCTCCTGTATCTAAGGATTTTGTGTAGATAAGTTGGAGGAGAGGCGAGATCTCATCAGCTAGTTCTTTGAGTATTCTTGGTGAGAGGTTGTCTGGTCCCTGTGCTTTTGTCGGATGAAAATGAAATGCCTATACTTTTAGAGAGGACAAATCCAA
>FXLX01000183.1 GCA_900180385.1 uncultured Candidatus Thioglobus sp. | reverse complement strand
ACTGCAGAATATTGCAAAAAAATTAACATAAAACAATAAATAGTTTTAGAAAAAAAAAAAAAAAAATATTAAAAAAAAAAAAAAAAATTGATGAAAAAAGGGCAATAACTCCAAGATGGGTAATCAAATTTACTTCAAAATTGCAGGGTAGGTAGATCTTGACATGCTGAACATGTTTGCAGTTTCAACTTACCATCTGTCTCTTATAGTTTTTGAAATAAAGGACGAAAAGTATTAAAATTTTGAAAATTTGATGAAAAAAGGGAAATAACTCCAAAATGAGTAATGGGATTTACTTCAAAATTGCAGGGTAGGTAGATCTTGATATGCCGCACATTTTTGCAATTTAAAGTTAACCTTTATCTCTTATAGTTTTTGAAATATAAGACGAAAAGTATTAAAATTTTACAAATTTGATGAAAAAAGGGCAATAACTCCAAGATGGGTAATCAGATTTACTTCAAAATTGCAGGGTAGGTAGATCTTGATGTGCTGATCATTTTTACCCCATGTCAGATTTTTGATATTATTAACGGTTTTTGAGTTATTACCAAAAACCTGCAATTTTACCATATGTTCTATTTTTAGTAACAGCGGCCATGTTGGTTGGTGCACGGCATCACCGGACACAATTTTGAAACTAGACACCCTAGTAATGATTCAGACCAAGTTTGGTTTCCATTGGTCTAGTACTTTCAGAGGAGAAGATTTTTGAAAAAGTTTACGACGTACGACGGACGACGACGACGGACGCCAAGTGATGAGAATAGCTCACATGACCCTTTGGGTCAGGTGAGCTAAAAACAAATTAAAAAAGTTAGTCATTATTATAGCATAAAGGAAATGCCCTTAGGATATTAGATTACATGTATACAACCTGGCAAAACAATCAGCTATTGTTAGAAATGCCATCATGTTCGGCTGCTATTGAGAGAATCTTCTCAAACTTTGGCATGATTCAGTCAAAATTAAGAAGTAGACTTGGTCTTGTTAAAGCAGGAAAGCTGTTTTTTGCTACAGAATGTTAAGGGGGAAAGATGAAATAGATTGGTGAACTCTGAAACTGTATGATTGAACTGAAAAGTGTAGATATAAAATTGTGGTGACAGTTTTAACATGTTTTTAATAAAAGTCTTTTGTATAAATATTATGTTTATATGAAGATTACAATTTCAAAAGTTGCCTGAAGTCCTTCTTAATGGTCCTACACCTAGGCTATATACCATATTTATTAAACTGGTGTAATTTTCAACACTGTGTGTTAAAATGTTAAGTTTTTAGCAACTTTGAAGAAATTAATCACATCTAAAAATCATATTTCCCAGTATTTCCCGCTTGAGCTAAAATTTAGAGTATTTCCCAGGACGGTATTTCCAGGTAATTACCACTGGGAATTCCCACCACTGGTATTTCCCGACCAACCCTGATTGCTTTTGCATAGATGGAACAAAAGGGGGTGTATGGTAAATGTCAATGAGACGACCCCAAAACTGACAAGGCCGGAACAAACTACACAA
>FXLX01000182.1 GCA_900180385.1 uncultured Candidatus Thioglobus sp. | reverse complement strand
CAATTACAAATTGATATAGAATAAAAATAATTCGTTCAATTCTTTATGTCCAATAATGAAATCCCTAGAACTTCCGGGTAATAATAAGACCAGGTAACTCTAACAAATAAAATTACGATTACCCGATATTTTTCCGTGAAATAGGTTCCTGAACCGGAATTGTATTCCGGTACTTAGTCTTTCAGGTAATCCTAATTTTTATAGCAATAAATAGCTTACCACTATAAATTCTGAGACGCTCCCACAAGCGACCTTCACCCACAGTAGTTGAAAACCACCATCAAAATAACATTGAGATACTCCCTCAACACCGGATATATCCCAACAATTCACCCATAAACCTCATTCCATTTCCCCAAGAGAAGCCTCATCAGGGGATGAAGGGGAGGAAAGGGTGGGACCTATAATTTATAGTGGTAAGTATTTATTTAATAAAAGTAAATTTTACTTAGAAAAATTTCTAATTTCATTTTCTAAAAGTATACACAAAGCATGCAAAGCATGGGCTATTTACATGGTATATCTGGTCAATACACATAGGCTTACTTTATAACCATGTTCTTTGAGTTCAAATACTGGGCTTTAGAAAACACCAAAACAAAAGTGATTTTATTTAGAATTTAAAGAAAAAGATTTAAAATTCAAAGGCTTGCATTTATACTTTTTACTTTTAAATTTCTAAAATAATTTCCAATAAAATGTAAAAAGTTAAACTTTGGGTGAAATGAACATCTCATGCATGCTTGGGTTCTGGTGACATTCAAATTAGGTAATCACATGACAGTGAAATGTAAATAAAATCACATGTGTTGTTGTTATTGTTTACACTGGAAGTTGGTAACAACAAGCATACTAACTCCCTCTGCACATATCCACATTTGGTACAAATATTTAACATAGAGACCTAATGGGCAACTTTTTGGAAAATAGTGTCAAAATTCTGAAATTATTTGTCAGAGTAGGTAGATGATATATGAGTAAATGTGTGAAGAAAAAAAATCAATAAGTTGAACTGTTGATTTTTAATTAATTTTTTAGTCCTGTTTTAGGCTGGTCAAACGGACTATACCTGTATGCTAGAACAAAAAAAATAAAGTTAAAAAAGCCTAAATGTGTTGTTTTTATTAGCTCACCTTGCCAAAGGCAATGTGAGCTTTTGCCATCACTTGGCGTCCGTCGTCCGTTAACTTTTCACATTTTAATCTTCTCCTCTGAAACCCCTCAGCCAAATGAACTGAAACTTGGTAGGAAGCATCTATGGAAGGTCCTCTATAAAGATTGCTCATTTTGTCCCGATCCATTAACAAACATGGCCGCCACAGGCAATTCTTGTTTCTGATTGGCCGATTTTTAAAAATCTTCTCCTCTGAAACCGCTTGGCCAAATGAACCGAAACTTGGTAGGAAGCATCTATGGAAGATCCTCTATAAAGATTGCTCATTTCGTCCCGATCCGTTAACAAATATGGCCACCACAGGCGATTCTTGTTTCTGATTGGCTGATTTTTTAGATTCTTC
>FXLX01000181.1 GCA_900180385.1 uncultured Candidatus Thioglobus sp. | reverse complement strand
AAGAATTTATGATACTGAGAAATAAACACAAAATACAGTCATCTGTCAAAAGTATTCGGAAATGTAAAAAATCCCTATATAATCAACCAAAACCATATTTTTTCAAAAAATTATTATGAAGTCATTTCTGGATAGATTTTAACAAATGTTACACCAAAACATTCGGAATTGTCAATATTTTGATTGTTTATTTACTCATTATGTTGTTATGAGTGATTTTTATTTGTACATAATTTAAACACAACAAATAAAAATTGACTTTGATTTTCCTATATATTTCAACTAAAAATAAATCCTAAAAATTAACAATCATGTTTAAATTATGTACAAATAAAAACCACTCATATAAACATAATGAGCAAATAAACAATCAAAATATAGACAATTCTGAATGTTTTGGTGTAAAATTTGTTAAAATCTATCCAGAAATGACTTCACAATAATTTTTTGAAAAAATATGGTTTTGGTTGATTATATAGGGATTTTTTTTACATTTCCCAATACTTTTGACAGATGACTGTACATATTAGTTTTCAAGTGTATTTCTTTTCCATAAACTATTAACAGAGTAAAAAGTCCATAAATTTTTATGAAAGTTGAACAAATCCTAAGTACAATGAATTATTAATTTAATAGAAAATGAGATTAAAAAAAAGTATGTGCCAGTCTCCATGATATGGCAAAACCCAGCTTAATGAACCTCCATATTCTGATTTTAATTTTATTAAATGGTCATAAGATTTCCTGTCCCCAACAACAACTTGATACTGAAGCTTTATCCCAATCTGAAACTTTTTGTGAAGAATATTCAGTTTTCAAAACTGTGGCTTTTGAATCTGCTGTCTCATCTAAAACTTCAATTGAACAACTCAGATTGTTCAGTGTCAGTTTCAGAAAATGAAAGAAAAGTGTTAAGACCTGGGAGATCTACATGTATATCATTTTCCTGTACCAAATATTTCAGAAAACTGTAAGCTGACAATTTCTTCTCGAAACTTTCCCATGCAAAGGTTTCATCACCCGTTTCCTTGAAATCTTCCAAACTTAAATGGGAGAATTTATTGCCTCTAATGGGAGAGGGTTCACCAATTTTGTCTTCTGGTTCTTTCAGTGATTTAATTAAAGCTGTTTTGTCAACTAAATCTTCAAATTTTTTGTACAAATCTGGCAACAATAAAGCTTTGTTGGATAAAAAGTCACTGACTACAAATTCTAAAACAGGATAAAACAGTAACGGTCAAGATTGTCAGAGTCTACATTGCAATATTCCACCTGATCAAACTGTGAAAACATTTAGTTAACTGGTAGTCATCAGTTTTTGAAAGTTCATTTAGAGAATCATCAGACCTCACAAATTTGTTAAAATTTTTATAACATGTAAGGCATAAAATGGCTTTGCCTGCAGACAATGAACACAGGGCCGAGGGTCCCTGCCACTTTGGGCTTCAGAACAGTTAAGTTTTTTTGGGGCATTACTAGGATAGAATTTTTTCACTAGAGAATTTATCTTTACGATGAATAATGGTTACATG
>FXLX01000180.1 GCA_900180385.1 uncultured Candidatus Thioglobus sp. | reverse complement strand
GGCAGGAAAAGATATTAATTCAGCTTTTGATGCTGGAACTAATGCAGTTGAAAACAATCTTAATAGCGAATTAAGAAGAAAATTCATAGAAGCAGATATGTATCAATTAGTTGTTGATGGCAGATTATCTCAATCAACTTATGATGAAGTTTTAAAAGAAATTGATGCTGCTGATAAAGCAGGTGCTGAGGCATTAGTTGCCTATTTATCATTAATGCCTGTTGGGCAAGGTGTTAATTTAATCCTACAAAGTGGCAAAGAGATTATTAAACGCTTTGGGGTTGATGGACTGAAGAAAGTTGTTGGTAAATTAAGATTTAAACAAATAGTTAAATGGAGCAGAACGCCTAGAAGTATTCAAGATAGATTAACTCTGAACGCCGCTAAGAAAGGAGAAGGAGAACCAATTAAAAAAGGATTAGGCGATCCTAGATATAAAGGCATGGTAAAATTGCAACATAAAATTAAGTCTAAAAATGGCAAAGACTCAGTTGTTCATTATGTCAAAGACCTCAAAACAGGTAAATTGATGGATTTTAAATTCACAAAACACAGTACTGGAGAAATACCCAAATGATTGTTAAATGTATAAGAAATAAAAGAGAGAGTTTATCACCAGAACTGTTAAAAAACTACGACAATTATGTCAAAAACTAAATTTAAAGTTGGTGACAATAAATTTGAAAATAGGTTAATTTATACAGTTAAAACAAATAAAGGTAATTTTACTTTGAGAAATAAATCAGCTAGTAATTTAACAGACGACACCAAGCCAAGATGGACGATTGATGTAAATAAAGGAGCTTTGGGCAATAAAAGAAATCTAGAGGTAAAATTTAAATGAATAAAATAGAAAAGTTTATTCATTTAAATTATGAAGAACTAATAGAAGATTGTTTTGGACAATGGATAGGTTTTTGGTACGGTGATGCAAACTTCACTCTTGAAGAAACAAAAGAAGTCTTTTTCCAAACCCTAAAAAAACTCCTAGATGATGACTTAGTAGTTTTATTCCCACCATATACTATGTTTAATACAAAAATTAGCCGTTGGGATAAAACAAAAACAACAATAAAATATGGTCAGACTATTTGGGGCTTGCCTAATGACAAAATAATTGAATATATAAAATCAGTTTTTCCAAAAGATATAAAAGATGAGAACGATTTAAAATTAACAAATTTTTGGTATAGTGAAGATTGTCCTCAAATAGGCTGGATAGATCAAGAAACTGGAAAGATTAGTGGCTGACAATAATAACATTAAAACAATAATCTTTAGCTTTATTACCCTACCGTTCTTAGTTGGTGCAACCACTTATGCCAGTGATTATATAGCATCAAAAGATGGTCTCAACATTGCCAAAGACACAACACAATATGACATCGCTAACACGGTTGCAGATGCTGGCATCAATACGGCAGTAACTGGTGGGAGTTTTAAAGATAATCTTAAAAACTCTGCGGTTAATACGGTTGGTAAAAACTTAACTAAAAATATCGGTGCTGCTGATTTAAATGAGCTCACTCACAAAC
>FXLX01000179.1 GCA_900180385.1 uncultured Candidatus Thioglobus sp. | reverse complement strand
ATGTTGAAAATATGGTTGATATTAAGAATTTAAAAAAAATCATCATGCGGTTTAGTATTGTTTTGGGGTTGAAGATTTGATTTAATTATCTGAACAGATCTGCTTGATTTAATATTTTCTGGCTGTTTGTTCCATAGTTGTACACTGGAGGGTATGAAATAGCTTGCGTAGAGCGATGTTCGAGTGCGTACTGGAGGAATACGTGAGGTATGACGAGTATTGTGGTCATGGATCATGCCGAAATTTTGCGGAATTAAGTTACTAAGATATTGAGGAGTTAGATTATTTGACATCTTATAAAATTGAATCGTTCTATGCCTTTCCCTTCTATCTTTCAATTTTTCCCACCCGGTTTCAATATATAGATTACTTAAGGATACAAGTCTGGTACCCCCAGTCACGATTCTAGCAGCCTCAACCTGAACATTTTCTAGTTTGTTAATTAGTATTTGAGTCTTGGTATCCCAAACAACATCCGCATATTCTAGTAATGGTCTTATAAAAGTAATATAAATTGTTTCTAGAGTTTTCCGATCCAGTATAAATTTGAATTTCCTTAAAATGTTAACTCGTGAGAATGCTTTTTTAGTTATCATGTCAATATGTTTATTCCAATTACCATCGTCAGAAAGTTGTAGTCCAAGGTGTTTATGTTCAGTAACAGTACTAATGATAGTATTATTCATAATAAGGTTAGGTTGATGGGGTTTATTTAATTTTCGAGAGATAGTCATGGTTTCAGTTTTCTGTGGATTAAAATTTACCAGCCATTTTGTAGACCATGCATGTAATTTCACTAGGTCATCATTGAGTGTTTGTGCTGTTTCTTGTGGGTCGTCTACAATTAAGTACAGACTAGTGTCATCGGCAAATAATTTTATAGTCGAATTAATATCGGTCAGTATGTCATTTATGAAAACAATGAACAAAAGAGGTCCTAGAATCGATCCCTGGGGTACACCAGCATTTATGTCACGCCAACTAGAAGTTGAATTATTAATTACGACACGTTGTTTTCTTTCAGACAAGTAGTTTCTCACCCAGGATAACAATGATCCTCTAATCCCTATTGATTCAAGCTTACGAAGTAATCCCTTATGCCAAACTCGGTCAAATGCTTTACTTATATCGCAAAAGACAACTCTCACTTCCTTACCTTCATCCAACGCTCTACCAAATTCATTTGTGATGTACAGGAGTTGATTAACGGCAGAATCTCCAGGAGTAAAACCAGATTGATGGGAAGTAATTAAGTTATTGTCAATCAAATAGTTATAAATATGTTTATAGACTAATCGCTCCATTACCTTGGCAAGTATACTAATGAGGGAAATTGGTCTGTAGTTTTTCAAATTACTGGGACAATCTTTTTTAAAAACGGGGGTCACATTAGCATATTTCCATTCTGATGGAAAGGTAGAAAGTGTTAATGATAAATTAAACAGTGTACATAAGGGATATTTAAGTATAGATGCTGCTTCTTTAAGGAGCCTAGGGTTTAACAGGTCAGGCCCAATAGCTTTAGATGTATCAAGTATCTTCA
>FXLX01000178.1 GCA_900180385.1 uncultured Candidatus Thioglobus sp. | reverse complement strand
CAGTAAAATGTTGACACTAACATATAAATGGGTGAGTAGCGTTTTTGTAAAGAACGCTGAGATTTAATCTAAAACTATACACAAAGAAAAAAGTTAAGCACCCCCATGTTTTTTTGAAATGACAAATGATACGACAAGTATCACGAGATTACTGACCAGATAATCTCAAGAACGCAATGGTGACCTGTTAGGACATTACATTGGCTGTAAGAAACCACAAAAAAAATCAAGAAAAATGTTAATTTAATGAATATTTAATCACAATATCACAAGGCCAGTTTTTGCAGTAAAACATGTCCATTTTAAGTATTGACCTTCACAGTTCAAAAAGCACGATAAGATTGTCATTTCACTTTCAAAACGTCACTTATGAATCACTTGACGACATCTATTGTTCAAAGTTCAGTACCGGGTGTAACCCCCACGTGCTTGGATGACGGCCTCAACCCTGCGTCTCATCCCTCCAGTTAGACGTCGGATGTCCTGTTGTGATAGCTGCTGCCATTCCCGATGCAATGCTGCTTCCAACTGACGAATGTTTTGCACAGGAGGTTCCCGAGCCTGTATACGACGGCCTAACATGTCCCAAATATGCTCTATGGGATTCAAATCCGGGCTCATGGCTGGCCAAGGAACAGAAGTCACGGCTTCGCTTTGGAGGTAGGCGGTTACTGCTCTTGAACGATGAGGCCTGGCGTTGTCATCCATATACACAGGCCTTGTAGCTAGTGGGTGGTTGTCGAAATGGGGGACAACAACTGGTTGCAAGACGTCTCTGATGTACTGATCACCAGTTAGGTTGCCTTGTATGGTGACTAAATCCAGCTTGCAGTCATGAGAGATACACCCCCAAACCATTACTGAGCCTCCACCGTAAGGGACAGTTGGCTGGATGTTCCTTGGGGTATAGGCTGTATTTTTGTGTCTCCAAACCCTCATCCGGCCGTCGGTTACATGAAGCAGAAACCGGCTCTCGTCTGACCAATGGATCTTGCGCCATGTCCTTAAATTCCAACCACGTCGTGCTAAACACCATGCCAAACGTGATCGTCGATGTCGGTCTGCCAACAGTGGACGTTTAATGACTCTCCTTGACTTAAGTCCCGCTGATTTCAGACGGTTTCTAACTGTTCTTGTTGACAGACGTCTATTGGGCAGCCAGTGTTGTTTGAGTACGGGACTGGTTGCGAATGGCATCCGTCTAACCAAACGCTGCAATGCCCTGTCGTCACGATCAGATGTTACCCGTGGTCTGCCGGATCTTGGCAAGTCTTTCACATTGTTGGTTTGTGTGTGTTTTCTCACCAGTCGGCTGACTACAGTATAGTGGTAGCCCATCTGACGTCCAATAGCTTTGAAGGACATCCCTGTTGTATGCATGCCGATTATTTGCCATCTTTGTGCTTCTGATATTCGCCTTCGTACCATGCTTACTGAGAATGAATACATTTTTAAAACACCGGACTTAAATACCCAAATTCGAAGCGTGAACATACTGAATTTTGAGTAATGCGTGAGAGGCATGGTTCAGGTGCATAACTAG
>FXLX01000177.1 GCA_900180385.1 uncultured Candidatus Thioglobus sp. | reverse complement strand
CCAGTCAGATATGTTGTTATTTTAGCTGTTGTTATATACAGCCGGGAAGCCATAGACTGAATCGATCAATCAATCCATTGGATGTCAATATTGCCGCGCTAAGGGCAGACAACCTCGATTCAACGCACAGGTGGCGCTTCATAACTACGTAAACAAAATCATCCGCGATACGGTACCTCAGAAAAACCTGTTGGGAAACGTTGAAATAACCGTAATTCGTGTTTTTTTTATATTTATCACAAGTTTATTCTCACAGGCTAATGACTGATCGTTTTTGACAGCTTTTCCGTGTAGAAAAAGGGTGAAAATCGGTATTTTTCCAGTGACCTATTTCAAGCATCTCGTCGCCTAAAAATATGGCGGGGAAAAAACCTCTCTATATTTAACTGACACAATCACATCCCCCTTAGCCAATCACATCAAAGATGGTAAAAATAAACTCTAAAATTAGTAAGGAATCCCATACAAAACATCAAATCCCAGCATGCTTAGCGAAAAACTATATTTTGACCTCAAAAGGCAGACACCATTTCAGTGTATTTTCGAAGGAAAAATAGCGATATTTCTATTTGTTTCAGGCTTATATCTGCAAGCATGACATCTGTAGATTGTTCTCATGTATTTTAATATTGCATTCGTTTCAATTCCAGTATTTTAGATGTGAATGTTGACTTACATATTGGAAAAATTCCAAGATATAAACATCATTTGAACCACACATCCATGTCGTCATGTGAGATTTCCAACGTGACCCCTCATTTTTTCCATTTTGTAGTCTCTATTTGAAAGTTTACGCTTGATGGCTTCACTTATTGATTCCCTAATTAAAGGAAAAACAGATTCATAAAAATGTAGCAGCTCAAAGCCTGAAAATGGCTTAGTGTCACACTTCTTGCAGGATTTTCCAGGTGTAAACCATTCCATATCTGTGTGTGTACATTTCATTATTTAATTTACAGATTCCTTCATTGGTTTATATTAATGTGCATGAATATTATTTGACCCCTAGCTCTTTTCTTTATACTTGTTCTCAGTTTGCAACATTTACATTTATAAACATTTATGTCAAAATCCAACTGTACAAAGGTCCATCCAGGCAGAGATCCAGGTCCACGCAGTGTGCCCAAATGTGGTATTGGTAAATTTGATCCTTCAAACAGATATGTACATTTTTTTTCAGATTATGTTTACAGGCAATATTATAAGATTACTGATACTGATTGTTACATGTATTTGTAGGAGATGTGAAAGTGCATTAAACTTCATTTTTGAAATTTAAAGCAGGTGAACCTGATGAGGCATCAGATGCAAAGAGAGCATGCACAGATAATGAAGATAACAAATGTTTTTTTTAATCCAATTTCAGCCTTTGCTCAAACCAATCTAATCATAGAACTGAAATTGACTGTTTATCTTTTCAGCAAGAAATTAGGGACGGACCATTTAACTTCCAGGGGGGGTTATGGTTTTTTTCTAAACAAATATTCTGATTCCCAATGTTACTGAAAAAAATATTCTGATTTTGGTGGAGGGAAAAAAAATCTGTTTC
>FXLX01000176.1 GCA_900180385.1 uncultured Candidatus Thioglobus sp. | reverse complement strand
AAATCAAAACAGAAATCACAAAACGGAGTTAAGAAAGTCAAGACACATAATAGGAGAACACAAAAAACTAAAAACATGAACAACAAGGACCCCACCATTAAAGGGAATGCAAGGGTTAAACAAATATTTAAATATATAAAAATATTCATAAATTCATGTTGATGTTTGGTATACACTTAATTGAACCATGCACGCTTGTCCTGTTATAAGCAATTATTTAAAGCTTTTATCACTCAGCTGGAGGCAAACATATTGGTATTTAGCTTATCTCCCTTATCAGCAATTTCCCAGACTTCACAGCTGTTTGTGACGTAGCAGTGGCAATTCCGTTATACAGTTACATTGATCTACTTATTTCTACTCTAGAGTCTGACTCAAATCATCTCATTGAATGGTTCAAAATTAACAAAATGCAGGCTAATCCTGATAAATTTCAAGTTTTGGCGGTGGGGAAGAAAACCTATGAAAAACGTCCAACTATAAATATACAAAATTTTGAACTAACGTGTGAAGACAGTGTTAAATTACTAGGCATTGAGATCGATTATCAATTAAATTTTGACACACATATAAGTACAATCTGCAGGAAGGCATCCCAACAGCTGAACATTATCAAACGTTTAGGCCCCTATTTGAACAGATTAAACAAACTTACAATTTTCCATACTTTTATTCTTAGTAATTTTAACTTTTGCCCTTTGGCCTGGCATTTTTGTACGGAGAAAAATTCCAAAAAGATAGAAAAAGTGCAAGAAAGAGCTCTTCGCTTTGTATATGATAATTTATTGAAAAAAGCAAAGGTGCCTTCCTTGCAGATTCGTAGAATGAGAACTATGGCCCTGGAAACATTTAAGATTATGAATAAACTGTCGCCATCATGTCTCCATAGCCTTGTGCATTTACGAAATTCAAAATATTATTTTAGATACAACAATATACTGGACATTCCACAGGTCAGAACATCAAGGTATGGCAAAAAAACATTTAAATTTGCTGCTGCTACATTGTGGAACAGCCTCCCAGACCATTTCAGGACTGAAAACAGTTTTTCTCAATTTAAGAGCTTAATGCAGTCCTGGAATGGTACTAAATGTTGCTGTTCTGCATGCAGATGATAAATATTCTGCTACTGTTTTTGCTCTTTTTATTTGCATATAGCTTTTAGATATATATTTCTTTGTTTTAGTGCTTGTCAATTTTTTATCCAAACATGCTTAATTTTCTGCTTTATTATGTCATGATGCATGTGGATGCCGGTGGGAACCCAGCGAGGCATTGCCACCTGGTCCCCGGCCGGCATCTATATGCAGTATGCACGGTACAGTAAAAACTCTTTCAGATTTGCTGCATCTACATTGTGGAACAGCCTCCCAGATCATTTCAGGACTGAAAATAGCTTCTCTCAATTCAAGAGTCTTTTGCAGTCCTGGAATGGGTCCAAATGTTGCTGTTCTGGCCAGCAGTACGTACAGGTATGTCTTGTGTTGGCGCTTCACGTTGTGAAATGTCAAACGTTAATGAGCAAGCGGTATTACGTACACTAGTAAACG
>FXLX01000175.1 GCA_900180385.1 uncultured Candidatus Thioglobus sp. | reverse complement strand
GAGAGTCGAAGCAAACATTTATCGTAAATTCAACAATGGTTATTTGTTATTGGTTATGCCGTATCTAAGGGTCATAGTGGGAATGAGCCGTCATATTGACTTCTTGAAACCCAACATGTCAATGAAAACAATATGATAGATGAAAGAAAATAACTCTTTTAGAGATCCCCTACGTTTCTAAAAAGATCTATTTAGATTATTTCCTAAATTGAAGCGCACATGTTGCGAAATAACGTCCAGTGTTTACTTGTTTACATTCTATACATGTTGAACAGCTTCATATGACGTTAAGAGATTGTATGAAGTTGATCTGCCGAAGTGATCGACAATATTTCGCAGTATTTTTTTTAGATCATTTCTTAAGCCCAAATAGAGATATGTAAAGTTGAGACAAACAAACTCTCGTTCGCATAATTTATATTTAGTTATATTTGCTTCCTTTTGTATATGTTGTTCTAGCTTCAAACACCAACAAGGCAACATACCTCCTTCCAGCTAATGCAAAAGTTATCAAATACGGTTTTATTTCCTATAATAAGGTGCACAGGCACCATTTACATTTACATATCCATTTCAAGGAAACAAAGGCTTCAAAGCAAAATTACACTGAGGACGAAAAAAAATGTGGAGATGCCGGGGATCGAACCCGGGGCCTTTCACATGCGAAGCGAACGCTCTACCACTGAGCTACATCCCCCTCACACTAACATAGTCATAAATTAAGATAGTCTATAATTTCATCGTCAATAGAATAAGTTCGTAAAATTGAATCTTCCTATCCGAAGATGGATACAAGAAGTATATCTACTCGTTTACTCCTTGTCATTTTTATATATAAATGTGCAGACTGAATAAAAAGAAGACGGTGTGGAAAACATATTGATATGTGGCGCATCTATAATACAAAGCCAAGGGGGGGGGGCGGTATCGATGCCAATGTTTGTGAACCGCATATTCGATCATTTTGAGCCATAAGGTTCATCGCAAACAACAAATCTAAAAAAAGAAATAAATTAACGCAGTGGCGTTTTCAAATAAATATCAGATGCGATAGGAAAAATATTTCCCAGACGGGGAATCGAACCCCGGCCGCCGCGGTGAGAGCGCGGAATCCTAACCACTAGACTACCTGGGACTTGATACATTGAGGCAAACTAAAGTATATCAAGTTGTATGTCATTTACCTATTTGTGTCAGCTGTCACCTCTATTAGCAATTATTCGCATTGCCTCTTCAAATACAAGAAAATAGCAAGATATTTCAATGTAACTGCTCATGGTTGTTTGGTTTGTCAGTGCAGTCAGTAATTAATTAAGCACTGATGGTCAACAATTCCCATCCCGCTGATGCCCAGTGATGGCGAGGTGTACTCGATACAACAGTATGTGATAAAGTGTGTCGGTGGTTTTCTCCGGGTACTCCGGCGATTTCCTCCACCAATAAAACTTACCGCCACAATATAACTGAAAAAGTGTTGAAAGTGGAGTTAAGCACCATAACCCTAACCCTAACCCTAACATTCAACAATTCCCCCAATCATGATCAACAAAAC
>FXLX01000174.1 GCA_900180385.1 uncultured Candidatus Thioglobus sp. | reverse complement strand
GTAGTTGGATTACCTAACAACTCATATAAGCCTATCACCAATACGACGTGGGTTCGCGCCCGGCTTTGTAAATTACAAAAAAGGATCAATCGACTCGCAGACGCAAGTGATAAAGTTTACCAGGGTTGCGTTCAATATCGTAGCAGCTAGCCTAGCTGCTAGGTAAACTAGCCATGACGTTATTGAACGATTAGCTACGTAGCAGTGCTAACAAATATGGCGCCAATCATATAGAATAATTTCTTGGAACATTTTAGCTAATCGTATTTGTCTAGTTACCTTAATAAATTATCATCCGTATTAAAAGCGTTGCCACTTCCTGCAATGCCACTATTTTTACCTTACGAAATTAAATTTAGTTTTAGCCGCCATCTTGGATTCAAAAGCTAGCAGACATTTTTTAAGCTAGCTAGAGCTATGTAGCGGCTAGGCTAGCTTTCCGTTCAATAGGATTTTTCTACGTAGCTCAACCTAGCAGCTACGATGTTGAACGCACCCCTGGTATTTTTTTAAATCTTAGTAACCGGAAGTACTATAGCTCGCTGAAGTGAGTATGCAAAATTGAACAAAAAATTAAGTGAAAAAAGTTTCAGTTTGGACTTCTGTTAAATAAACTTGCACAACCAAAACACGTGTAATCTGGTTGGAAAATGAAAACCAATCAATTTTCAACATTATTACTCATGATAAAGTCAATAACGAGTATAACCGCCTCGCATCCTGTACAGTTCCTGAAAACGTCTCCTAATTCCGTGAATCAAGCGTCTCAGTCTGTGTTGAGGGTACTGTTGCCATCCCTGAACCAAAGCAGTCCCTAATTCCTGAATGTTTTGACACTTTGGGGTACGTGCGTTCACTTTTCGTCCTAGATAGTCCCATAAATGCTCTATCGGATTCATATCCGGTGACATGGCTGGCCAAGGTAGTAGCTCTATTGCCTCCTGTTGCAGATAGTCTTGCACTATACGGTTATGTGGTCTAGCATTGTCATCCATTAGAATTGGTCGACTTGCTAATGGATGACAGTCAAAATGAGGCACAACTAATGAGCGCAAGATCTGATGACGGTACTTTTGTCCTGTTAAAGTCCCATCAAGGACATACAAGTCAATCTTACAGTTTAGAGAAAAGCATCCCCAAACAGTAACACCACCTCCACCAAACGCAGTTGTGCCCACAATATGTTCCTGTTGAAATGCTGTGTTTCTCGGTCTCCATACGCGGACGCGGCCATCAACTGGATTCAACAAAAACGACTTTCATCCGACCAGTGCACTCTCTTCCACGACCTGATATTCCATCCCATATGGTCACGTGCCCATTGAAGCCTGGCAGTTTTGTGGCGTATTGTCAGTAGCGGACGCTTTAGTACGAAACGTTGTGTTGCTAAGACGTCTGTTGAGAGTCCGTCTGCTAATGCGCCTGTTGACAATCCATCGGCTTCGTATCGTGTTGTCAGTGCTGAATGGTTGTTGTCTGGCGAGCCTTTTAAGGAATCTATCTTCTATTGGGGGTCGTTTTCAGAGGCTTTCATGTACTTTGGCGTTCTTTT
>FXLX01000173.1 GCA_900180385.1 uncultured Candidatus Thioglobus sp. | reverse complement strand
TGTATCGCCATCTGAAGGAGAAACATCAGAGTGGAGCCGGTTTACAAAATCGACCCGTGGATATCAACCACCCCGATCAGTATTACACCATTACTAAGGAGAAGGGAAAGAAGATGCCTCGATTTAACACCGAATCCAACGAGTACAGAGTTACGTTCAATGAATTAAACGTCCAGAGTGTACCAGACATATTGAAAACCCTACAGAACCTATTTGACTCCGTTTTAACAGATGTCACCAAAGGAATGCAGGAAGAGGATTTAGTCCAAGTTACCCTTGAATGTCCCGATTTGGATTTTCCCATCAGATTACCTTTCATGCAGATGAACCAACTGACCAGTGAACTACTACTAACCGAAATAGAAAGAGTGCTACAGTCCAACGAACAGTTCGTCCTGGACCATTGTGTACAACTGAATATAACACACGTCAGCCTTCCTAAGGGTGGAACTGGAAAGAGATGTGATTACGTGGACACGGAGAGGTTCCTGAAAGATAAACGTTGCATCATCCAGATACAAAACAAAGATGACATGTGTTGTGCCAGGGCCATCGTAACGGCCAAAGCTAAGATCGACGGACACGAACAATGGAATTATATTCAAAGAGGTCGTCGTATCCAAGAAGAGTTGGCGTTGGAATTACACGCCAATGCGGGAGTACCCCTACATCAATGCGGAATCGAAGATGTAAAAACGTTTCAACGATTCCTGGTAGGATATCAGATACATGTGATATCGAGAGAGCATTTCAACGGAATCGTTTACCATGGACCCACAGCCGAGAAGAAGATCTACTTGTACTATCATGACAACCACTACGATGTGATTACCAGTATGACTGCGTTCCTGAGTCGCAACTACTTCTGTACAAACTGTTACAAAGGTTATAACACCAAAGAAGAACACGCTTGCAACAACGTATGCCATAATTGTCGAAAGATTCACGATCAAACTGAAGATGATTGGATACATTGTCAAGATTGTGGACGATACTTCAAAGGACCAACATGCTTTAATCTCCACAACAAGACGACGCCATTGGGAAACTCAACGTGCACCTCCTATTACAAATGTAAGAACTGCGGACAAACCGTGAACAAACGAGTGGGAGATCATACCTGTGGAAACGTCTATTGCAAGACTTGTAAAGATTATTATCCATCTGAACACCAGTGTTACATGCTACCTGTGGATTACAACGACAGACAGAAGAAACAGACTTACATCTTTTTCGATTTTGAATGTACCCAAGATGACAGGATCCAGTGTCAACAAGGATACCAATCGGATGACAACGGAGAATGTATTCATTGCAAATCACCGAGGTGTGGAGCTTTCGAACATAAACCTAATCTATGTGTAGTACATAGAGGGTGCTTAAATGCATGGATCAAGGCGTCGATAAAGACAGTATCTGCCAAGCATGTGGGAAGAACGAATTGGTGTTTGCCGGACCGAACACAATTGAACACTTTTGTCAATGGATGTTTTCCGGAGAAAACGAAGTGGTCACCGTCATTGTTGTATACGAGGCTAGTAAATTATATTTAACAATGCCGTCGC
>FXLX01000172.1 GCA_900180385.1 uncultured Candidatus Thioglobus sp. | reverse complement strand
AATAGACAATGGTAGTGATGAGCTCAACCCGACCATTTATACAGAGTGCAGCGAAGCGAAACGGCGTATAAATGGTCGGTTAGCAAAGCGTTAGCATCACAAATCATCAATCAAGGAGAAATTAATGAAAACTTTCAAAGCTTCAGTTCAGTACGGCGACTTAAAGGGTAGCGCAGCGGCTGATCGCGCAGATATGACTGATGCCGCTAAATGGTTAAAAGACAATGGTCATATCACAGATGAAATCGTTGTCGGTATTTCCATGTGGGCGGGTGAGAATCATGGAGCGCATCGAGACCCAGTAAGCGTTAAATTCTTAGTCTCTGGCTTAAATGGTTACGAAGACATCCCCGAAATGCTTCAAGCCTCTGGAGAGCCAATTCAAGTTAAAGAGATTAGCGTTGACATGAATATTGCCGATTTCTTTGTGTTATTCAAGCGCTTAGAAATCACACTTTCAAATGGCGGGTTAATTGAAGGAAAGACCTATATATCAAATTAAGGCTAATGCTAACAAGTTGCTGCATCGGACGTGGTAAAGCTGGCACTTTTTGTGCAAAAATACGCACAAAAATTGCCAGCTTTACCACGCCGTTGAGCAAGGCGTTATGCAAAATAAACCTGGGGGGATAGAATCTTTAAATGGATGATAAATTATTTAATACGTACTTTCGTAGTGAAAGTATACCTACATGGCCATGTCCAATATGTGGAGCTAATTCATTATCGTGTTCTGACGATCAGTTTAAAAAGCAATATAAAACCCCTATAGACACTAGCCACCCTGCATTTGATCCTGATTGGATTGAGTATGTATTTAGTATGAATCTAAAGTGCACTATACCATCATGTGGTTGTAGAGCTGTGTGTGTTGGAATTGGAAATGTATCACAAGAATACCTTGATGACGGTTCAGGTAATTGGGACTGGTTTGACAACTTTGAAGTTAAGTTTTTCGAGCCTCCTCTTCGATTATTTATTCCTCCAAAAGAGACACCTAGTTGGGTTAGTAAGGCTCTTGAAACTTCATTTTCTACATTTTTCTCGTCACCAGGTACAAGTCTTAGCAGTTTGCGTGCAGCCCTTGAAGTTTTGCTCGATGAACTGGAAGTAGCCTCAGTAAATGAAAAGGGTAGTTTCTTATCTCTAGCATCTCGAATTAATTTGTTACCCGAAAATTTTAGAGAAATTGTTGAGCCTGCAAATGCTATTAAGTGGCTGGGTAATGATGGCACGCATTCTGGGTTTCAGGTTCGTAGAACAGATGTTATTGATGGCTATAAAATTTTCGAGCACATTCTAGTTGAATTATATCCCGAGAAGAAAGCCACAATTGAAGCATTGGTGAAACGCATAAATGAGGCAAAAGGCGTTGGCAGAAAAGCATAACAATTGCTTACAGCTGACCGTAAAAAGCGTCACATTTTTTGCGAAGCAAAAAAGTGCGCCCCTTTTTACGGTCAGCTGAAGCAGGCGTTCACACGGCGCTTCGCGCCGTGTGAACGGTGGAGTTGACCTGCGGTCTAACACTATCTTCTTGGTGCGAAGCACCTTCGAACATAGCGTTCGA
>FXLX01000171.1 GCA_900180385.1 uncultured Candidatus Thioglobus sp. | reverse complement strand
GCCACGTTTCACATATTTTCAGTCTTCAAACTGTCACAACTTTTGAACCAATTATCTGATCACACTGAAATTCGAACTTGATCTGTATTTTATGGTACCAAACAACAGTACAAAATTTGAAATCCGTTCTCAAGTTATATCTGGAAACCATTGGGGGCGGACAGAGGGATGGACGGACACATACACATCAAACCAAACGAAGGGTATCACATAATACCTCGCCACTTAGTGTGGAGGGGTATACTAAACCATCGGCTGAATTAGAAATAAATGTTGATGTAAAATATGTCGGCGAAGACGAACGAACGGACGGATAAAAGGGAGAGTTGGCACGGTTTGGGGGAAATGGGAAAGAGGTAAAGATTTCGGGAAATGGGTAACATGTGGCAAATATTGAAGGATAAGGGAATTGAAAAGGCAAAAAGGAATTGTTAAATGTAATTGAGAATTGAAAAAAATGGTCCAAATTGTAGGGAATTTGGAATGGGAATTGCTTAAAAATGTGGAAATTAGGAAATCTATATACGCCCGTATCACAAACACTCGATTCGTGGACCCCCTTTTCGAGAATTTCGCCTATATCAAGAAAAATCACATATTTTCTCTTCTGTTCAATAAAATTATGTTTATATGATATGAAATACCATTAAGGTCGACTTTTTGAAATCTCTGAAAACTGCGCCGTATACTAGGAAATATCATTTTTCAGACACTGCACAAAATCCCCATTGATAGTGTGGTATTTTGTATCAAATAAGCATTATTTTATCGAACAGAAAAGAGGTAAAAAAAAATATGTGATTTTTCTTGTTCTAGGCAAACTTCTTAAAAGGTGGATCCCGTGGTGGAGTGCTTGTGGATCGGTATCCCCCTCCCGCATTAAAGACGGTTTCTTCGCTTTACACCACCTGTTTATAAAGAGGAAAGTAGCTATATGTATATTTGCATTTAGACATATTCTTACCGAACCGTAATCGTAAATTGCAGTTTCGTCCATGGCTACAACGTTAGCTGTGTTTTGGATTTCAAAGGTGTGTAAACACTTCACTGCCTTGGGATTCAGAATAAAACTGAAGGGCCGAAGATGTACGTGACTTAAAAAGCAAAAAAATCGTTCAAAGGGCGTGCGAAATTGCAAAGCCGCTGAACAACTTTTTTCAGTTTCATTCTTCAAAGGAAATTACCGCCTTTGATTGTTTTCTCTCGGCGACAGTAAAGATACAGCAGGGTAACTTCAAAAAGCTTTTGAACAGTTTGTGAGGCCCTGCGTAAGGGGTAGCCAGGGATCGTATAATCACTAATATAATCATATGTTTTGCCACAGTAATCATTAATTTTTCCCTAAACGCGATACTCAAATAATCAGAAATGACTGGGAATTAGATAATCAGGAAAAATTACCCCTGTAAATAAAATTATCACTTAAATTGCCAAATAATCTAATAATCAAAAACCCTATTCACAGGCTCGTTTGTCGGTGCCTTTCAGTGTTCAGATTTAAGTTTTGATTTTCAGTGCAGTGATATTTCTTCTTTTTTTTCATGCACAAAACGCGCTTCTTTATTAAACTT
>FXLX01000170.1 GCA_900180385.1 uncultured Candidatus Thioglobus sp. | reverse complement strand
AACTTAGAAATTTCTTCTAAAAAAGTTACATTAATTTACATATAATCAGAACAGCATTAAATACATAATAATAAAATATTTGTTCAGAATATGAAGACGAAGAAGAAGAAGAAAAGAAAAAAAAACATACAATAGAACGAAAAATGCAAATTTCAAAAGTCGATGAAACATACTGTGTGCTAAGGTATAATATATGGCAAATCGAGCACACCTCAAAAGACAATTCTTAAACACGTGGTGTATGTGTGTTGCATACTTGGATCGTATTACGATTAGGCATAGTTTATATGTTGGGATTTGGGATCTTGCATACCTAGGTAAGTACAATTTGAACTGAATAACACATGTATATTTCATCGACTTGTGACACGTCAATCAATCAATACCCCAAGTGCGACCAAGAAAAGAATATACGTACATGTAGAAGTACACAATGTTGACAATTGTCAATAATGTTGCATGTTGACTTGTTAGTTCAAGAGAAACGCCGTGTATCTTTTATGTATTTTTGTACACATGAAAATATAAACGTGTTTATTTCTACAGACAGGTCATCATTTCCAAATAACAAAATATCGATATTTACCGGTAGACCCCTCATATCAAGCATATTTAATTCAATGAGCATGTTATTTCTAAGTAAATTGAATTTATTACAATATAATAGAAAATGCTCGGAACATTCGTTTTTATATCCACACGAACAAGAAGCACTAGGCACCAAATTCGATTTAAATAAATCGCTGTTTAGAGAACTACATTTATTTCTAAGCCTAGCATGCAATACACTAAGATATCGGTCTCCAAAAGAAAAGTAAGAAGGTACAGTTTTCGGTTGAAAATATTTTTGTTGCAATTTGGATTTAAAAGACGGAAGTGTCGGCAGTTGACGAAGGTTCAGATCTAGAGTGTTCCATGATTTAATCGTACTTGGAAAATAAGACTGTTGATATGTAGATAATCGGTATGATGGTTGTGAAATATTTAGTCTGTTCCTTAAATTATAGTTATTAGTGTCAGCGACTGTAGGTGGTACCAATTCTGTTAAATAATCAGGTACTTGACCGTTAACGATTTTATAAAATAGGACCAATTTTCTTACCTCCCTTCTAGTTTTCAACTTTTCCCACCCCGTCTCGATATAAATAGAATGTATACTGGCAAACGATGGTAATCCCGTAACAATACGCGCAGCTTCAAGTTGAACTTTTTCTAATCTGTCCGAATTTATTTGTCCACAATTATCCCACACTTCAGATCCATATTCTAATATAGGTCTAATAAATGTAATATAGATATTTTCCAGATATTGCCTATTAAGTTTAAATTTTAATTTTCTCAAAATATTTAATTGTTTTGAAGCTCTTTCAATTATGGTATTAATATGCTTAGTCCACTTACAATCACAACTAAAAATTACTCCTAGATGTTTGTGAGTGTTTACTGTTTGAATAAGTGTACTATTAAAATCAAAAGTCAAGTCATTCTGCTGATTATTAGCACTGAAAACCATAATATCAGTCTTACTTGGGTTAAATTTTACAAGCCATCTTTTTGACCAATCTTAAATATATTTGAGA
>FXLX01000169.1 GCA_900180385.1 uncultured Candidatus Thioglobus sp. | reverse complement strand
GATGATACTAGCTTGTATGTTATTGTTGATAACCCTCGTGAATCGGCAATAACTTTAAATAACGACATGGCAACAATTCATGCATGGTCCACTAAGTGGCTAGTAAACTTTAACCCTCAAAAAACAGAAACTATGACGATCACTAGAAAGATTAACAAACCCTTTCATCCGCCCCTTATAATGAATAATACAATAATTAATCAAGTTACAGAACATAAACATCTCGGTTTAGACATTTCAAATGACGGTAGCTGGCAAAAACATATTGATCTAATAACAAAGAAAGCTTTTATCAGAGTTAACATACTAAGAAAATTCAAATTTATTCTAGATAGGAAAACCTTAGAAAAGATTTATCTTACCTTCATTCGGCCGATTTTGGAATATGCAGACGTCGTATGGGATAATAAAACATTGTTCTTGATAAATAAATTAGAAAATGTTCAAATAGAGGCTGCTAGAATCGTCACTGGGGGAACTCGGTTAGTATCTATTAATAGTTTATATAAAGAGACGGGTTGGGAGGCGTTACAGGCAAGACGGGAAAATCACAAAAAAATATATTTTTATAAAATGGTAAACGGTCTTGTTCCTCCTTACCTTAGTGCAATTGTTCCGTGTAACTTTGAAAATATTCATGACTACAACACTAGACAGGCCGTAAGTATCCCCCCAGTACGTACTAGAACAACCTTGTATAATAATTATTTTCTACCCTCTACTGTAAGATTATGGAACAGCGAACCCACTTCAATAAGAGATAGCAAGTCTCCTTCATCTCTCAAATCCTATTATAAATCAAAATGTATAAAGAAACCTATTTATTATTACTCAGGAACTCGAATTGGACAAATCCTTCACATGAGATTACGAACTGCATGTAGCTCTCTAAACCATCATCTATTCCTAAAAAATGTAGTAGATTCGCCCAACTGTAGTTGTCATCAAGGGGTCCCTGAAACTAACTCGCATTATCTTTTTTATTGTCATAGATTCAACGATTCGAGAAATCGGTATATCGAATCAATTGATATTCCTATGAACTTGACAGTTGACCGTTTACTTTTTGGATCACCTGACCTCACAGACGATCAAAATAACAGTTTATTTTTAAATGTACAAAAGTTTATAATAAACAGTAAACGTTTCATCTAACATCAGCAGTACCTAGTTCCCTTATTTCTTTCTTCTTTTTTAATTACTTTGAATCAAACATTTTTTACATCAAACACCAGATCACTTTCTTTGTTTTATCTTCTTATACCTTCTGTAATTTATATCAAATTTGTTAGTTAGTTCTATTTGCTTCTCCCCTTAGAGATTCACAGTATATTATATATGAAATTTATTCCTACGGATAGGGATTAATATAAGTTCTTGTAACTTGTTTCCCAATCCTATTAATTACTTCTTATTATGTAATGTATATAGCTGAATATTGTAATGTTATATTGAATTAATTAATAAAATATGTTTAAACTAAGAGACTATTGCACGACAGACTATTGAACTGACCTTTGAACCTTTTTTTCATTGGACAAAAAATTTCAAAACTTCAAAAATTTTGTAATTTTTAAATTTTCAA
>FXLX01000168.1 GCA_900180385.1 uncultured Candidatus Thioglobus sp. | reverse complement strand
CTTTCTACCACAATCAACCTCATATAAAACTTCTGAAAGTTTTCCCAAAATGTTAAATGGTCCCCTCCAAAATGATGTGAACTTTGGTGTACATCCCTTCTTCTTCTGAGGGAAGAACACATAAACTATGTCATTGGCTTCAAAACGTTCCCATGAGGCCCTTTTGTCATGGTATGTCTTTTGTCGCAAAATACTACCCTCTGAATATTTTCTGACCAAAGTATGTGCCTCTTCTATTCTCTCCCGAAGTTCCCACACCCACATATTTGCAGGAACAGGTTTTATCCCAGGGGGCATGTCATAAACAAGATCTAAAGGAGTTGATGTCTCTCGGCCCAACATTAGCATGTTTGGGCTGAAACCTGTGGTTTCATGTGCCGTAGCACGGTATGCCATCATTACATACGGAAGTTGTCTGTCCCAGTCCTTGTGATTGTCTGAAACATATGCGCTTAACATTGTTTCCAGTGTCCGGTTAAAGCGCTCCACCATACCATCGGATTTTGGATGGTATGGTGTCGTCCTTGTTTTGGTTGTACCCAGCATTTGGCACATTTCCTGAAACAACCGACTTTCATACTGTCGCCCCTGATCTGAATGGATGACATGGGGGACCCCAAACCGGGTTACAACCTCTTCTACCATTATTCTGGCAACGGTTCCTGCTTCCATGTTTGCCATAGCGAAGGCTTCTGTCCATTTCGTGAAATAGTCTGAGACCACAAGTATATATTTGTTGCCATTTTCTGTCTCCGGAAGCTCACCCAATATATCCGTTGCTCTTATTCTGCATTGGAACCCCCGATTTTACCATTTGCATAGGTGCCTGTTTCTTTTTGGCTGGGTGTTTTCTCTTCCAGCAGGTATCGCACCCTGCTACATATCTTCGAACATCGTTCTGTAAGTCGGGCCAATAATAACTCTGTCTTATTTTACTCAGTGTCTTGTTAACACCCAAGTGGCCAGATGGTCGGATATCATGACAGTGACTTAACACCGTTCGTCTCTGTGTTAGTGGCACTATAGCTTGAAAGCTTGACATTGTGGTGCCTATCACCTTCCATTCTCTGCACAACAAACTTTCATGAATAACAAGTTTGTTCCATTGGCTATACAAAGACTGCATTACATAATTTTCCCCTCTAATGTTGTCATATGACGGTTTTGTGCCCTTTTCAACCCATTGTCTCATTTTCTGGATGTTACGGTCGCTCTGCTGTGCATTCACTAAGCTCATGTCACCGCTATGAGTTATGTCACTCTTCTGACTGACTGCTGTATGAATGGTATGTTTACTATCCGTGTCTTCCGATGTTCCACAGTGTTGGCACTGTTTACAAGGCACACGACTCATTCCGTCCGCATTAGAGTGTTTGCGACCTGCTCTGTACTGTATCTCCATATCAAAAGAGCAGAGAATCTGGAGCCATCTTGCCATTTGCCCTTCAGGTTCTTTAAAATTGAGAAGCCAACGCAGCGAACTATGGTCGCTTCTGATGACAAATTTCCTGCCCAGTAAGTAATGACGAAAATATTTGGTGAAGTAGACAGCAGCTAAGAGCTCCTTTCTAGTTACACAATATTTTCTCTCC